>CAYMTW010000043.1:0-17303 GCA_964393485.1 uncultured Melioribacter sp. | reverse complement strand
GACTCCATCAAGGGGCTGATGGACACGTACGAACAGCTGCGGCATAGTTACAAAGCCATGGAGCCCCTTATCGAGCATATTGATCCCTCATTGGTGTCGATGTTCCTCAACGGTGCGCCCCTTCCGAAGCTCGATTCGAAGTCGCAGTTCCTCGACATACTCGAACCGCACGGCCTGCAGGTCATCGACGAGATGATGGGGCAGATGGCCGATACGCTTCTAGTGAACAAGACGGCATTGGTCGAAGAGGCAGACAACCTCCTTTCGAATATTACTTCGGCAGGAGGTCTTCTGCGCTCGACGTTATGGACCGACCGACTCATCTTGGAATCGGCTCGCACTGGTGTCATGCGCCTTTCGATGATGGGGCTGTCAAACTTTGATCGTCCGGGAACTGAACCATCGCTGCTTGATCAGCGGCCCATCCTGCAGACGATCCGCGCGTTGATCATGACATTTCACGGTGACTGTGTTCGGTCGAACATCACTACCGTTCATGATGATCTTCTTCGGCACATCGATGGAGCACTGACTGAATTGCTCACGCCTGACAGTGCAATCGATAAGGTCGAACTGATCCGCAGGTATCTCGACCCTCTCTATGGAGATATTGCTCGCCTGCAGCTTTCTCTCGGGATCGAGCTCTCAACCGAGGCAGGTCCGGCCCAGCCCGTCGTGAACCCGACAGCCGAAAGCATGTTCAGTTCCACAACGCTAATGCCTTCATCGTCCAGCGGACTTCATTATAAGAGCATTACTCCGGCCCTGGTCGAACTCGGCAGGATGCTGTTCTTTGATCCCGTGCTCTCGTCGAACAACCAGCGTGCATGTGCTTCCTGTCATGATCCGAACAAGGCCTTCACCGACGGACTAAAGCAGGGTATGGCCATTGATCATCAAGGCTCGTTGAAGCGCAACACACCAACTGTACTCAACGCGGTGTTTTCGCGTCGGTTCTTCTATGATCTGCGTGCGATGCGAATCAGCGACGTTGTTTCGCATGTGATCACCGACGAGCTGGAGTTTCACTCCACTCTGGTTGACGTCGTCGGAAGACTCCGCCAGTCGGATGAGTACATCCAGCTCTTCGAAAAGGTGACCACCGTCAAAGGGGCCTCGGCGATCGATCCAACGAATGTTTCTCTGGCTCTTGCGGCCTACCTTACTTCACTCATCAGTTTCAACGCCCCGATGGACCGATACCTCCGGGGTGAAAATGTAACGATCACCGCGTCTGAACGTCGCGGCTTTCATCTCTTCATGGGCAAGGCCGTCTGCGCAACGTGCCACTTCCCACCAACCTATGCCGGGTATGTTCCTCCGGCCTTTCTCGAGTCTGAGTCGGAAGTGATCGGCGTTCCGCTGCGGGCCGATACGGCAAACGCCACTGCCGACCCCGACGTGGGCCGCTCCGGCGGCATCATGCGCGAGAACTCGCCCATCTACCGAGGTTCATTTAAGACGCCAACTCTTCGCAACGTTGCGCTGACGGCGCCGTACTTCCACAATGGGTCCTACAGTACGCTCGGTCAGGTCGTGGACTTCTATCACAGAGGGGGCGGTGCTGGCATCGGAATCGAACTGCCGCACCAGACATTGCCGTTTGACCGACTGGACCTGAGCCGGCAGGACGTACTTGATCTCGTCGCCTTCATGGAGGCACTTACCGACACCTCGTTGCACATTGGGATACCGAACAGACTTCCGTCGTTTCCGACCTCCAATCTCAACGCTCGTCGCATCGGTGGAGAGTACTAAAGGCGAAGCGACGTATCGTGTTACCTAACTTGCGTCCATGTTATGGAATCGTTTCCTCCTGCTCTGGCTGTTCGGCACGGTCAGTGTTCATGCCGCCGACACCGTTCGCGTCTGCTCCTACAATCTTCTCAAGTTCAGTCAGGGTAACGAGGATGGACGTATTCCGCAGTTCAAGCGGATTCTTGACAGCATACGACCCGATATCGTGGTCTGCTCTGAAGTGGCCGATGCATCGGTTGGACCGCGCTTTGTATCCGAAGTGCTGACGTATGAACCCTTCGCGGCCACACCCTACTATGATGGCCCCGATACGGAGATCATGGTGCTCTACAACCAGCGCGTGCTGCGCCTTTTAGGCACCAATCGCATCCCGACAGAGCTGCGAGATATCTTTGAGACCACACTTGAACATCTCGATGCGCAGGGACGTCCCGATGACACCCTGGTCGTCTACGGCCTCCACCTGAAAGCCTCTTCGTCCTCCTCCGATGAGGCGCAGCGAAGCCGCGAGATAGCTGTCCTTACCTCGCGCATGACGTCGAAAAGATTCGCCCTCATTTGTGGTGACTACAACGTCTATCGTCCGGATGAACCAGCCCTGCAGGCCCTGATAGGCCCCTCGGCAAGCCGTCGATTCATTGATCCACTGGGCTCGAACTGGCGTCGTAATGATGCCTCGTTTGCCTCATACTACACGCAGTGTACCCGTGCCACAACGATATCCGGTTGTGGAGGGGGCGTCGATGGTGGCATTGATGACCGCTTCGACTTCATCCTGCCAAGTGCCGAGCTCGCCCCGCGTGTGCTGACGTCCACGTATACGGCCTTCGGCAACGATGGCGCCGTGCGCTTTAACAAATCCATCAACGATCCGCCTAACCAAAAAGTCAGCGCAGAGATCGCTTCGGCCCTTCTGTGCGCCTCGGATCACCTGCCGATCTATGTTGACGTGATCCTCGGAGACATCCCGGCTTCGGTCGATGATGCCGATGGTAGCCAATGGTGGACCTGTGACGGTCATACGATCTCGATCCCTCCAGGCACGCCGGACGTTACCGTGTACTCATCACAGGGACGCCGCGTGGCGTTTCTGCCAACGTCCTCCGCAATGCAGCGGTTGGAGGACCTATCCACTGGGGCGTACCTCCTGCTACAGAACCAGCAGAATGCACGCGCCATTATCGTGCGGTAATCGGTGAAAAGGGGCTCATCAGCCCCCTGACATCACTTTCCGAGAAGCCAGGCGAAGATCAGCGGCGCAACGATCGTTGCGTCCGATTCGATGATAAACTTCGGTGTGGTAATGTCGAGCTTGCCCCAGGTGATCTTTTCATTCGGGACTGCGCCCGAATACGATCCGTAGGAGGTTGTGCTGTCGGAGATCTGACAGAAGTACGACCAGAACGGCACGTCATGCCACTCGAGGTCCTGATACATCATCGGCACAACGCAGATCGGGAAGTCACCCGCAATGCCGCCACCGATCTGGAAGAAGCCTACGCCCTTGCCTTCGGAGTTCTTGCGGTACCAGTCAGAGAGCCAGACCATGTAGTCGATGCCGCTCTTCATCGTCGTCGATGTGAGCTCACCCTTGATGCAGTACGAGGCGAAGATGTTGCCCATCGTTGAGTCTTCCCAGCCTGGCACAACGATCGGCAGGTTCTTTTCGGCTGCAGCGATCATCCAGGAGTTCTTTGGGTCGATCTCATAGTACTGCTCCATTTCACCGCTCAGGAGCATCTTGTACATGTACTCATGCGGGAAGTACCGCTCGCCGGCATCTTCGGCCATCTTCCATTGCTTGTGGATATGCTTCTGAATACGGCGGAAGGCTTCTTCTTCCGGAATACAGGTATCAGTGACGCGGTTAAAGCCCCCTTCCAGAAGGGACCATTCGTCCTGCGGGGAGAGATCGCGGTAGTTTGGCACACGCTTATAGTGCGAATGTGCCACAAGGTTCATGATGTCCTCTTCGAGGTTCGCACCCGTACAGGAGATGATCTGCACCTTATCCTGGCGGATCATCTCGGCCAGCGAGATCCCCAGCTCGGCCGTGCTCATGGCTCCGGCCAGCGTTACCATCATCTTGCCGCCTTCGGCCAGATGTGTCTCGTATCCCTTTGCGGCATCGACCAGTGCTGCGGCGTTGAAGTGCAGATAGTTCGACTCGATAAACTGTGAAATGGGTCCGCGCTGCATGACGTCTCCGTGGAGCTACAATGGAAAATGGGGACGGCAAAAATACCACGTCATCGCTTCCGCGACACTTTCAACGCCCTATATTGCCGCCATGGTTCAGCACACACCATGGTCACGTGTAACGGCGTTCTCGGCCGCATTACTGGCGGTGATCGCCTCCGGCATCGTTTTAAAGAATCTCGGCGGCATTCTCATTCCTTTTGTGCTGGCCGGCTTTCTTGCCATTCTCTTCAAGCCGGTGGTGCAGAGCTTGCGTGCACGGCGTGTACCAATGGCCATTTGCCTGTTCATCGTCCTGGTAATATCGGGTTCAGCTCTCTGGATCGCCTCGCTGATCGTTACAGCTGGTGTCGAAGCTGTCCAGGAGCGTGCGCCATACTACTCGCAGCAGCTACAACGTGTAATGGCGTCATTCAGCGAAGGCATCTCTCCACTGCTGCGCCGAGCGAAGATCAAGTCACTAACGTGGGGCGACGTTGTCTCGGCACAGCATGTGACAACCTTCGCCACGCAGCAGCTTTCAGCAGTTGTAACAGTTCTGAGTGACGGGCTGATGGTGCTGCTGTATTTGCTCTTCATGGTCGCCGGACATGAGGCCTTTCCCGCCAAGGTGCGCGCGGCATTCCCGGATGAACGCGGTACGATGGTGCTGTCACTATTCCGTACGCTGAATACCAAGGTGCGGAAGTACCTTGTTGTGAAAACGGCTTTCAACATCCTCAATGGCATCGTTACCTGGGCCATCCTGGTCGTTTTTGGTGTCGACTTCGCCCCGTTGATCGGATTGCTGGCCTTTGTGTTCCATTACATACCCAACATCGGGTCGATCGTCTCGACGTTGATCCCGGCGGGGTTGTTCCTGCTGCAGACGCAGGATGTTCCAAACGTCCTCTTCCTGACGGTGGTCCTGACCGTTGCGCACAACCTGATTGGTAATGCGATCGAACCTAAGGTCATGGGAGACCGGCTTGATCTTAGCCCGGTGGTGGTGCTCTTTTCTCTCATCTTCTGGGGCTGGATGTGGGGCATCGTCGGCATGATCCTCTCGATACCCATTATGGCTGTTGCCAAAGCTCTTCTCGCAAGCGTGGAATCTACACGCCCCATCGCCGTTCTGATGGGCAGTGGTGAGCCCCCTGTCAGTGCACCGGTGAACGAGGCAACACCCTAACTTTGCGCCATGCGCATCGAACTCGTCGACGTCTGCTACCGGTCAGTAAGTGGGGCCCTTCTCTCGGGAGTGTCCCTGTGCGTTGAGGGCCCGTCGGCAGTCACCATCTTCGGTCCAATATCCTCCGGCAAGTCACTCCTCCATGGTCTCATCCTCGGCCACGTAATGCCCACTTCAGGGCAGGTGCTGATCGATGGAGTGCCACTTGCTGCGATGTCATCCCGACGCTTGAGGACTCTGCGCCAGCGGGTCGGCACCATCGGCGCACCACTGTTTCACGAGGACCTTAACATCTTCGACAATACTCTTCTCTCCGGTGCTGCACGTGGCATGGATCGCGATTCGGCCGTGAGTATGGCCCTGGAGCTTCTGGCCGATGTAGGACTGAGTCATCGCCGCACGTCCATGCCAAGTGAGCTGTCCTCGGGTGAACGCCTTCAGGCAGCCGTTGCATCGGCACTGATGGGATCAGTCGAGCTTGTTCTTGTGGATGACCCCTTTTCTGCGATGGATGAGGCTTCCTTCCGCTCCCTCTTTGACGTGTTAACGACTATCGTTACTCGACGTAAACTAGGCCTGCTGATCACGACGTCCGATCCGCTCCTGGCGGACCTTGTTCCAGGACCCGCCCGATACGAGCTCCGTGAGGGCATGTTATCACCACAGACGGAGGCTGCATGACACGGATCGCCATCATTGGCCATGGGGCGATGGGCCGCGAAGTAGAGCGTCTCGCAGAGCCCCTCGGCATGAGTGTCTCAGTGATCTGCGATGTGGATCAGCCCTTACGTGATTTGCCAGCAGCCGACTTTGACGTAGCGATCGATTTTTCGTGGCCTGACGCGGTGATCGACAACGTCCGATCGGCAGCGAGACTTCAGCGTCCAATCGTGATCGGCACGACCGGATGGTATGACCACATGGACCAGGTCCGTTCGATCGTGGCCGGTGCCGGTATCGGATGCGTCTGGGGCTCGAACTTCAACATCGGTACGCACCTGTTCCTTCGCATTGTCCGTAATGCCGCCGAGCAGATCAATGCTCACGCCGGATTTGATGTTGCTGTTCATGAGTGGCATCATCAGCGAAAGAAGGACAGCCCCAGCGGGACGGCAATTACGACGGCCCAGGCGATCCTGTCATCACTACACCGTAAGACGCGCCTCGAAACAGAAACGAGTCATGGAGTTATCGACCCCGATGCATTGCACGTAACCTCATCACGGGTTGGTGAAGTGATCGGACGACATCAAGTAACCATTGATAGTGCATTCGAAACCATCGAGATCATCCACACAGCCAAGAACCGTCAGGGATTTGCTCAAGGGGCTCTGCTGGCTGCTTCGTGGCTCCAACACCGAACGGGCATGTTCGACGTCAGCGAGATCATTGATTCTTTGTAAATGAAGCGTGAGCTATCCATGACCCAACATTTTATTCGCACTGTTGCGCCCCTTATCGGCATCATACTCATCGCTCTCGCCTGTGTGACTTCGCGAGGTCACACACCGCATGGCGGAGTACGATTCGATCCTCCAACGTTGATCGTAGATCGTGACAGTACCGGTTTCGTGCAGTCAATGATCAAGTTGTATAGCGATCATGGCGATTCGATCCGACTCACCGGCGTAAGCGGCTCGTGCGGGTGTGCTTCGGCATCGGTGCAACGTCCACTCATGTACGACACGACACCAGCAAAGTTCTTTGTGCAGATCAATGCCAAGCATTTCAAGGACAGCGTCAACACGGTGCTCTACACAATCAGTCACACTGGCAATGCAACGCCAGCTGTGTTCAGCGTTGTCGTCCGGTGCAAACCCTAGCGGAGTTTACCTATGCAGTACTGGCTCGTTAAATCCGAACCCGAGGTCTATTCGTGGGAACAGTTTGTCAAGGATAAGCGCACCTTCTGGGATGGAGTGCGCAACTACCAGGCGCGCAACAATATGCAGGCCATGGAAAAGGGAGATCAGGTGATCTTCTATCATTCGAGCGACGTCAAGGCTGCCGTTGGCATTGCCGAGGTCGTCAAAACCTCATATCCAGACCCCACAACCGATGAGCCCGCATGGGTCGTTGTCGATCTTAAACCTGTTCGCCCCCTGAAGACGCCTGTCACATTGGCACAGATCAAGGCCATGCCCGGAATGAACAACGTTGCGCTCGTGCGTCAGGCACGACTCAGCGTCCTGCCGCTAACGCAGCAGGAATTCGAGATGATCGTTAAAGGGGCTTAACCGCGCAGGCGCTTCTTCAGCACATCGACATCCTGACGGATCTTCTTATCCGTATCGATGTAATTCAGGATCTGCTGACAGGAGTGCAACACGGTCGTGTGATCACGACCGCCGAAGTGCAGGCCAATGCTCTTAAGCGATGTTTGCGTGAGCTGCTTGGCCAGGAACATGCACATCTGACGGGCAAGCACGATCTCATGCTTACGAGTCTTGGCTGAGAGCAAGGCTACTTCGATCGAATAGTACTCGGAGACTTCTTTCTTGATCTCGTCGATCGTCAGCGTGCGGGCACCGAACGAATTCGAGACGCCGCGCACGACTTCCTTGGCAAGTTCAAGCGTCAGTTCCCGGCTGTCAAGTGACACCTTGGCCAGCAGTGAGATAAGACAACCTTCAAGTTCACGAACGCTGCTCGTGACGTGACGTCCAACATATTCAAGGACGTCACCCGGCAGGTCCATGCCCTCTTCCATACTCTTCTGCTGCAGGATCGCAATGCGCGTCTCAAGGTCAGGGGGCTGAATATCGGTCGTCAGACCCCACTGGAAACGTGAGATCAAACGTTCGTCAAGGTCAGCAAGGTCCTTCGGCTGCTTATCCGATGTTAAGATCAGCTGCTTGCCTTCCTGATGCAAGGCATTGAAGGTGTGGAAAAACATGTCCTGCGTCTTCTCTTTACCACCCAGAAACTGGATGTCATCAACGATCAGAACGTCCACACTTCGGTAGAAACTCGTAAAGTCAGGTACCTTATTCGTCTGGATGGCGTTGATGTACTCCATCGTGAACTTTTCCGAGTTCGTATAGAGGACCTTCGCCGAAGGATTGCGCTGGAGAATGCGATTGCCAATAGCTTGGACGAGGTGTGTCTTGCCAAGGCCGGTTGGACCGTAAATCACCAGCGGATTGAACTTTGTACGCCCTGGATTGTCAGATACAGCAATGCTGGCAGACGTCGCCAACTGGTTGTTTTCCCCACGAATGAAATTTTCAAACGTGTACCGAGGGTTGAAGTACGTCGGGAAGTGTGTGGTACGAACCTGCGTCTGCGTCTGCGGGCGAGCCTCGGCAAATGGGAGTGATGGCTGAATATTGGCACGCATGGTTGGGAGCTTAACCGTACGCTGCTCAGTTGCTGAGGCACCTTCGTCAACCACTACCTCAAACTGTATGCGGGCCTTGGAGCCAAGCACGCGCTGCACCGTCTTTTGAAGAAGGTTGGCGTAGTGCTGTTCGATCCATTCGAAGAAGAAGTGACTTGGTAGCTCAAGCGTGAGATTCGTTCCATCCCATTTCGTGGGGTTCATCTTCTCGAACCAGGTCTTGAAGACCTGGTCGGAGACGTTATCACGAACAATGGCGAGGCACTGATTCCACAGACCTACCGCATCGGCAGAGGCAGACTTCGCTACGCGAGTCGTCTTGCCGGATACAGGAGATTGCGAACCCGAGGAACGGTCCGCGGAGAAAAGTTTAAGTGCGTCGTCGTTTTTCACTATTCGGTATCCCTTCGATTGCAGAAGCTGTTGTTACGAATCCCCCGTAAAACAACTAACCGTACGTGCCCCAGACAACTGGCGGTCCTCTCTGCTGCTACGCCAATTACCCCTCATTGAACCACGCCGGGCTGCGAATATGAGGTGTGGATAACATGCGTCAAAGTGAAATATTCGGTTCGTGTGAACTTTTTTTACTTGCTCATATCGCAATAATTTACTAATGAGTTTGCATTGATATCCCGTTCATCGATCCACTATGAGGCACAGTGATCACGAATCCGGGCCTCGGGCCTCCGTATCTTCGCAGCGTGCTTTGACGTTTAACAGATTTCGGTGAATATACGTGGCCGATGTAAACAACAATTCGGCGGCGGAGATGGGCTTTCTGGATCATCTCGACGAGCTGCGTCGGCGTTTAATGCACGCCTTAACCGGGGTTCTCGTGGCGTGCTGCATCGTTGGGTACTTTGGCGATGACGTCATGAATCTCGTTCTGTTGCGTCCGGCTATTGAAGCGCACATGAAGCTTCAGAACATCGAGCCGTTTGGCCAGACCTTCCTGTATTTCAAGGTCATTGTTCTGTGTGGCATCATCGGTGCATTCCCGTGGATTCTCTACCAGGCATGGAAGTTCGTTGCGCCGGGTCTCTACATGACCGAGCGAAAGTGGGCACTCCGCATTACCGTAATCACCAGCATCTGTTTTCTGAGCGGCGTGGCCTTCGGGTATTACTTCCTGATACCCAGTATGCTGAGCTACGTGACTGATTTTGCGAATCCAAACATCGAGAACAACATCGCCGTCGGGGGCTATTTCAGCTTTTTAGTCAATATGCTCTTGGCATCGGGCCTGATCTTTGAACTTCCGATGGTCACTTGGGTGTTAGCACGCGTGGGTATGGTGTCGCATGCTGGCATGACGAAGTACCGACGCCATGCCATTGTTGTTATCCTGGTCCTGGCAGCCGTCATTACGCCGTCACCCGATCCGGTCACACAGTTGATGGTTGCAGCCCCCTTGTGGATCCTCTACGAGATCAGCATCGTCATCGCTCGTGTGTCGTATCCTAAATCGGCTCAACTCCCCCCTACGACATGAGCAACCACTCTATTGAGTCCATTAGCGCCCCAGTTCGTGAGCAGCTTGAACACTTCGACGGGTTCCTGCGCGAACAAGTACGCTCGCAGACCGCCCTGCTCGACACTGTAGTTCGCTACATCATGCGCCAGCGCGGTAAGCGGGTTCGGCCGGTACTCGTCTTTCTGGCAGCAGGCGTGTGCGGATCCATCAACGAACGCTCCTACATTGGTGCGGCGATGGTCGAGCTTCTGCATACCGCCACACTTGTACATGACGACGTTGTCGATCAGGCTGACGAGCGGCGTGGCGTTGCTTCGATCAACGCAGTTTGGAAGAACAAGGTGGCCGTGCTGGTGGGTGACTATTTCCTGTCAAGGGGCTTGCTGATCGCTGTGAACAACAGCGAGTTCGACTACCTGCGCGTGACCAGCGACGCTGTCCGGCGCATGAGCGAGGGGGAACTACTGCAGATTCAGAAAAGCCGGCAGAAGACCATCGATGAAGAAACCTACTTCCGTATTATCTCTGACAAGACGGCGTCACTCATCTCCACCTGTTGCGCTGTCGGCGCGATCAGCTCCACGGATGACGCTGATCGTCGCAACGCCCTGACGCAGTTCGGGGAGCTCGTCGGTCTCGCATTTCAGATCCGCGACGACGTCCTGGATTACACGTCCAGAACGTTCATTCTTGGCAAGCCGGTCGGCAACGATATCCGCGAGGGAAAGGTCACGCTTCCGCTTCTCTATGCCATGCAAAGGGCTGATAAATCAGAAGCCAAAGCTATTCTCGGCATCGTTAAGTCGAAGCGCGCTAACACGAAGGATGTTGGACGGGTGGTCAGCTTTGTTGTACAGCATGGTGGTATTGACGCTGCCCAGGCCAAGGCCGACGAGCTAAGCCGGCAAGCTGTTGAAATGCTCGCCCCGTTCGATACGTCACCCTACAAGAGCGCCCTCGTGGACTTTGCTAATTTTGTCGTCGCACGTACGTCATAATCGCGCATCCTCTTCCTTACGGAGTCACGCCCTATGTCTCAGAACGTCATGAACAGCTTCTCTCAGGCCATCTCGGCCGATGCGATCCGCACCTATGTCCAGCGCGTCTATGCCTGGATGGTTGGAGGCCTATTGCTCACAGCCGGCACGGCATGGATGGTCTCAACGTCGCCGATGCTTCTTGGAGCCATCTTTGGCACACCGCTCATGTGGGTTGTGCTCCTCGCACCAGTTGGTATGGTCTGGTTCCTCGCTGCTCGCGTTGATCGGATGCAGCCGAGCACGGCGGCTGGGCTCTTTATTGCCTATTCGATCCTCAACGGTCTGTCACTGTCAGCCATTTTCTTGGTCTATGAACTGGGCAGCATCTTTCAAGTGTTCCTCATCGCGGCCGGGATGTATGCTGCAGCAGCGACCTACGGCTTTGTGACCAAGCGCGACCTTTCAGGTATGGGTTCATTCCTGTTCATGGGGCTTATTGGCCTCATTCTCGCCTCACTGGTCAACTGGTTCATCGGTAGCTCCGCGCTCGACTTCGCCATCTCAGTGATCGGCGTGCTCATCTTCACAGGTCTTACGGCCTATGACATGAGTCGGATCAAGGAGCAGGCGATCGTGATGTACGCTGGTGAAGGTCTGGCCCACAAGAGGGCCATCGTGGGCGCCCTATCGCTATACCTGAACTTCATCAATCTGTTCCTGTATCTGTTGCGCTTGTTCGGCAGCCGCGACTAAAACCGGTCACGTCAACCTC
Organism: uncultured Melioribacter sp.; assembly: GCA_964393485.1. Taxonomy (GTDB): domain Bacteria; phylum Bacteroidota; class Ignavibacteria; order Kapaibacteriales; family Kapaibacteriaceae; genus UBA10438. The sequence continues at coordinate 5,606 of CAYMTW010000043.1, read as the reverse complement.
TGATGGACGCTTCACCCAGCCCTGATTTTGCGCTCGAAGCAGCCGAGTACCTCGCTGCTTCACGTGCGCTCGAAGCGGCGCGGCTATCGACAGCTGGAATCGAGAGCTACCCGACCTACGCTGGTGGGTATGTGATGTTGGCCAAAGCCTATGCTGCGCTTGGACAAACAGACGATGCCGACACGATGGTTCGCGACATCGCCGTGAGGTTTCCGCATATCACAGTTTCCCTAACGGCATACCGCGAACTCCAAGCTGAACCGATCCTCGCCTCGATCGAGGAAAGCCAGGATGCGTCCATTCTCTACCACGAGACAGTCGACACTTTGGCGATGATTGAGGAGGATGAGAATGTTCAGTACGGCATCGGTGTGGTGCCAGAGGAACTTCCACAGCCTCCCTCACAGGTACTGCGTATTCTCGAATCATTGCCCATCGGCGATGAGACACGAATTATTCGTAGCAGCAGCGTTCGCCTGATACCAGGTTTAGAGTTCACAACGCTTCGTGTCGAGGGACTTCGCTCGAGAGGACGTCGTGGGATAGGTGTTCTGCCCGACCCCCCGGCATTTCGCAGTTTTCACCGTGTGCGGCGTCCACAGCGTGCAGCTGACCCCGCACCTTCGCGCAAACCCGTCAGTCTTGAGGAACTTGCCTCCCGACTAGCTGAAGCAAAGATTCCACGTCCGAGTGAGCTCGATGCCGCTCCACCTCCCGTTCAGCCGGCACCTGTCTCGCAGCCGATCATGGTCACCGACACTATTGCACAGATCTACATGCAGCAAGAGTCCTATGATCTAGCTATCGAGGCGTTCAAGACGCTGATGTCGCGCAAGCCGGACCGCAAGGACCACTACGAGTCTCTCATCCGCGAATGTGAGCGCAAGCGCGGATAACGCCGATGCTGCTGACGCGCTACATTCTGCGGACCCATGCCGCCCCCTTTCTCTTCGGCACCGCCATCATCATGGTGTTGTTTCTGTTGCAGTATGTCATGCGCTGGGTGGACCAACTTGCAAGCAAGGGGCTTGACGTAGCAACCATCGCACTGTTCCTGGTGCTGAACCTGTCGTGGATCGTGGTGCTGGCCATTCCTGTCGGCGTACTATTCAGCACGATCATGTCATTCGGGACACTGACCAACACGCACGAAGTAACCATCATGAAGGCCAGTGGTGTGGGGCTGCTGCGCATGATGATCCCTGTTGCAAGCGCCGGTATCCTGCTCTGGGGATTCGTCTTCTGGTACACGGACAATGTGCTACCAGAAACCAATGTGCGCCTGTCAGCAATGATGCGCGATATCGAACGCACCAAGCCAACCTTTGCCGTTGATGAAGGGCAGTTCAGTACCTACCTCGACGGTGTAACGGTGCTTGCCCGCCACATCGACACCAACGGACGCATGCGTGGACTGACGATCTACGACCGCACCACAAACGATCGTAAGAGTGTTATCTCGGCAGACTCAGGTCGGCTGATGTTCTCGCCCTCCCTCACTCGCCTGATCGTGCAACTACACAACGGGGAGATCCACCAGAGGGGCGTACGCAATCCCAATGACTACAGAGTGATCCGCTTCGCCGGGTATCAGATGACACTTCCGGCCGAGAACATGATGTATCAGGCATCGGACGTTACCGGCACGTCCCGGTCGGACCGGGAAATGAGCATCGCCGATATGCGACAGGTGGTAGACCGCGCCGAACTGCAGGCACAGCAGGCACATCAGCGGTTCGATTCATGTCTGGCCTTGCATATGAGGTATCTCCTTCGCAGTGCTATGTCCGCCGACACCACACGAAGCGAACGGAGTGTGCGAATCGATCGGGCACGGGCCATCGTCGCCTCTACACGCTCGATGCTGGAGTCTGAGAGCTTCCGAAGGTCTAGCGAGCTGGGCATCGCTAACAAGTACCTGGTGGAGATCTACAAGAAGTACGCCATTCCATTCGCCTGTCTGCTATTCGTCTTCGTGGGTTGCCCAATGGGTATCCTCTCCAAAGGCGGAAGCTTCGGCAGCGGAGCTCTGATCTCGCTAGGATTCTACGTGCTCTACTGGATCTCGATGATCGGTGGTGAAAAGCTGGCCGACAGAGGATTGCTATCTCCAGCCATTGCCATGTGGTCCGGCAATGCGATCATTGGCCTCATCGCTGTGGTGATCACGCTACGCGTAAACTCGCGCTAAGGGGCTCGCCCCCTACCAGACGAACTTGTTCAATGCCGTGCTGGCGCGAGCAAAGGCCTCGTCAACGGTAGATCCGGTCGACGTCAGATGGCCCATCTTGCGGCCCATGCGAACATCCTTTTTTCCGTACAGGTGCAACGCAACGTCATCTATTTTCAGCATCTCGATCACACTATCCGGCACGCCGCTTCCGGTGCGCTCCCCAAGCAGGTTGATCATACATGCCGCCGGCACACGCATGGCTGCTGAGCCAAGGGGCATGTTGGTAACGGCGCGGATGCAGTTTTCAAACTGCGAAGTATAACACGCCTCGATGGTGTAGTGTCCGCTGTTGTGCGGACGCGGAGCGATCTCATTAAAAACGATCTCGTCAGCAACCGTTAAGAACATCTCTATACCGAAGACGCCGACGCCATTGATGGCTTCGACGCAGGCGACGGCGATCTCCTGCGCCTGCTTCTGCAGGTGTTCTTCTATGGGTGCCGGTGCCAGCACGGTCACGCAAATGTGTCCCTGCTGAATGGTCTGTACACACGGATACACGGCTGTCTCGCCACGCTTGTTGCGAGCCACCATAACCGCGAGTTCTTTCGTGAACGTCACAAAGGACTCTGCCAATAGAGGGCGTGGGTCTTCACCCTCCATGAACCTGCGCCATACCATATCAATTTCCGTATCGCGCTTTATCGTGGCATTGCCGTAACCGTCATACCCGAACTTGCGCGTCTTGGCAACGAACGGATAACCGTGCTTTCGCCCGAAGCCATGGAGGTCTTCTTTCGTGGTGATCTCGGCGAATTCAGGTGTGGGAATGCCTGCCCCCTTCATCGTCAGCTTCTGCGTGTACTTGTCCTGTACCAGACGCATGGTCTGTGGAGAAGGAAACACAAGACGCCGCTCAGCGATCGCATCTAGGATTTCGGGATCAATGAACTCATTCTCCAGCGTGATGATGTCCGACGCCTGAATGAACTTCTCCAGCTCATCGGAATCCTTCCACCCTCCAGGAAACTCCAGCTTCGTCATGACGCCGGCCGGCGAATCCTCGCCGTGTTCGATGATGGCCACGCGCAGGCCCATTCGATAGGCCTCGGACGCCGTCATCTTTGCCAGCTGTCCGCCACCTAGTATTCCAAGGGTAAGGGGCTTGTTGGGTTGTGTGAGGGAAGGAAGCATTCAGGAAATTACGGCGCGCTTCGCGCAATTACTCCGCGCTGCGCGCAATGACAGAAGTACGGAATGACAGAGTTACGATGCCCGTCGTCATTGGTCATTGGTCATTGGTCATTGGTCATTGGTCATTCGTCATTGGTCACTCGTCATCGCTTATCACCACCATGGCTAGGCCAACGGCGGCGGTGTGGCTCAGGGAGACAAAGATCTTGTAGGAGCCCCATCTCTCGAGCATGGCACCGAAGAGTTCAATGCGGGGTTCTCCGGAATGCTCGTTCACGATGCCGACCAGCTTGAAGGACATTCCATCGCATATGCCGGTTTTGATGGCCTTGGAGAAGGCTTCCTTGGCAGCGAAGCGGGCGGCGTAGTGCAGAAATCGCGTGTCGCCGAAGTGATCGCAGTAAGCGATCTCAGTGGGCGTGAAGTTCTTGGACAGGAAGCGTTCGCCATACTGGTCGTAGGCCGCCTGGATCCGTGGGACGTCGACGACGTCTGTTCCGATGCCGATGATCATGACGCATCTCCGACGAGTAATGGTAGAATTAAGGCGCTGGTGCCGGTGAGGACGTGATGCGCTTCTGCCGAGAGCTCAGTACGATTCGGGTTGACCTCGACGACAACGCCACCGTATCGCTTTGTGGTGTAGGGTAACCCTGCTGCCGGATACACCTCTGCACTCGTGCCGGCCACGATCATCACGTCGCACGTCATGGCCGCCTGCTCGGCTGCCGCAAAAACATCCTGCGGTAGTTCTTCGCCAAACCAGACGACGTTTGGGCGCATAGCCCCCTGACACATCGGACATGTCAGAAGGTCATCCGTGCGGATGTGATCGCAGTCATTGCAGCGATTCTCAATAAGGTTACCATGAACTTCGAGGACGTTCACGCTTCCGGCACGCTGATGAAGTCGGTCCACATTTTGCGTGATCAGTGTGAATGCCCCTTTCGCTGAGCGCTCCAGAGTTGCAAGAGCGTATTGACCGGCGTTGGGCTCGACCGATGTTGCGATGGCCTTGCGGTGCGCATACCATTCCCGCACTCGCTCCGGGTTGGCAAGAAAGCCATCCATACTGGCTAGTTCACGCGGCGAGAACTTGGCCCAAAGTCCATCCGGATCGCGGAAGGTTGCTACGCCCGACTCGGCACTCACGCCGGCTCCCGTGAGTACCGCAATAGATGTGGCACCAGAGAGCAGATCTCGTACACGTTCGATCGACCCTTCCACTATGCCGCCGAATTGAGTTGGTCTTCCAACAGCAGGTAGGCCTTAATGAGCTCGTCAAGATCGCCGTCCATCACCGAGTGCACATCCGTGATCTTCGTCTCCGTGCGGTGATCGTTGACCATCGTGTATGGCTGGAAGACGTAGCTGCGGATCTGCGAGCCCCACTCGATCTTTTTCTTGGTCCCTTCGATGGCGGCTTTGGCGGCTTCTTCTTCTTCCCGGCGGATCTGGTAAAGGCGGGACTTGAGCATCTTCATGGCATGCTCGCGGTTGAGCAGCTGCGAGCGCTCCTGCTGGCAGGCCACGACCACGCCCGAAGGAATATGTCGAAGGCGTACTGCGGTCTCAACCTTGTTGACGTTCTGTCCGCCTTTGCCCCCCGACCTGAACGTATCCATTTCGACATCTGCCGGGTTAATCACGATCTCCACGTCATCCTCGACTTCCGGGTATACGAACACCGATGCGAACGACGTGTGACGTCGGGCATTGGAATCATACGGACTGATCCGCACCAGACGGTGGACGCCGTTCTCTGCCTTGAGGTAGCCATAGGCGTATCGACCTCTGATCTCGAGCGTACAGCTCTTGATGCCGGCCGTGTCGCCTTCCTGCTCTTCAGCTAGGTACACCTCAAGGCCATGCTTGTCAGCCCAGCGGGTGTACATGCGCATGAGCATCTCGGCCCAGTCCTGCGCTTCCGTGCCGCCCGCACCAGCGTTGATGGTCAGAATGGCGTTGCGATTGTCGTCTTGTCCGGAGAGGATCTTGCGAAGCTCGAGTTCATCGACCGACGTCTGGCAGCGGGCGAGCTCGGAGATGATATCCGATTCCATGCCGGCATCATCGGCCTCTTCGGCCAGTTCAATCAGAGCTTCAACATCACCGACGCTGCCCTGGGCCTGCTCCCAGGTCTGCACCCAGTCCTTGAGAGTGGCCGTCTCTTGCATCTGTTTCTGTGCCTTCTGGGCATCATCCCAAAAGTCGGGCGCCTGGGAGAGCATCTCCCCTT
>CAYMTW010000042.1:0-19673 GCA_964393485.1 uncultured Melioribacter sp. | reverse complement strand
GAGTTCGGCATCACGTTCGCCTATCACCGCATGGTGGTGCACAAGGCCTTTGAGGCCCACCCGGCGATCAAGGCCATTACGCTGGCCTTCGGGTCGATGGCGTTTCAGGGTCCGGTGCTGCACTGGGCCAGCGTGCACACCAAGCATCACGCGCATAGCGACCAGGAGGGCGATCCGCATTCGCCGACGGTCGACGGGTTCATCCACGCCCACTTTGAGTGGCTACTGGAGATGAATAGTGCGAGTCTCGACGAGGTAGTCGACAAGTGGGGCGGACGCTACAAGAAGGACCGGATGATCATGTGGTTCTCGGATACCTTCCTGTTCTGGGCGGTGCTGAGTCTTGTCATTCCTGCCGTCCTCGGATACATGGTAGGGGGCTTGCACGGCGCTTGGACGGGCTTCCTCTGGGGCGGTCTGGTGCGCATCTTCATCTCGTCGCACGTTACCTGGAGCGTGAACTCGGTGTGCCACTTCTTCGGAGCGCGCACCTACACCACAACGGACAAGAGTCGCAACAATCCGGTGGTCGGACTCCTTGCTCTAGGCGAAGGCTGGCACAACAACCATCACGCCTTCCCGGCATCGGCCTTTCATGGTCTTGCCTGGTGGCAGCTTGATGTTACGGGGCTTTCCATTGCGCTACTCGAAAAGCTCGGACTGGTGAGCAAGGTCACGCGCATTCCCGAGACGCTCATGACCAAGCGACGCATCGACAGTCAATCAACGGCCCTGAACGTTCAGGAACTGGCCCTCACTGAAGAACCGGTGCTCGAAGACGCGTGACACTATTCTCGGCCTCACAGCTTTCGAAGTCCTACTTCGAAAAGACGCTTTTCGAAAACATCTCCTTCGGCATGCAGGCCGGAGAACGCGTCGGTATTATCGGTCGCAATGGCGCCGGCAAGACGTCGCTCTTGCGCATTATCGCGGGCATCGATGTGCCGGATGGCGGAGACATTGCCTTTAACCGCGAGGCGCGCTTCGAGTACCTCTCGCAGCTTCCGGCGTTCGAGGTGGATGACCTTGCACTGACCACCGTGATGAACGCCTACGACGTCAAGCACGGTCACCTCGAAGACTGGGAGCTCGAAACCAAGGCGCGGCTGACCCTTGGCAAACTCGGTATCCATGAGCCCCTTCGCAGCGTTCATGCCATGTCGGGCGGACAGCGCAAGCGCGTGGCCATTGCCCGCGCGCTGATCGCCGATCCGGATCTGCTCATCCTAGACGAACCCACGAACCACCTCGACGCAGCCAGCGTGCAGTGGCTGCAGGACACGTTGCAGAACTCCTCGCGGGCGCTGCTGCTGGTGACGCACGACCGCTATTTCCTCGACGCCGTCTGCAACCGCATCGTGGAGATCGACGAGCACCGCCTGTTCTCCTACGAAGGCTCCTATGAAAAGTACCTCGAGCGCAAGGAGTCGATGATTGCCGTGGCCGATGCCACCGCCGCCCACCAGCGCAACAAGCTCCGCACGGAGCTGGCCTGGCTGCAGAAGGGGGCAAAGGCGCGCCGCACAAAGCAGCAAAGCCGCATCGACTGGATCGAGCGCATGCAGCAGGATCAGCGCACCGAAAGCACGGAGTTTCGCGACATCGATATCGAGATCGGTGGGAAGTTTCTTGGCGGCAAGATCATCGACGCGGTGAACGTGTCGCTGGAGAAGCTTGTAACGGACTTTACGTATCGCGCTGCGCCCCTTGACAGGATCGGCATCATCGGTCCGAACGGGGCTGGCAAGACTTCCCTTCTTACCATGCTCGCCGGACGGCGTCCACCAACGGCAGGCCACGTCAGCCTCGGTGAAACCGTAAACCTCGGATTCTTCGAGCAGGAGATCCGCGACCTCAAGGACAACGAGACCGTGCTGGCCAACGTACGCGATGTGGCCGAGTACATCGACGTGGGCGTTGGACGCGAGCGCTACATCTCGGCGCGCGAGCTCTGCGACCGCTTCGGGTTTTCGCCCAAGCAGCAGCATGCCTTCGTGCACACGCTCTCAGGGGGCGAGCGCCGGCGTCTTGGTCTTCTGCGCATTCTAATGTCGAACCCCAATGTGCTCTTCCTGGATGAGCCCACCAACGACTTCGACCTCGTCACCCTTGGCGCACTCGAAGAGTACCTGGGGAACTTCAAGGGTGTACTGCTGATCGTCTCGCACGACCGGGCGTTTCTCGACGCCACGGTTACCACCATCTGGGCCTTCGAAGAGGGTGGACGCATCAAGGAGTATCCGGGCAACTATTCGGCCTATCTCGAGAAGATCGAATCACGTCCAAAGAAGCAGCAGGAAGAACGTCCGGCCGAACAAGCCGCACCAGCCCCTTCAGCAAAGAAGAAGCTCTCTTACAAAGAGCAGCGCGAGCTTCAGTCGCTCGAAGGTCAGATCCCCGAGGTGGAAAAGCGCATTGCCGAGATCGAAGCCCAGATGAGCTCCGGTCAGGGCTCCTATGCCGACCACACCGAATGGGCACGCCAGCACACCGAGCTCACCACGAAGATGGACGATCTCACCCTGCGCTGGCTGGAGCTGAGTGAGATGGCCGGGTAGAGGACCATCGTATATGCGCGCTGCACCATCAAACGTAGATGCATACATCGCCGAGCAGAAGCCTGAAGTTGCGCTGTTGTTATCCGAGCTCCGCCTGATGATTCGCACTGCTGCACCTCAGGCCGTCGAGTCGGTATCCTACGGCATGCCTGCCTACAAGCTTAATGGTAAGCCCCTGACGTACTTTGCCGCCTACGCACGCCACATCGGCCTGTATGCCACGCCCTCCAGTCACGAGGCCTTCGCAGATGAACTGGCCGGCTACAAGCAGGGTAAGGGCTCGGTTCAATTCCCGCTCGATCGTCCACTGCCTCTGGCACTCATCCGGAGAATGATCGAACACCGGATGGAGATCATACGAAGTGCCCAAAAACGAAAGAAATAGCTCTTTGTATCTCCACACAGTGATGCCGATCGGGTTGCCCCGTTGCGAAAATCCGCAAGTTTTACGAGTTTCGCATCGATCAGGTTCCGTCATACGACATCCCTTTCGATAGCCATGAGCACCACCGTAACCGTTTCGCCCAAGTATCAGGTTGTGATACCGCAAGAAGTCCGTGAGCGAATGAATATCAAGCCCGGACAGAAGGTGGCCTTTATGGAGTGGAAGGGTTCGATTGTGATCGTGCCGGTGCCAACGGCGGACGAGGCATTTGGCTTCCTGAAGGGTCACGACATTTCCATCGATCGGGAAAAGGAAGACCGGTAATGGCTGATATGCCATCAGCAACGGTTCTTGACTCGTCCTGCTGGATCGAGTTCTTTCTCGGCAGCGACGCAGCGAAGTCATACACTCCCATTGTCTCTTCCACGCGGCTGATCGTTCCATCGATCACCATCTTCGAGGTATCGCGCGAGCTCCTGCGTCGATTCGGCAACGAGCACACGCTACGAGCCATCTCCCTTATGCAGCAGCATCAGGTTGTGCCTCTTACGTCCGATGTTGCGCTGAACGCAGCGCAGATCGCCATTAACCTCAATCTGTCGTCGGCCGACGCCATCGTCTATGCCACCGCGTGGCAGCATCGCGCTTCGCTGTATACCCACGACAGTGATCTCAACGGACTCGAAAACGTCATCTACCTTTCACGACAGTAACTTTCTTTACGGAGAACACCACCATGGCCACACAAGACATCTCAATGATCGAGCGCCTCTATGCGGCGCTTCCCGCAAAGGTCCAAGCAGCAAGGGGCTTGCTGAATCGCCCCCTCACACTTGCCGAAAAGGTGCTCTATGCCCACATGGCAGAGCTTCCGTCAACCCCGCACCAGCGCGGCAAGGCGTATGTAGACTTCAATCCCGACCGCGTGGCCATGCAGGACGCAACGGCCCAGATGGCGCTGCTGCAGTTCATGTCGGCGGGTATCCCAAAGGTTGCCGTACCATCAACGGTACACTGCGACCACCTGATCCGCGCCGAGCACGGTGCGAAGTCTGACCTCGACAAGTCTCTTGAAGAGAACAAGGAAGTCTTCGACTTCCTCGCCTCAGTTTCGAAGAAGTACGGTATCGGCTTCTGGAAGCCGGGCGCCGGCATCATTCACCAGGTGGTACTGGAGAACTACGCCTTCCCGGGCGGCATGATGATCGGAACGGACTCGCACACACCAAACGCCGGCGGCATGGGCATGGTGGCCATCGGTGTTGGCGGTGCCGATGCGGTGGACGTGATGGCCGGTATGCCATGGGAGCTGCAGATGCCGAAGCTCATCGGTGTGAAGCTCACGGGCAAGATGAATGGCTGGACCAGCCCGAAGGACGTGATCCTGAAGCTGGCTGGCATCCTGACGGTAAAGGGCGGCACGGGCGCGATCGTTGAGTATTTCGGCGACGGAACGGAGTCGTTCTCGGCAACCGGCAAGGGCACGATCTGCAACATGGGTGCCGAGATCGGTGCTACCACATCGATCTTCCCGTATGACGCGTCAATGGACCGCTACCTGCGTTCGACCGATCGCAACGACGTGGCTGATCTGGCCAAGGGCGTAGCCGAGCACCTGTGTGCCGATGCGGACGTTGTAGCCAACCCTGAGAAGTACTACGACCAGGTGATCCACATCGATCTCGATGCCCTGGAGCCCCATATCAACGGTCCATTCACACCGGACCGCGCCATGGAACTCTCCGAGTTCGTTAGCGCCGTCAAGGAAAACAACTGGCCGGAAGAACTCCGCGTCGGGCTTATCGGCTCGTGCACCAACTCCTCCTACGAGGATATGAGTCGCGTGGCCGCCATTGCCGAGTATGCGTCGCAGAATGGACTCAAGGCCAAGGCCGAGTTCACCATCACTCCGGGTTCGGAGCAGGTGCGTGCGACCATCGAGCGCGATGGAATCCTTGCCAAGATGGAGGCCATCGGCGGTCAGGTTCTGGCCAATGCCTGCGGTCCGTGCATCGGTCAGTGGAAACGTCACGACGTCCAGCAGGGCGACAAGAACTCCATCATCACGTCCTTCAACCGCAACTTCACGGGTCGCAACGACGGCATCAAGGAAACGCACGCCTTTGTTGCATCACCCGAAACCGTTGCCGCCTTTGTGCTGGCCGGCAAGCTCACGCACAACTTCATCAAGGACCCGATCGACGGCGTCATGCTGCAAGCCCCTGTTGGCACGGAGCTTCCTGAAGGGGGCTTTGTACCCGATGCAGCAGGCTTTGTCGCACCGGCCGCTGATGGCTCCGCTGTGCAGGTGGTGATCGCTCCTGAGAGCAGCCGTCTGCAGGCGCTCGAGGCATTCAAGGCACCGAAGAAGGAAGAGTACCAGAACATGCCGCTGCTGCTCAAGGCCAAGGGCAAGTGCACCACGGACCACATCTCCATGGCCGGACCATGGCTGCGCTTCCGGGGTCACCTCGACAACATCTCGAACAACATGTTCATCGGTGCCATCAACTACATCAACGACACCGCCAACAGCGTCAAGAACGTCTTCACCGGCGAGTACGCAGAAGTGCCTGCCACGGCGCGCGACTACAAGGCACGCGGCATTGCATGGGTTGTTGTGGGCGACGAGAATTATGGCGAAGGATCATCGCGTGAGCACGCTGCCATGGAGCCCCGTTTCCTTGGTGGCAAGGCCATCATCGTGAAGAGCTTTGCTCGTATCCACGAGACCAACCTCAAGAAGCAGGGCATGCTACCGCTGACGTTTGTCAACGCAGCCGACTACGACAAGATCCGCGAAGGCGACCGCCTCTCGATCGACATCGACACCCTGGCCGTCGGCCATGAGGTCGCCCTCGGCATCACGCACGATGACGGCTCATCAGAGACCATCCAGCTCAAGCACACCATGAACGAGCAGCAGCTCGGCTGGTTCCGCGCCGGCTCGGCTCTGAACCTTATCGCAGGACGGTCGTGACGAATGACCAATGACCAATGACGAACGACCTGTAGGGGCGAGCCTGTGTGCTCGCCCTTTTTTTTATGTGTCATTGTTACATGATTTCGTCTTCCCTGCGAAAGCCGTCTTCCCTGCGAAAGCCGTCATCCCTGCGAAAGCAGGGATCCATGCGATCGAAGATGGATTCCCGCTTTCGCGGGAATGACATACGACACGCCGCATCGCCCATTGCGTTCCCACGGCTGAAGCCGTGTGCTATTATGCGATCGTTCGTGACGCCGCGTCGCCCATTGCGTTCCCACGGCTGAAGCCGTGGGCTATTGTGCGATCGTTCGTGACGCCGCATCGCCCATTGCGTTCCCACGGCTGAAGCCGTGGGCTATTATGCGATCGTTCGTGACGCCGCGTCGCCCATTGCGTTCCCACGGCTGAAGCCGTGGGCTATTATGCGATGATACAACTCACACCTAAAACCCAAAACCCCACACCTAAAACCTGCGCGCAGCGCAGCGGCTGAAGCCGTGGGCTATTGTCACTTACCCCCCCGATTAAACGTAAGCATCCAAAACGGGCTCAAAGGCGGTTCAATTCTGACTCGGAATCCAGCATGACCATTCGCATAGCCGCCATCATCATTCTGCTTGCCAGCGCCGTAGCCGATGCGCAGCAGCAGTTCACCGTGAACGTGATCGACGGTTGGGGAGGGGGCTTGTACCGCGCCGGCGATTCGGTGCATGTGTTTGCTCGGGCGCTGGATGCGCGTGAGGTCTTTAGCGAATGGAGATCCTCGGCAAGGGTTGCGTTTGAACGATCGAATGAATGGCATACATCATTCGTGATGCCAAATGAGAACGTGCTTGTGTCGGCTAGCCTTGATACCCTGCCCGCGTATGAGATCAAGGAGGAGCTCATCACCGGTGCTGAGCGTCCGAAGCGTGTGTATCACGTTCTGCCGCCGACACTTCGCGGAGTTGTCTTTCTCTATCACGGAACCGGAGGCAGCGCCCGCGGCTGGCTGCCAGGCTCGGTCGAAAACTTCACATTCGTCAAGGACCTTATCGCAGCCGATCTGGGCGTCATCATCACCGAGAGCGAGGAGACCACAGCGCAGAAGGATATCAACGGTGATGGCTTCATCCGGTGGGACGTGGCTCCCCCGCTGCCGGATGCAAGTATCGACTACCTGAACCTGCGTGCGATTCTCGATACGCTTATCAAACGTGGCAGCATTTCTGCATCTGTGCCGCTCTTTGGTGTGGGCATGAGCAACGGGGGCGCGTTTGCCATCCCCTGCGCGCAGGCACTCGGCATGAAGGCAGCCGTCAGCTACTGCGCAGCGGGTCGGGTGAGTAATGCCGCGATCATCAACACTCCATCTCTGTGGATGATGGCCGCAAACGACGACAATGAAAATGTGGGTCAGGCAGGAAACCTCGACGCGATCGAACTTGCACGTCGACTCCAGGAAAGGGGCGTAAAGTCCGGTGCGATGATCCGCAAGCCCCATCCTATCTACCCTGAGATCTTCACACGGGCGGGGTCGAGCGAATCCGTCTCGCGGGCGATTGTTGCCAATCTGCGTGATGGTGGACATCTCGACGATCGCGGGTATATGCGCCGAACGAGCGATGCTATTGCCGCTGCTGTAATGGCCGACCCAACGTCGTATCCGGCGATCCTGTCACAATCCGAGATCTCGCGCAATGCGATCGTCAACACACTTGGCGCTGCCTATGCAGAGCACAAGTTCTTCTCGGACCTGGGCAAGCAGACCATAGCGTGGTTGCTTGAAGTCCTTGATGGTACATCAAATGTCGATGTGAAGGAGATTAGCGACCCAGTTGAATGCACTGATGTCTATGATCTGCAAGGCAGACACCTTTGGCGATTTACCGGTCGCGCCGCCAGCGACATGCTGACCTCAACGTTGGCAACGACCACCGGCCCCCTCTACATTGTCACGCGCCATGCATCGGGTCTGGTGCGCACACAAGGGGTATTAGGGCGATAACGAAGGGGCGCTGAGCTCAATTACGGGGTTACTGAATGACCGAATGACAAGGTGTTCGGCCACTCGTACTATACACCTGGGTTCCCGCTTCCGCCGGAATGACGTGGCTTTCGCGGGTATGACACGCTCCCTGCCCCTTGCACGAAACGTGAACGAAAAACGCCGATACCACATGTGGCATCGGCGTTGTGACTTTCGCTCCGCAGCAGGGACTTGAACCCCGGACCCTCTGATTAACAGTCAGATGCTCTAACCAGCTGAGCTACTGCGGAATGGACTGCAAATATAGGGCAAACGGGATTTTTGACAAGACACCGTCGTAACTTCAACATGTGATCGTCAGTACTGAAGCCATCGTCCTGCATTCGCGCCGGTTTGGGGATACCTCCCGCATCGTTACGGTGTACAGCCGTGACCTGGGCAAGATCGGTCTGGTTGCCAAGGGTGCTCGTACCACGGCATCGGCTCTTGGATCCGCCCTGGAGCCCCTTGGGCATGTGCGGTGTCAGGTGTACCACAGCAAAAACAAAGAACTGCACACCGTCAGCAAGGCCGAGAGCGTCTCTACACGGCGTCAGCTCCAGCAGTCGTATGAACATCTTCGCTCAGGACTGTTGATGTGCGAGCTCGTAATGCGCACACAGGAGCTGGATCAGGCCGATGGAGAGATTTTCGACCTGCTTCGCAAGGCACTTGATGTGGCCGATGAGCTCGCATCCGAGCACGTGTACAGTGTCAGTATCGCCATGCGTCTTCGACTAGCCGAGGTGATGGGATTTGGTCTTGAACGCGCCCCCTGTCCTGAGACTTGGCAAACGGTGATGATCGACGTGACCGACGGGACGGCTAGCCAACATGGGGCTGGCATCCGACTTTCACGGGCCGCATGGGACCTGATGTCGGGCTCTCTCAGGGGCCGATGGATGAGTGCAGCCGAGCCGGTTCAGCTGGAAATAGAGTCGTTTATCAGCATCTATTTTTCCCATCATCTTGATGCTCGCATCACCTCGAGGACCTTCACGGCGCTACAGTGACACTGTATATTGTAGATCATGATCGGTGATATTGCTCTGACAATGTTCTTCGTAGTGCTGAACGGCTTCTTCGTTGCAGCCGAGTTCGCCATTGTCAAGGTCCGGATGTCGCAGATCGAGATGCGTGCTCGAGAAGGCAACATGTTTGCCGGTGTTGCGCGGCACATCCTTGAGCACCTTGACGCCTACCTGAGTGCCTCGCAGCTTGGCATCACGCTGGCATCGCTCGGACTTGGTTGGATCGGTGAAAGCGTGGTCGCCAACATCGTTGCCCAAGCTGCCGTCGCCCTGAACATCACGCTGGCCCCCGAAGTACTGCACACTATTTCGGTGATCATCGCCTTCTCGATCATCACGGTTCTGCACATTGTGGTGGGTGAACAGGCCCCGAAGACCTACGCCATCCGACGTTCCGAAGCCGTAACCCTGGCGGTGGCCTTTCCTCTGCGGGCGTTCTATGTGATCTTCAAGCCCGTGGTGATCTCTCTGAACTGGATGTCGAATGCCATGCTGGGCATCACCGGCATTGAGCATGCCGGCGAGCACGACGTCCATTCCCCCGAGGAGCTCCGCTATCTGATCGCCGAGTCATCCAAGCAGGGGGCTTTAGAGGTCTCCGAGCAGGAGCTCATCGACAATGTCTTCGAGTTCACGGAAACAACGGCTTCGCAGGTGATGGTGCCGCGCTCGAAGATCACGGCCATCGATGTTGATACACCGATCGATGAGCTTCTTGACATCGTGATGATCGAGGGTTATTCTCGTCTGCCGGTCTACCGCGGTACGATCGATACGATCGTCGGGATCGTTTATGCCAAGGACCTACTGACGCTGATGCATCACCGTGACCTGCTTATCGTACAGGATATCCTGCATGCCCCCTACATGGTCCAGGAAGACGTGAAGCTCAAACGCCTGCTCCGGGATATGCAGCGTGATAAGGTTCACATGGCCGTGGTGATGGATGAATTCGGCGGGACCGCCGGACTTCTCACACTCGAGAACATCATCGAAGAACTGGTTGGAAACATCCAAGATGAATACGATGATGAAGCCCCCATGCATGCCGAGGAAGCGCCGGGATCCTTTGATCTTGATGCGGCAATTCACATTGACGAGGCCAACGAGATCCTTCCTGAGCCCCTTCCTGAGAGCGATGACTATGAGACGCTGGGCGGATTGATCAACATGCGTGCTGGACGCATCCCTATTGCCGGTGATGTTGTCGTGATCGATGGCTATGTGTGCACAATCCTCGCCGCATCACCCCGTCGAGTGGAACGTGTCCGCGTCACACGACGCGTTGCCGAATAATGAGACGCCTGTTATCCTTCTACCTGATCATCTTTGTCATCGCTGGTTGCTCGTCGCTGCCGGAGCGACTGGCTCGTTTGCAAGAGTACCGACAGACCTGCATCACAGCGTCCATGAAGGTACCCTATCCGATCATCCTGCTGCACGGTCTCGGACAGAAAGCCGATGTCTGGCATGGTCCGGCAACGGATTACTTCCGCAAGGATCTGGGGCTGACCTACGGCGGTGAGCTCTCTTCTGACCGAAAGGGCAATGTTCGACGCGTGATCGCCGGCTCGGGTCAGGCCGACTTTTTTACGGTGGCCTTTTCGAACCCGGTCGATTCGATCAATGCCTGGCGGGATGAACTCGACGCTTGTATTGCCGAGGTGCGCCGAACAACCGGGGCCGACCGAGTGATCCTCGTTGGATATAGCATGGGCGGTCTGGCAGCTCGAGCCTATCTGGTCAAGCGCTACACGGACCATCACGTGAAGCGACTGATCACCATTGGAACTCCCCACCTTGGCTCGGCCATGGCTCGGATTTGGAACGTTACACGGGACCTTGATGAGTGCGTCCGCAACGGCAACATCATTGTGCACAAACCCTGTGAATTGGCGCTCTCGGCCGTCCGGTCGGCCCAAGACGATGTGCCCTTTTCCAGCTGGGCCATCCGTGATCTGCGACGTCCCGAAGATGGCGGCGAGTTTCTACGCCGGCTAGGGGTTTCTGCCCACCCGCTGGACGTAGAGTATGTGAGCGTCATCGGTAAGGTTGACCTGGTCAACAACACCCTCAGCAAGGGGGCTGTCCAGGAACTCCTTCGTAGGGTCATGAGTGTCATCGGCGGTTCGATCGACGATCTCTTCGATACCGGCGATGGCGTTGTGAGTGCTCGCAGTCAGAACATCATGAACATCGACTGGTTCGACAAGGACCGGACACGCCGCCGCGCGGCGCGTGTGATCGAACTACCAAGTGTTCACACCGCGCACCTCAACACATCATCGGATGTGCAGCGTATGGCCCTCGATGAGAAGCCGGTCTTTAAAGGGGCCTATGTAGCTCGTCAAAGCGGCCGAGCGGTGTTGGTGGTGGACTATATCGATCACATTCCGCAACGCTGCTCGGTACGCGTTGATGTTGCGGGAGGTTCCGAAGTGGTGCTCGCGGGAAACATCAGCGAGCAACAGATGCTCATGGGTGATGATGGGTTCTTTTCCCGAATGATCGTGCCACTTGATCAACTTGATGTGAACCAACAGTCCCCCTATCGGATGAGGGTGACAATCACGAATACGTTTGGCTACACAGCCACGGGGTCCATAGAGTGGTAACCCCGGAGGCTACTTTACCACCAGCATCGGACGGGAGGTCTTGAAGCCCGGTACGGAAAGCGTCACGTAGTACAGCGTTGAAGGTGTTTCCGACCCAGTGACGACAAACTCGGAGGTATGCGTTCCCGCAGGAAGATCCGCGTTGAGGATCGTTGCAACGGCATTGCCAACCACGTCCACGACGCGCAGCTGCACTCTGCTGGCCGTTGGAATCGAAAACCGGATGACTGCCTTTTCGGAAACAGGATTGGGGTGGATCTCATCAAGGGCATATCCGGCCAGCGCCGCGGTCGAGGCCACACTTGGTCCAGCACCCTCGACGACAATGCGCACCGGCGCGCTCTGACGCGTCGTGCAGGGATTACGGTAGGTGGCCGTGTACATTCCGGCTGCAACGTCCTGAGCGTTCTTGACGTGGAGCTCCGGAGACGTAGCTCCCGGGATAGCAACACCGTCCTTGTACCACTGATACTCGTAGTACTTTGGCGATGTGATGTTCTCAATGCCGAGCCGAAACTCACCGCCGTCTGCCACGCGCAGGCGTGTGGACGGATCAAGGACCGTGAGCTCCGACCCCGATACGTGCACAAGACGGGCCTGCTCGCCGGCCGAAAGGACACCGGTGAGGAGAAGACTTGTAAACAGCAGAACGATGGGCTTCATGGGATAAACTTCCAAGAACGAGTTGAAATATAGCGATTTTTGAACCCCACCCCCGCCACATACCTTCATGTCACTTTCAGCTCCACCACGCATCTTTATCACGGCCGGCGAGCCCTCCGGCGATGCCCACGCAGCCCGTTTGATGCAACAGCTGCGACTATTGATTCCGGATGTGGTGTTTGAGGGTTTCGGCGGACCTGCTATGGAGATGCAGGGCCTGCATTCGCTGGCAGCGATGAGCGACCTTGCCGTATCCGGCTTTGTCGAAGTGGCCAAGCGGTACCGCTACTTTACCAGTCTGCTAGAGACCTGCCGCACACACATCGTCAAGACCAAGCCCCTTGCCTTCATTCCAGTGGACTATCCGGGGTTCAACTTGCGTCTTGCTGCCCGTGTGCGAAGTCCGCGCGTGCCAGTGTTCTGGTACATCGCCCCCCAGCTCTGGGCATGGGGTCGGGGAAGAGCTTCGACCCTTGCCGCATCGGTTGATCGACTTCTTGCGGTGTTTCCCTTTGAGGTGGAGTTCTTTTCCCGGTACGGCATTGATGTCGAATATGTCGGACATCCGCTGATGGAGATCCTCCCCGAGCCGGAACAGCGACGCACCGATGCTCCGATCGTCATGATGCCAGGCTCGCGAACGCAGGAGTTGAAACGTCACGTTCCGCTCCTTGTACGCACGATCGAAGAACTGCGGCGCTCCCACGGGGACATGGCATTCGCCATCCCGCGCGCGCCAGGCATGTCCGCTCGCCATCTGCAACCACTGGCCGATGTGGGAGCAAGCATTGTCGATGATAGCAGCAGCGCGATGAATACGGCGTGGGCAGGGATGATCAAGGCCGGCACGTCAACGCTTGAGGCGACTCTTCGCGGACTTCCCTACGGTACATTCTACCGGACGTCCATACTGAGCTATCACCTCAGCAAGCATCTCATCGACGTATCGTCGATTACACTCATGAACCTTCTGCTGCAGCGCAATGTGGTGCACGAGTACATACAGCATGATGCGACGCCGGCGAACCTTGCACGCGAAATCATCGAGTTGTCGAGCGATACGCGTCGCCGAGTCGAGCTGACAGACTCCATGAACGACGTTCGCCGACTTCTATCGTCCTCCGGTGCCAGCGCACGGGCGGCCGAGATCATCTATGCCACCATCCACGGACGGCTTCGATGAAGGCCCGCGCGTTCTCAGCTCTGGTGCGCCTACTGGCTCGGTCTTGGCGCATCCACGTAGAAGGAGACCTCCCCACCGGACCATGTGTGATCGCCTTCTGGCACGGCGAGATGCTACCTGTACTGGCTACCTTCGGCCCCCTGCACTCGATCGTACTCGTCAGTCCCAGCAATGACGGCAAGATCCTGCAGCAACTTCTACGTGACTGGGGACATGTCATCGTCGAGGGTTCATCGTCGAGAGGGGGCAAGCAGGCCTTGGAACAACTCGTAGCGCTGGCCCCGGAGAACATCATTTTGATCACACCAGACGGACCCCGCGGTCCGGCGCACGTTTCAAAACCGGGTGCCGTGATCGCTGCCCAGCGCTCAGGCGTGCCGATCGTGCATGTTCGCGTGCGGTCCTCACCGAAGGTCACCTTCGCGCGTTCCTGGGACCGATTCCAGGTGCCCCTTCCATTTGCCCGTATTACGCTTCACCTTTCCGAACCCGTGTATATCCCGGCCGGACTCGATGCGAAGGGTACCGAAGAAGAGATCCGCATGATGGACGAACGCATGCACCGGCTCGGAGCCGTCACATGTTAGAACTTCTCTCTCGCCTCTACGGCATGGTCATTGCACGCCGTAACCGGCGATTCGACCTCCATCAGCTTCCAATCGTTCCGGTGGACCGTCCGGTGATCAGTGTAGGAAACATCTCGGCCGGCGGCACCGGAAAAACCCCGGTCACGCAGATGCTGGTGCACCTGCTGCGCGATGCTGGACGTCAACCAGCTATCGTCATGCGTGGCTACAAGCGGCATTCTCGCGGGCTGCTCGTAGTACATGACGGCAAGGGGCTTGTGGCCACCGTCACCGAAGCCGGAGACGAGGCCTACCTCCATGCCTCCACCCTGGGCGTTCCGGTCGTGGTCAGCTCAGACAAGGTGGAAGCCGCCGCACACGCAGCTGGACATCTTCCCTGTGATGTCATCATCGTCGATGATGGTTTCCAGCATCGCGCTCTGCATCGGGACGTGGACATTGTGATCGTTGACCGTGCAACCATGGACGGACGTCTGCTGCCGGCCGGGCGCCTGCGCGAACCTCTCTCCTCGCTGGGTCGTGCCGACATCGTGCTCCTGAGCGCAGAGGTTGAGGCATCAGAGATCGAGCCGCATCTCCGCTCAACAGCGCGGATGTTCACACTCGAACGCTCGTACACCTGCGCCGCATCAACGGACGTCCCAGTGGTGGCCGTCAGCGGCATTGCTAAACCCGAGAGGTTTCATGCTGCACTGCGCGACCATGGATACCACGTCGTAGAAACGATCACCTATGCCGACCATCATCGCTATACGGCATTCAGCGTGCGGACCATTACGCAGGCGGCCGCCAGACATTCTGCCCAGCTGATCACCACATCCAAGGATCACGTCAAGCTGGCCCCTTTGCTTACGGATCAGGGGGCTGATCTTGCCCTCAGCGTGCTGGACCTGAACATACAGGTTCATTCGCCATCATCGTTTCTTTCCGCTCTCCTTCCAAGGATCACTCCGTGAAGATTGCCATCTCCCGCGCCAGCGGCAGCCCATCATATGAACGCTATGCACCGTGGCTGCAGGCCGCCGACGAGCGCGTCATTGTTGTTGATATGCATGCGTTGAGTGCCGTAGAGGCATCGAACAACCTTGCCGACTGTGATGGACTGGTGCTTAGCGGAGGACCTGACGTGGACCCTGCGCGCTACGACGCAGAGCACCGGCGGACGCTGTGTCAGGTGATCGATGCCGAGCGTGATGAACGTGAGATGGCGCTGATCGAACGCGCCCGGGACCTTCGAATGCCGGTTCTTGGCATCTGCCGTGGCGCACAGATCCTGAACGTTGCCTACGGTGGCACACTCTTCGCCGATATACCAACCGAGTGCCCATCATCCACCGAACACCGTCAGATCGACGGTGCAGACGCCAAGCATCCGGTGGAGGTTGAACCCGGCTCGATTCTTCGTCGCATTTGCCGCACCATGGACGGCAGTGTGAACTCGGCACATCATCAGAGTGTGGAGCACCTTGCTCCGCTCTTTACACCGTCGGCGCTCTCGTCAGATGGCATCATCGAAGCGTTTGAATGGGGTGATGCAACGCTTGGCGGCAAGCCATTTCTACTGGCCGTACAATGGCACCCGGAGCGGCTGGACCATTCCAGTCCGTTCTCGCTCGCCATTGCCCAGCACTTCATTCACGAGGCGGATGCGTATCGTCTTCTGGTAAAGCCACGCTCCTGAGAACATCGTCGCGCCGGGCATGAAGGACAATACTGGCGCGTAGTTCGCTCACTGTTCGCATCTCACCCGGTCGCAGGCGCATTTCTACCGCCGCCTGCAGGGCAACGCATATTGCAGACGTCAACTGCCACTCGACACCCATCCCAAGTCGACGTCCGAAACCATTACCTGAGACGAGTGTCTGCAGGCCCCGTGCCGCATACTCCACCATCATCGGTGCGACGTCAGCGTCATCAGAGGCAAACACACTGGCCCGAAATCGCAGGATGGCAATGGGGCTGATCTTCCAGCGTGCTTCGATCCATCCAAGCGATCCGCTCTGATGGACATCTGAGGCCTGCCGCAGCAGCAGGCGCAGATCGGCAGTGCAGCGCACCTCCAGTCGGCTGTGCACGATCCGGCGCACCCGCAGGCGCATCTGCCAGAGCAAACGCTCGTCCTGATAGCGCACGTCGCCCGATGTACCATCTTCATCACGACGATGCCGCACGCGCCATTCAACATGCAGACGGTCCGTAACATGCTGCTCGACGTCACCCATCAGATCGATCGTACGCGACGCCAACGGCAGCAGCCACGACTGGCCGTGCGTACCTGACAACGAAAGGGCCAGACGGACCGTTGCTACACCTCGTTGCGTGATTCGCATACGCAAATCCCCTCCCCACGAATTGGAGGCGCTGCGTGCGGAGGCGAGCAACGACCCCAGTGGAAGGTCGGCCCGGGCGTGCGCATTCCAAAGCACCAGTGAAACAGATGCCGGACCTGTGGCACGGGATGCAAGACACTGCACTGCAGCGCGCCCGGATGCATCAACAGCCAGTTCTGCGGCAACACCGATGTTGCCGACCATGCCGGATGCCGATGCCGAGCCGCTGAGTGTCAGGCTGGAAGCCGTATGGCTGGCGAGCATCGATGCCGAGATTACGATGTCTGCGCATCTGACATCCGCAGAAACCATGGCCATCGTCACACCGGGACGTTCCGACATGATGCCCATGGCCGCGTGCAGACGCGTGAGCGAATCAATGCGCACTGACGCACCGCATCCGTGCACGCCCCCTACCCCAGCGCGAAAGGGGCTCAATAGCGTCGGCAACGCCGAACTGCGCGCCCTGCCACAAAATGGAGAGAGTCGCGATCGTCCCATGCCACGTGCCACCGAGGTAAGCGTACCCAATCCGCGCTGGATCACGAAATCGCCCGCTACCAGCATCCATGTCGTGTCACCCAGCAACGTCCACCAGCGCTCGGGGGAGGTTGCTGTGCGGACGTAGCCGAGACGGTAGTTCGGGTGTTCTAGCAGAAGTCGCATCGTAGCCGGGGCACTACCCTGTGAGACACGCAGCGCAGCCGCACTTCCTGGCAGTGCATCAAGCATCAGCTCGTCGAAGCGCTGTTGGGACTCTACATCCTGCAGCGTATCGGGGTCGATCTCCTGTGCAACCAGTGTTGGAATCACGGTCAACACATACGTCGCCAAAACAGCGATCAGCCGCTTCATGGGATATCCATGATGAATGTGAGCGCAGTAGCAGCACCGAGCGGATCGGAGTGCCGAAGGTCCATGAGCAGCTTGGTCGTGGTCGAAACCGGCACCCGCAGTGCACACTCGATCGTGATCGGGAAGGTCGATAGTGCCAAGCGCAGTGGAATGCGCGGCGTCAGTTCGATCAACGAAGCGATACGCAGCGATGCCGGTCGGTTCCAGGCGATGACAACATCGATCATCATTCCGATGGTATCCATATCACGGGCAAGCCCCATTCTCAGCGTTGGCCCCCTGACCTGACCAAGGTCGATGGCCCTGTCCAGCCCCACAGCTAGCGTCCACTCGGCCATCCGCATTGATGCACTCAGGTCTAAGCTGAGCGATGCATGGTCGTCAAAACCGCGGATGAGCATCCAT
The DNA here is from genome assembly GCA_964393485.1 of uncultured Melioribacter sp. Classification (GTDB taxonomy): domain Bacteria; phylum Bacteroidota; class Ignavibacteria; order Kapaibacteriales; family Kapaibacteriaceae; genus UBA10438. The sequence continues at coordinate 2,067 of CAYMTW010000042.1, read as the reverse complement.
TCCGAGCGGACGCGCAGCCCCATCCCATAGCCATCCATGGGCACGAAGCGATATCGCAATTCGGGGACCATCATGGAGATCGACGATGTGCTTCTCGCCGAGAGGGCAACTGCCAGCCTGGCTGGGGGCAGGCCAAGCACGAGGCAGCCCTCGGATAGACCACTCAGTCCGAAGGGCCGCGGTGCAGCGACCACGGCCAGATCTGCTCTGATCTCCGCCAAGGGGCTAGCCATGGCCTCCCACGGTGAGAGTACATCCTGCGAGGTCACACTAGCAAGCATCAGCGGCTGACACGTCAGGCGTGTTTGCAACAGAAAAGCCCCGGCCAACGTCAGGCATGTGGTGCGTAGATTCGCCTGTATCCTATCGTGGAGAATTGACACAATGCGTCCCTTTCAACGTTCGTTTTTCTTCCTCGTGTCGTTGTGCGCCCTTTGCGTGACACTTCGAGCGCAGGAAATCCAGGCAACTGTGGTGGTTGACATGCAGACGCTGACGCTGGATCAGCGGCAGGACCTTGTGAACATGGCCCGCGACGTTGAGGGATACATCAACAACAACCGCTATCTCGACAAAGACTGGGATGGCGAGAAGATCCCGGTGGATATCACGATCTACATCCGCGCACGGAACAACAACCGCGTCAGTGCGCGCCTGGCTATCGTCAGCAAGCGCCTTGTCAATGGTCAGCCGGGAACGGGATCAGGCTTGCTCCGCATCTTCGACCAGGAATGGTCGTTCGACTGGTCGATGACACCCACACTGGTCTATCAGACGCTGCGGTATGATGACTTTGCCAGCGTGGTGGACTTCTACATGCTCATGGCCATCGGCCTTGATATGGATACCTACGAGGACGTTGGTGGAACTGCGGCCTATAAGATCGCTCAGCAGATCGCTCAGAACGGGAATGCCCGCGGCGTCTCGCAGTTCAGCACCATGTACCAGCCTGGCGAGTTCACGCGCATGTCTCTGGTCTCAGAATTCATGGACATCCGCTATCAAGGTCTGCGTCGACTCATCTATGACTATCACGACGCCATTGACACGTACGCCACGGACAAGGCCGCCGGTTTGACGGCTCTCGAAGCCGTTGTTCACGATATCGCTGAATTCAAGCGCAATAAGCTTTCCAATCGTAGCGTAATGCTGCAAGCCTTTTTTGAGGCCAAGCAGAACGAGCTCGCCGGACTGTTCCGCGGCAACAAGAACTCGCCCGTATGGGCCGACCTTCGCTACGTCGATCCCGGCTTTACTCAGCAGTACGAAGCCGCCCGAGACGGTCGCTGACGATGTCCGAGACCGTTCGCCGTCATGAATCGTTCATGCGGCAGGCTCTTGAGCTGGCCTCTGACGCAGCAGCCAACGGCGATGTGCCGGTGGGGTGCGTCATCGTCCGCGGTGATGAGATCATTGGACGTGGCAACAACCAGATCCAGCGAAGGGGCGACCCCACACGCCACGCCGAGATCGTAGCCATCGAAGATGCCGTGCAGACGGTCGGCGAAAAATTCCTTTCGGACTGCACACTCTACGTAACGCTGGAGCCATGTGCGATGTGCGCCGGTGCTATTGTGCTGGCCCGAATCCCAACGGTCGTCTATGGAGCATCCGACCCCAAGACGGGTGCCTGCCGAAGCGTCTTCGAGATCATTGATGATCCCCGGCTGAACCATTCAGCGGTGATCCGCACAGGGCTCCTTGAGCAGGAGTGCTCAACGATGCTCACGGACTTCTTTGCCGCTCAGCGCGCTGCATCGGAGGCTGCACCAGCTCGCACGGCAGAGCCCCCTACCGCCTCCGGTGGGATCCTGTGGCTGGTCCCAACGCCGATTGGCAACCTCGAGGACATGACGCTGCGCGCGGTCAAAACGCTGCGTCAGGCCGACGTGATCGTCTGCGAAGACACGCGCACCACAGGCCCCCTGCTCAAGCGGTATGATGTGCCGCCAAAGCCGCTGCTGAGCTATCACGAGCACAACGAACGTGAGCGCGCCCAGGAAATCGTCAGTCGCATTCGTTCCGGACAGAAAGTTGCCCTTGTGAGCGATGCCGGCATGCCCGGCA
>CAYMTW010000041.1:0-19715 GCA_964393485.1 uncultured Melioribacter sp. | reverse complement strand
AATGTCCCAGTTGCGAAAACCTGCGTCACGCAGCTTTTCGGCGACCTTCATGGTGAGATTCACGTCCGTGATCTCTCCGATGATGCCAACGGGTTTCGTACTCATAGGTGACCTTCGTTCTTCAGTGCAGGAGGTGGTTCAAAAAATCAGTGAGCATCGCCATGATGGTCATGGTGATGCGTCGGCTGTGCTCCGGGCATGATGCTCTTGATCTCGGCGATGGCGATCACCGGAACGAACTTGGCAAACAGCAGGAACAGCGTCAGGAAGATCCCGAACGTGCCGATGAAGATGGAGATCTCAACCCATGTTGGCGAGTAATAGCCCCATGAAGCCGGCAGGAAGTCATGATGAAGGGTTGTAGCGATGATGGTAAAGCGCTCAAACCACATACCGATGTTGATGAAGATGGAGATCACAAACATCAGAGGGATGTTGCGACGTGCTGACTTAAACCAGAACACCTGCGGTGAAACCACGTTACACGTGAACATGGTCCAGTACGCCCAGGCGTAGTCTCCGAACGCACGATTGACGAAGATCCAGCGCTCCCAGTCGCTACCAGAATACCAGGCGATGAAGAACTCGAGAATGTAGGCGTAGCCCACCATCATGCCCGTGGCGAGCATGATCTTGTTCATGTTCTCAAAGTGCTTCAGCGTGATAAACTGCTTGAGGTCAAGAATCTCACGCGTGATCACCAGGAGCGTCATCACCATGGCAAAACCAGAGAAGATGGCGCCAGCAACGAAGTACGGCGGGAAGATCGTGGTGTGCCAACCCGGAAGGATACCGACGGTAAAGTCGAAGGAAACCACCGAGTGAACCGACAGAACCAGCGGCGTTGAGATACCGGCCAGGATCATGTAGGCAATCTCATAGTGGTGCCAGTTGCGCGTCGAACCCGTCCATCCAAGCGAAAGCACGCCATACACCTTTTGAGCGATCGGCCCCTTGACGTAGTTGCGCAGCGTTGCAAGATCCGGAATAAGGCCAACGAACCAGAAAAGAGCCGAAACAGTGAAATACGTATTGACAGCGAACACGTCCCACATGAGCGGCGAACGGAAGTTCACCCACATGGCCATCTGGTTGGGATACGGAAGCAGCCAGTAGAACAGCCAAGGACGCCCCGTGTGACTGAGCACCATCGTCAGGGCGCAGATCACAGCGAAGATCGTCATGGCCTCGGCCGAGCGATTGATGGCCGTGCGCCACTTCTGACGGAACAGAAACAGGATGGCCGAGATCAGCGTACCGGCATGGCCGATACCGATCCAGAACACGAAGTTCGTGATGTCCCATCCCCATCCGATCGGGTTGTTCAAGCCCCATACACCGATACCGGTCGTGATCGTGTAGTACAGCGCAAAGAGCCCCCATGCGGCCATGGCTCCGGTCACGCTCAGCGTGGCGAGGTACTTCATCGTGATCTTCGATTCCACGATGCTGGCGATACGCGCTGTTACATCGCGCATCGTTGGATTACCGAGGACGAGGTCTTCGCGCACCGGCTCTTCACCGTGCGCCATGCCCTGCATTCGCTCTTGTTCCTGGACCACCGTCATGTTTGGTTCCCGTCAGTGAATCGTTCGTTAAATCAATCTTCGTTGTGAGCAGATCAGGCGCGGTCGTTGATGACCTTGGCCAGATATGTTACCGCCGGACGTGTGTTGATCTCCGCCAGGACGTGGAAGCTGCGCTCGCTCTTGCGCGCCGCAGCTACCTTGCTTGAGGCGTCGTTGACATCACCAAAAATGATGGCACCGGCTGGACATGCCTCCTGACAGGCCGTGATAGCCTCACCATCCATCACGCGCGCACGGCCCGCATCACGAGCATGCCACTTGGCCTCGTGCAGACGCTGAACGCAGAAGGTGCACTTCTCCATAATACCGCGCATGCGACCGGACACCTCTGGATTGAACACCAAGTCAAGCGGCTGGCGCTCATCCTTGTAGTTCAGGAAGTTGAACCGGCGCACCTTGTACGGACAGTTGTTCAAACAGTAGCGCGTTCCGACGCAGCGGTTGTAGGTCATTTCATTCAGACCTTCGGGTGAATGCGTTGTAGCCGCGACCGGACACACATTCTCACACGGGGCGTTCTCGCAATGCTGACACAACATCGGCTCAAGAACGGTCGATGTTGGCTCCTGCAGCGAACCGGCATAGTACCTATCGAGACGGATCCAGTGCATTTCGCGACCGATCAGGACCTGTTCCTTACCAACAACTGGAATGTTGTTCTCGCTTTGACACGCAACGACGCAGGACGAACAGCCCGTACAGGCGCTCATGTCAATGACCATGCCCCAACGGTGACCCTTGTACTCATAGTCACTCACGATGGAAAGGGGCTTGCCGGCTTCATTCTTGTTGTATTCTGCTTCGAGGGACTCGTTAAGATTGACCAACTTGCTCAGCGTCAGTGATTGGGCCACATTACGCTCATTCGCCGTGTCACCCGGTGTCTCACCAAGCGTGTGGTGGTTCTGCGTTGTAGCAATGCGCTGGCGCTCACCGGTGGGCGTCACCGATGACACAGCGTGGTATCCCGCGGTACCCACGGTAAATGCATTGACACCCACGCCACTGCCAATCGTTCCAGCTGCACTGCGACCGTAGCCGAGCGATACAACGATCGTATCATCGGCCATACCAGGCTGAACCATTGCCGGCAGCTCGAGTGTTGCATTTTTGGTGGTGATCGAGACGACCTTTTCGCTGGCCTTCGCAAGCGCCTTTGGGTCCTCAGTACTGGTCGCAAGACCGAGCTTGACGGCCATGCCCGGGCTGATGAGAGCAACATTACCCCAGGTGACCTTTGTGACCGGGTCCGGAAGCTCTTGCAGCCAGCCGTTATTTGCAAATCGACCATCATAGAGTGCCGATGACGGCACCGTCATCAATACCGTACCTGTGGCAACGGCCGCTTTGGGCAACATCGAAACACCACTGATGTTGGTCCCTACGTCAGCTGATGAACGTGCGGTTCCGGCAACAGCACCTGTCTGCAGTGTATCAACCCAACTTGTACCCGGATACGCCGCAGTAACGGCTGCCTTGACGTAATCAGCATAGGTCGCGGTTGTGGCAAGGAAGGACGCGTTGACCTTCTTGCCGATGTTCATAAGAGTGTCCTGAAGCGACGGAATTCCATCACAGAGCGGTGCTATCACCGGCTGCTGCACGCCAACCGATCCGTCTGGGCTAACAGCTGTTCCCCATGATTCGAGCCAATGCGCAGCAGGAATGCTGACGTTGGCATTCTGCGATGTCTCGTCATCAAAGAGATTGATGGCAGCGCGGAAGTCAACCTTCTTCAGAATTGCATCATAAAGAGTACCGGATGCCGAGTACTCTGGATTGACATCCAGACACACAACGGCGTGCACGTTTCCAGCTTCGATCTGCGACGTCAGATCGGCAATGGCAGCCCCCTTCTGTCCCGAGTTTGGAAGCGTCATCGATGGATCGACAATCTTACCAGCACCGACAGAGCCGATTGTGCTGTTGATGGCTGCAGCCAATCCATGCGCGTGTGCCGACAGATGCGCACCAGCGAGCACGACTCCAGTACCAGAGGCAGCAGACGTGAGACGCTTGGCAGCGGCGGCAACTGCCGGGTTAGATGCCGAAGCACCACCGACGACAGCGGCATGAAGTTGTTCGAGGAAGCTCTCAATCTGTGAAGGGGCTACGCGATGCCGTGCATCGGCGTTCATTCCTGTAGCCGAGAACTGCGCTTCCACCACCGTTAGGTGCGACATCACAGGATTGGCCTTTGACGGCTTGCGACGCTCAGAGAATCGCACCGTGTGATGAAGAGCAAGCTTGTCCGCGCCAAGAACGTCGGCGTCAACACTCACGATCACAGAAGCCTTCGAAAGGTCCGGTACGATCTCAGCGTCACGTCCGAAAATGGCATTGTTGGCTGTTGCCTGACCATCATGGCACACGGCCGGCACGGCAACTACCATCGCATTTGGAACCGCCGCAACGAACTCGCTGAGAAGCTGCGTGTAGGTTGGCGAACAGTGCTCATCGATCAGTAGAGCCACCTTCTTACCCTTTGCGGCAGCATCACCAATGGCCATGGCAATGCGGCTAACGGCGGCATCATAGGAGGTCTGCTCCTTGCCGACCTTAGCACGGCGGATACGATCCGGATCGTAGAGCGAAAGAAGCGAAGCCTGCATTTCGGCATTAGCCGCGCTGCTCTTACCGCTCGGATGTGAGGAATTGCCCGTGACCTTGATGGGACGTCCCTCGCGAGTCTTTACCACTGCCCCGTAGGCCACGTTGCGGTGCGAATAGACCGATGCGTAGTAGATCGGCAGACCTGGTGTTGCGTTCTGAAGCGACTTCACCGAAGGCACCAGCTTCTGCTCTGGACGGCGGCAGGCGGCGGCCGTCAGGGCCATCGATGCCGAAACAAGTGCCATGAAGCTGCGGCGGCTGACGGATGAATCAACCAGTGCCGAAGAGGTGGTCCCTGGAGCAAACTCAGATGTCTCGCCTCGACCCTCGGCGAGCTCATCTACGCTCTTCCACAAAGGGTTGTTCGATGCATGGAGTGAACGGTCGGACATATTCGAACCTTGTTGGGATGTTTCGTTCTTGTTGAGAGAAGGAATGCGGTAGGCGTCAGATCAATAGTGACATGTCGAGCAGTTCTCGGGTCCAACACCGGCCTTCTTCGGGTGCGGGATTCCGGCCACCGTTACCGGCGGCACCTTTGACTGGTAGCCGCCATACTGCGGAACCGTCAGCGGTTCGAGTTCAGCGCGGTCATGGACCTGCGCCTTGATCGGCGTGAAGATGTACGAGCTGTCGAGCAGGTTCTTCATGTCGTGCATCTTTCCAGTGAACACACCCGAGATCGGACGCGCACCGACAATGTTCTTCTCGGGGTTGCGGTGACAATCGAGACACCATCCCATGCTAAGGGGCTTGTACTGCGAGACCACACCCATTTCTTCGATCGGACCATGGCAGGACTTACAATCGATCTGCGCACGGATGTGTCGGCTGTGATTGAAGTGTGCGTAGTCAGGAACCTTGTGAATCCGAACCCACTGGATCGGGTTGCCAGACTCGTAGGAATCGCGAACCAGCTGAAGCTTCGGTGATTCAGCCTTGACCGCCGTATGGCAATTCATACAGGTCTGCGTCGTGGGTACAGGCGAATGAGCCGATTTTTCGACGCCTGCATGACAATACTGACAGTGGATCTGCAGCTGTCCGGCGTGGAGCTTGTGCGAGAATGGAACCGGCTGTTCAGGTCGATACCCGACATCGGCAAAATCATTCCGGAATCCGAAGTATGCAATGAGGACAAGCACCGCGACGACGCCACCTGCGACCGCCCCGCCGATCTTAACCCCCATGTCGAACTTGCGTGAAAACATTCGCTTTCCTCAGCTATAAATGTCGTGCAAATATACCGCTCGTGGTAAACCTACATCGTATGATTGTCCACATGAATCACACGATGGTATTTGGATGCTGTCGAAGACGTCGCGCAACGGCGATGATTCCAACCGTCAGAATCGTCAATGGTACGGCCAGCATGACGATGACTGACAACGAGTATGCCTCACCGACTGTAGCGTTGTGACTGTTCTTGGTGTAGCTGTCCTTACAGGCCGGACATGCCATCACGTCCTGCATGGCCAATAGCATCACCATGATGATTGTGCTTAATGTTGTTGATCTCATTTGCCTGCTCCGAACCACTGATAGAGCATGAAGTATACGATCACACCAGTTACCGAAACATACAGCCATATCGGGAGGGTGATACGTGCAATGCGCCGATGTGTTTCCACCGACATGCGCAGCCCCCTGCGAATGGTAATGATGGCCAGCACCGGAACGGTGGCCGCCAGTGTTACGTGTGAGATCAGCAATGCCAGGTAAATCGTCCTCCACATCCCCTGTCCCGGGAACACTGTGTTGTAGGCGCCGGTGGTGGTGTAGAGATGCCACTTGTGCAGAAGGTAACAGGCGAGAAAGACCACCGATACACCAAAAGCAGTGATCATCACTATTCGATGTTGCTCGATCTTCTTTTGACGGATCAGGCGATAGCCAACGAGCAACAGCACCGTACAAACGGCGTTGAGCGTGGCATTCAGAGCTGGCAGCTGTCCTAGGTCCATTAGAGTGCCTTGAGAATTGTACGCAGCTTTTCGACATCGGACGCTTCAGCGCTATCAAAGTAACCGCGCACCTGCATTGCCGAGTCAACCAGCACGAAACGAGTTGAGTGAAGATCGGGCTCTGCCGGTGAGACAAGACCAAGATCATTGCTGGAGACGGATATCATCGAGTCAAGGGGCATATTCACAAACGCCCAGGAACTCCGCTGCGCACCATAGCGCGTGGCATACTCCCGCAGGACACTCGGTGTGTCGTAGTCGGGGTCGGATGTGAGCGAAACGAATGCCACTTTCGAGGAGAACTCGCGATAGATACCAGCCAGGGCTGTATTCAGCGCTGGACAAACCGTGCCGCAGCGACTGAAAAAGAACGAGGCGATCCATGGACGCCCCTTCAATGCCTCTGCCCGGAACTCTGCGCTGTCCTGATCACGTCCGACAAAAGAGGACACCCCCCGCAGAACAGGCAGTGTGTCCCATGGCGATTTCGCTTCTGAAGCCGCGTCACGAGACTGTTGGCATGCCTGAGAGATAACAAGCACAACGAACAGGATCGCAACGGCTATTGGACGCAGAGTGTACATTGATGTCCGATCAGTGACCGCCGTGCCCAGCCCCGTGATGCTCACCGGGATGAAGCTGCTCATAGACTGTCCGTGTGACCTCGTTGTTCGACGGAGCCTTTCCGAATTCGAGGTTCAACCCAAAGGTTAGAACAAAGAACAGGAACACCGGTACGTACACAAAGAACCGAAGGAATGGATTATCAAACTTCAGGTGCATGAAGATGTACATAACGCAGATCACCTTGAAGACGGCGATGGCCAGTCCCAACGTGATATTGTAGATGTAGCCGTTTGGCATGCTGTGAAACGGGTCAAGCTTGGCAGCCGCCACCGTAAGCAGCGTCATGGCGCACAACGTGAAGAATACCTTCATGTAGGCCGGAATAACGTTTCCGTGATCGTGACTCATAGTGATTCTCCTGTGAACGGGAGTTGATGTCGGGTTAAGGGAAGATGAGATACAGGGCCGGGAAAATGAAGATCCACATGAGATCGACGAAGTGCCAGTAGAGACCCAATGTTTCAACCTTGACGGGGTAGGGATAGCCGTGCTTGCTGTATGACTTCAGAAGCATAAAGATCATCGGGATCATTCCGGCTACCACGTGCAGTGCGTGAAACCCAGTCATAATGAAGTAGAACGAGTAGAACAGGGTATGGTTTTCCTGACCCGGAAACAGTCCGTCCTGCCACTTGGCTCCGTATTCGAAGTACTTAACGATCAAAAAGCCGAAGCCACCGAGAATAGTCAGTCCAAGGAAGGTGCGGAATAGCCCCATGTTATGGCGCTCAAGATTGTAGATCGACAGTGCCATCGTCAGTGAGCTGCCGATCAGAATGAACGTGTTGAGCAGCGCAAGCGGCCATGCAAGGTGGTGCGAGGCCTCATAAAACGCCTGGTAGTTCGTGTTCCGAAGCACAATGAAGGTGCCAAAGAACCCCGTGAAGAACATGAGCTCTGATGCAAGAAACGCCCACATGGCAAGCTTGCCATGGGCGATCTTGGTGACCGGCTCGTGAGAAAGATTCAGTGCTGCAGACATGCTACCACCTGTGATGATTGATCATTGTTTGTCGAGAAACATGAGCACGACGATCCCCATGAGGACCGCGTACGACGTGAGCAGAACCTTACGCGCCGAAGTGGCGTCGGGACTACGGTAGAAGACGGCACTCTGCACCGTCAGCCAGAGACCTAACCCTGTAACGCCGACGAGATACACCATGCCAGTGACATTCAGAATTGTTGGTACCACTGCCGATGCCAATAGTAGGATACTCGTCAGTGTCATCTGAACGGCGAGCGTCTTACCACTTTCATCACTGATCGCCCGAAGTACCATGCCCCCTTCTCGATAGTCAGAACGGTACATCCACGAAAGCGCGTAAAAGTGCGGGAGTTGCCAGAAGAAGAGAATCGCAAACAGAACCCACGCCATGGCATCGGCCGAACCTGTTACGGCCGTCCATCCACCCATAAAGGGAAGTGCACCCGGTACTCCTCCAACGACCACAGCCAGCGAGGATCGCGTCTTGAGCGGAGTGTACACCATCACGTAGCTAAGCCATGTGAGAATGGCTAGCCAGAATGTCAGTTCATTCACCGTCCACAGCAATCCTGCACCGATGATTGTGAGGATCGCCGCAAAGAATGAGGCCTGCAGGACCGATATCGAACCAGATGGAATGGGACGCTTTGCGGTGCGCTTCATGCGAGCATCGACATCGCGTTCCATGATGTGATTGACAACACAGCTACCACTGCTTATTGCCAACGTTCCGAACATCGTAGCCGCAAGGTGCGTAGCCCCTTCAACAGAGAATAACGATGATGATGACGGAAGCGCCACATAGTAGCCGGCGAGCGTGGTCATCATGACCATCTTGCTGATACCAGGCTTGGTGAGTTCGTAGTACGATGCAATCAACGACGGCTTTGAATCAGCCATCTCTGTTTCAAGCAGCGCCTCAGTGTTGCGAACGGCCATGCTTAACGTCCTCCACCTTGATGGGCAAGCCCCCTAACGTCATCTACAGATGATCGTGAAAGGGGCTGACGGAGAACCGACATCATCGTTGATGCATTCAGGATCAGGATCGTTACGCCTACCATGACGTGCAGCGTTGTAACAAGCTCACCCCGTGCGGTCCAGAGAATGCCTGCACCGAGCAGGATCTGCACACCCACAAGAGCGAGCGATGCAAGAGCCGTTCTCATGATATCAGAAGGGGCTCCATCACGGCGCAGTTTGACGTATTGCGTCACGATCAGCACGGCCACGACATAGGCCATCGTGCGGTGCACAAAGTGAATGATCACTTGCGCATACTGCCACATTTCGGCCGACGGAAAGAATCCCGCATCGCTCCAGTGCGGGAAGCTGTTACTGACACCCCATGAAAGAGTGTGGCGTGTAAGTGCCCCGAGAACAAACTGGAGAAAGGTCAACGCCCATGTCGACGCCACAATAGTGGCTGTACCACGGGACATCGGCACAGTACCAGACTCGGAACTCCAACGCTTGGATGATAGAAGTGTGATGCCAAGAGCGATCATAAGGAACAGCTGAGCCAAAACGCCATGCGTGGTCGATGTCCAGTCTGGAAGGTTGTTCCGAACCGTATAGCCGCCAAACGTCCCCTGCAGGCAGACAGCTGTGAATGCCGCCATGCTCAACCAGACGATTCGTTGTGTTCCCGTCATACCCAGAGCGCGCACGACGAATGAAACCGTAAGGATCGCCAGCAGGATCATGAAGGCTTCCATGAATCCACCGGGCATTGAATTCAGGCCAATGATGGCGGTTGCGATCGTGCCGAAGACAATGGCGATCAATCCGGCCAATGCTTTGCCTGGACGCTGCTCAGCCGGCGTTGAGCGGTAAGCCACGATGAGCATAAACGTCGTCACGATACCCACGAGTGTGGCAAACAGTCGATGCCCGTGCTCCCAAAAACGATCCTTTGCCCAGAGCCATTCCGATGGACTGTAGGTGACCATCGGGGCAAGATTGGACGTTGGCCAGTCCGGGAAAGCCATACCACTCAACGTGGTGTTGACGTGTCCGCCCCAGACGATGAGGCCGAACGTCAGCACACACAACACCACACCAATATGGTGCAGTGTTGTGTGCGTCGGTTGCGATTCTGTTGAAAGGGGCGTCATACCGGCATTGCCGATGCTTGTCGTTCCTTAATGAGCACCAAAGGTGCGCGATTCGTCTTCAACAACGACCGTGCGATGATTGACGGTCTTTGACGCTCCCGGCTCCCATTGCGGCCAGAAGTCAGCCTTACGGCCTTCGACGCCATACTCGTATGGTCCGCGATAGACCGTGATGTCGGAGTCGAAGTTTCCGTGACCTGGATGCTCCGGAGCAGCCCACTCGAGAGTGTTGGCGCGCCATGGATTACGCGGTGCGCGCTTGCCCTTCTTCAGGGTATAAAGCACGTTGAAGACGAGAATCAGCTGCGAGAATCCGAGGGCGATGGCACCAATGGTGATCACCTCGTTGACGTCCGAAAGCCCCTTGAGGAAGTCATAGACATTCGGATCATAAATGCGGCGCATATGACCGCCAAGACCCAGAACGTGCATTGGGAAGAACGTCAGGTTGAACGTAATAAAGGTCAAGGTGAAGTGAAGACGTCCCCAACGCTCATTAAGCATCTTACCGAACATCTTCGGGTACCAGTAGTAGATGCCAGCAAAGATCCCGAAAAGCGAGCCCCCGAAGAGCACGTAGTGGATGTGCGCTACGATGAAGTAGGTGTCGTGGATGTAGATATCCACTGGAGCCGAAGCCATGAACACACCCGATAGACCGCCGATGATGAACATCGAAACAAACGCAAGAGCGTTGAGCATGGCCGTCGAGAACTTGATGTTGCCGCGCCAGAGCGTGCCAAGCCAGTTGAAGACCTTGATCGAAGATGGAACCGCGATAACGATCGTTGAAAGCATGAAGGTCGTTCCGAGCAATGGGTTCATACCCGATTGGAACATGTGGTGACCCCACACAATGAATCCAAGGAAGGCGATACCGGCGATGGCAAACACCATGGCCTTGTAGCCATAGATCGGCTTGCGTGAGAACGTAGCCATGACGTCAGACACAACACCCATCAGCGGCAGGATCATGATGTACACGGCTGGGTGGGAATAGAACCAGAACACGTGCTGGAACAAAATCGGCTGTCCACCACCGAAATACTTCGAGCTCGTCACCAGGTTATCCGGAAGGAAGAAGCTGGTGTGCAGGAAGTTGTCCATGAAGAGCATGGCAAGACCGGCAGCAAGTACCGGTGTTCCAAGCGTTACGAGGATAGCCGTGATGAACAACGCCCACACCGTCAGAGGCATATCAAACAGCTTCATGCCCTTGGCGCGCTTATTGAGCACCGTCGTGACGTAGTTCACGGCACCCATGATCGATGAGAAACCGACCATGAAGATGCTGATGGTCCAGAGGGTCTGACCTGAAATTGTGAATTTGGCGAGCCCCGTCTGCGCCGAAAGCGGCGGATAGGAGGTCCACCCTGCCGCAGCATACCCCGTATCTGTAAAGAACCCAGCCATCATGATCAGACCGGCTGGAGGCACCAGCCAGAACGACCACATGTTGAGTCGCGGCAAGGCCATGTCATCAGTACCGATCATCAGCGGGATACAGAAGTTGCCGAACATACCGGCTGCGAACGGGATGATCACGAAGAAGATCATGATCGAGCCGTGCATCGTCAACAGCTGCGTATAAAACTCGGGCGTGATAATTCCGCTACCCGGCTCAGTGACCCACGAGGCCGGCAGGATGGATCCAATCACCGGCACTGGCTTGCCTGGGTAGGCCAGCTGCCAGCGAATAAAGAGCGCAAAGGCCCCGCCGATGAAGAGGAAGAACAGGGACGACAGCAGGAACTGCTTGGCGATCACCTTGTGGTCGGTTGAGAACACATACTTGCGATACCACGGAAGATCATGGTGATGATCGTGGCCGTGATCTTCGTGAGCGTGTGTGGTCGTCGTCTCAATCGTTGCTGTACTCATACGGTAACGTCTCCTTGGTCCGGATTACTTGGTGAGTGAAGCGACCGTTGCGGTGTCGGCTTGTGGTGCAACGGCAGGTTGAGGCGAACGTGCAGCGATGGCCTCCGCGACTTTTTTGTCAACCCATGCGTCATATGCTGACTTGCTCAGCACTTCATATTCGGCACGCATGGAATAATGACCGCCTCCGCAGAGCTCGGCACAAGCGAGCTCAAACTTGCCGGTCTTGAAAATGTTATACCAGATGTTCATCCATGTTCCTGGAACAACGTCCTGCTTGACGCGGGCGTGCGGGAGGAAGAAGCTGTGCAGAACGTCCTGTGAAGAGCCATGCATGACGACGTTGGCATTGACCGGAACCTTGAACTGGTTCTCGGTCGTGAAATCGTCCATGCTGTTCGGATCTGTTGAATCAATACCGAACGGATTGAGAGCCGTGATCAGCTTGCGGCAGTCGTCGCGGTGAGTATAGGCGTTACGACCGTACTGACCATCTGCACCTGGGTACAGAAACTGCCAGCCGAATTGCTTGCCCATCACAAGTACCTGAACGTCGGCCTTCGGAAGACGCGAGGAGTACTTGGTGCGCTCCCAGATATCGTCCGAATACAAACCAATGAACGCAAAGAGAATCGTCGGCAGGACCGTCCAGGTGAGCTCGACGACATTATTGCCGTGGTAGTTGTAGCCACGACGGTTACGATCGTAGCGATACTTCACGAGGAAGTACCCCATGATCCCGAACGTCAAGAAAAAGATGCCAACACTGATCCAGTAAATGATAGCGAACAGGCTGTCAAGCTCGCCACCAAAGGTTGACGTGTTCTCTGGGAACCACGGCAACATGTCAAAGTAGGACAGAATGCGATCCATGAGAATCAGACTCCTGGTGATGATGTTTCGTGGTGAAGATTACGGCAGTTCAGCTTCGGTGTACGGGACGGTGCGTGATGCCGTCTCCTCACGTATCGTTTTGACCTCATCAGGTGTGACGGCCGCTCCGGCGTTGCCAAAGGCGCTTCGGACGTAGGTCAGCACGTCGGCGATCTCCTGGTCGCTGAGCTGGTCCTTCCATGAAGCCATCTGGCCGTTGATCTGCACGCCATTGCGCTCGATGGGGCCGCGGAAACCGTGAAGCACGATTCCTATAGGCTTGCGTGCATCTCCCTGCGCAAGGGCCGAACCTGCAAGGGGCGGGATGTTATTGCCCGGAACGCCCTTACCGCTTCCAAGGTGACAGGCGGCACAGATCCGTCCGTAGATAGCCTTACCCGGACCGCCAGCCTCCCCCGCCGCTGCGGTCGCTGCCGCGGCCGCGTTCGGATCAACCCATACCGGGTCGTCACCATAGGAAGTGAACAGGCCGCGCACATTGCAGCCAGAGAGCGTCGAGATCACCACGAGGGCGAGAGCAACGACGGTAAATCGCGTCAGCAACATCTGCATCTTTACAGACCTCAATTGGATGAGAGGATAACTGCCAAACATGGCCAAATTACGAGCCGGAGGCCTAGTGAAAAAGTGTCGGGGTTCCTGTGCACTTCTTTTTTCGGCTAATTGACGGCGAAAACATGCGCAAAAACCTGTTCGTTCCGCATGAACTACGAAGAATGATGTCCCAGGAACCAGCTCACGGTCTGCTGTATCCCGTCGGCTAACTCGACGGCCGGCTTCCAGCCGGTCAGGTCAGTGAATGCCTGATGCGAGCCCCTTGTCCGAGCTGGATCACCAGGCTTGGCCGGACCGTGATGCACAGCATATTCCTTACCGAGTGCGCTGCGCAGAGCTAGCACAACGTCATTAACACTGGCTGCACTATTGCGGCAGATATGGTAGGTGCCCTGGATCCGTTGCTCAAGCGCCGCGACATTGGCAGCGGCTACATCGTGCACATGGATGTAATCTCGCTCCTGTGCGCCATCGCCATGGATGGTCGGAGTAGCCCCCTTCATGAACTTTTCGAGGAAGATGGCGATCACGCCACTTTCACCGTGGGGGTTCTGACGTGGACCATACACGTTGGTGTATCGGAGGGTTGTGATGCTCATGCCGTGGGTGATCCGCTCGTACTCGGCATACAACTCCATCGCTCTCTTCGACACCCCGTACGGAGCTATGGGGCGAACGGGATGTTCTTCTGTAGCAGGCAGGTCAATGAACTCTCCGAGCACGGCGGTGGTGGATGCCAGGACGACATGTCCCACGTTCGAGGCACGAGCGGCCTCGAGAAGTCGCAATGACCCCAGCACGTTGATGGTGGCATCGTGAACCGGTTTGTCAACGCTGACCCGTAACTCCATGTGCGCCGCGTGGTGGTTGATGGCGTCGAACGTCTCCTGCCTCACGAAGTCGGCGAAAGCATCCTCGGTGATCGACAACTCGACAAACCGTGCACCAGCGGGGATGTTTTCCCGAAAGCCCATGGACAGGTCATCAACGATCACGACTTCGTGACCGGCGCGAAGGTAGGCTTCGGCCACATGCGAACCGATGAATCCGGCTCCTCCGGTAACAAGAATCTTCACAAGGCCCTCTTTGCGATATCAGTGCGATGGTACTTCGTGTCAAATGAGATTCTTTCACACGCCGCATACGAGCGTGTAACGGCCTCGGCAAGTGTTTCCCCGCTTGCCGTCACACCAAGAACACGTCCACCATTGGTCACAAGCGTTTCGTCCGCCATGCGCGTACCGGCATGATACACGGTCACCTGCGGATCTGCCTCAGCATCGTCGATGCCGGTGATTGGAAGCCCCTTGTCAAATGTATCAGGATAGCCACGAGAGGCAAGGACAACATTGCAGGCAAAGCCCACATGTGTTGAGCGGATTGTGGAGGCCTCGATCGAACCGCGCGCGGCTGATGCGAAGAGTGCGGCCACATCGGCATCAAGAACGCTCATCACAGCCTGCGTCTCGGGGTCACCAAATCGAACATTGAACTCGACAACATTTACATCGTCCCCATCGATCATGAGTCCGCAGAACAGACATCCCACAAAGGGTGTCCCCTCGAGGGACATGCCGTCAATGACCGGACGAATGATCTTCTCGCATACGGATTCCATGACGTTGTGCGTCACGATCGGCGCCGGTGCGTAGGCCCCCATACCGCCGGTGTTCTTTCCCGTGTCGCCATCGCCGATGCGCTTATGATCCTGCGCCGGTGCCAGCACAACGAAATCACGTCCGTCACAGACGGCGAAGACGCTTGCTTCTTCACCCTTGAGAAAGCCCTCAACAACGACACCGTCGCTGCCGAACGCACCCTGGTACATCAAGTCAACGGCATCAAGTGCCAGCTCACGCGTCGTTGCTACTACAACGCCTTTCCCCGCAGCCAGTCCATCATACTTGATCACCACCGGCAGATCGTGCGCCTCGACATACCCGCGCGCCTCGGCATGTTGTCCGGCATCAAAGCGTCGATATGGTGCTGTCGGCACATGGTGCCGTCGCATAAAGTCCTTGGAAAAGCCCTTGGACGTCTCCAGCTGCGCCGCTGCTTGCGATGGACCAAACACAACGATGTTCTCGGCTCGCAGTGAATCTGCGAGTCCCTCGGCAAGGGGCTGCTCGGGTCCGATCACGACCAACGTGACGTCATGCCGCATGCAGAACTTCTCCACCGCCACATGGTCGGCCACGTTCAGCGCTATGCACTCTGCCTCGCGCGCAATCCCCGGGTTGCCCGGCGCAACCCAGAGCTTTTCACACGACTCGGATGCTACCAGCGCCTTGGCCAATGCGTGCTCACGTCCACCCGAACCGATAAGGAGTATTCGTTCCATAGGGGGCGAAGATAGTTACGGAATCACGGAGCGCTGCGCGCAATTACGGAGTTACGGAGTTACCGAATTACGGAGGTACTGTGCGCTGCGCGCTGTGACTCAATTGTCACTCTGTCATTCCGTAACTCCGTACCTCCGTACCTCCGTAACTCCGTAACTCCGTACCTCCGCACCTCAGTAACTCTGTCCCTCCGTAACTCAGTAACTCCGTAACTCCGTAATTATCTTGCCCCATGCTTATCCTCTGGGACATTGACGGAACGCTGCTTCGCACAACAAACGGCGTTGGACGCGAGATGTATATCCGTGCTTTTCGGTCTGTGCTCAATGCCGACGTAACAGATTCGGTTGCTTCGATGTCGTTTGCCGGACGTACGGATCGGAGTCTTGTGCACGAGATCGGCGCGGCGGTGGGTTTTTCGGCTGATGACATTGAGTCGGCATGGCCGGAGATCGAGCGCGACATGATCGCTTCCGCAGAGGAGCTGATCCGCCCCGACACAACGATCATCATGGACGGGGCTCGGCAAACGCTTGAGCATCTGAGTGAACACGGCGTCGGACATGCCCTGGTGACGGGCAACGTCGAGCAGATCGGTTATCACAAGCTGGCGATGGTTGGACTCGACAGGTTCTTTCAGCACGGGGCGTTTGGTGGACATCATGCCGACCGACGTTTGCTTCCGCCCCTTGCCATTGAGCGATACAATGCGGCCAACGAAACATCCTACACAACGCTTCAGGCCGTTATCGTCGGTGATGCCATCGGGGACGTCGACTGCGCCCGCGCGCATGACATCATGTCGCTTGCCGTCACTACCGGTGTGCAGTCGGCCGATGTGCTCCGGAAGGCCGGAGCCACACACGTTATCGATTCTCTGCACCCGCCAGATCGAACCACGAAACTGATTCGTACACTTCTTCGACGTTGGATCGTTATGCCCGTCTCACAGGAATTGCTGGATCATTACCACAACACGCGCTTCGAGGTTGAGGGACTCGACACCTTGCGTATTGGCAAGCCCCTTCCCGACTCCGTCATTGCCTGGGCAAAAAGTCAGGGGGCGAACATGGTTGCCCTGCTCGGCGCAGAAAATCCTCAATCAACGCTCGCCAACGCAGATGACAACGCAGCACGCCATGCTGCATTGATCGCCGAATGCACCGAACGCGGACTTCCCTACATGCCGGCCCTTGGCCTTACCGACGATTGGCGAGAAAACCACCTGCTCGTTGCCGGCCTCACCCGTGAAGAGGCCGACGACTTCCGATGCCGATATGATCAGACGACAGTTTTGTACGCCGAAGTCGACGGCAATGTGGAGCTCATTGGACTGTGATCCACAGGTTTCAGGGTTCAGGGTTGGGGTTTCAGGTGTGAGGTGTGGACTTTCCCCCCTACGCGAAGCCGTCCCTCCTGCGCCGAAGGCGTCCCTCTACGGCGAAGCCGTCCCTCCTGCGCCGAAGGCGCCCCTCTTGCGCCGAAGGCGCCCTTAGAACGGAACGTCGTCGACGCTGTCGTTACCGCCTGCGCTGGCTGGTGAGATCTGTGAGTAGTCGGCAGAGGCGGGAGCGGCCGGCGAGGCCGCTTCAATACGCCATGCTTCGAGGTTTGTGAAGTAGACCGTCTGACCTTCGCGGTTCTGGAATGGTCGACCGCGCAGATTGAAGAGGACCTTCAACTGCTGTCCGACGCGGTAGGAATCGAGCAGAGCGCAGCGGTCTTGTGTCACCTGGAACTTGATATGCTGAGGATAGTTACCGTCGGCGATCTCGAGCACGAACTCGCGCTTCTTGAATGTGTCCTTGACTTGCTGGGTCTCTGTGAGATGGTGCAGCGTGCCGACGGCTTCGTAGGAGTTTGACATGGTTGGGTCCTAATTAGAGATTTGTGATCAAGGTTGGGAATGACGAAAGTACAGAATCAAGCTGAGCAATGTCCTTGCCCCCTGCCGTTGCCATGTGAGGCTTACCCCCACCGCCGCCGCCGAGCTGCTTTGCGGCGGCTCCGACGAGTTTTCCGGCCGACAGGGTCTTGGTGAGGTCATCGGTGACCACGCAGACGAGCTGAACCTTATCGTCGATGACCGAGGCAAGCAATCCAATGCCGCCTGACTTGAGTTGTGAGCGAAGCTCATCGCCGAGGGTTTTCAGCTGTTCGGCATCGGAAACATCAATGCGGGCAACGGCGACACGCACGCCGTCCACGTTCACGGCGCTGCTGACCATGCTCGGGATAAGCCCCTTGAGCTCATCGGCCTTGAGCGACATCAGCTCCTTTTCGAGCTGCTTGATCCGCTCGGCCTGACGCGCCAAGTCGTCACGAAGGCCGGCACGCTGTGCATCAAGATCTTTGTGCCAGCTCGGAATGCTGCGTCCGGCGATCGCCTCAATACGACGCACGCCGCTGGCAACGCTCGATTCGCTCAGGATCTTGAACAGCCCGATCTCGCTGGTGTTACGTACGTGAGTTCCACCGCAGAACTCAACCGAGAATTTCTCGTCGATGAAGACCACCCGCACGCTGTCTCCGTACTTGTCGCCAAAGAACATCTTCACGTTCGGGACGGTGCGGGCTTTGTCGA
The DNA here is from genome assembly GCA_964393485.1 of uncultured Melioribacter sp. Classification (GTDB taxonomy): domain Bacteria; phylum Bacteroidota; class Ignavibacteria; order Kapaibacteriales; family Kapaibacteriaceae; genus UBA10438. The sequence continues at coordinate 1,561 of CAYMTW010000041.1, read as the reverse complement.
TGGACATCTCTTCGATGTGCACGGGAATGGACTCGAAGATCTTTTCGTTGACCATTTGCTCGATGGCCTCGAGGTCGCCCTCGCTCACGCGTTCGAAGTGGGCAAAGTCAAAGCGCAGACGTTCGGGTTCAACAAGTGAGCCTGACTGCTGCAAATGGGTGCCCAGGACGCGGCGAAGCGCCTCGTGAAGAAGGTGCGTGACGGAGTGCTCACGCTCGATGTCCCGCCGACGCGGCACGTCAAGGCGCGCAAGAGCAACATCGCCAACATTGGCGTCCACGTCCGCATCGCAGATGTGCACGATGGCATCACCAACCTTGCGGACATCGTCAATGCGGTAGGTTGAGCCCCCTACCGTGAGCGTTCCGGTGTCGGAGACCTGACCGCCCATTTCAACGTAAAAAGGTGTTTCGGCTAGCACGATGGAGTTCCCTGAAACATGGAGAATGTTTGATGCACTCTCTATGTGCGAATAACCGACAAAACGTGACGCGGCATCGATAACTTCTGTGACGGCTTCCTGCGCATGCGACTTACGTGCAGCGCGCGAACGAGCCCGTTGCTCATCAAGTAAGCAGTCATATCCGACCACATCGACCTGTAATCCGCGCTCGCGAGCGATCAGCTGCGTAAGGTCAAGCGGAAAGCCAAAGGTGTCATAGAGTTCAAAGGCATCAGCGCCGGTAACGGTGTCACCCTGAATCGACAGCGTGTCAAATCGCTGCAGGCCGCGGTCGAGTGTGGCAAGGAAAGATTCCTCTTCGGCCCGCACCACGCGCTCGATCAGGTCCCGACGTTCAACGATCTCCGGGAAGACATCGCCCATGGTGTCGCACAAAATGGACACGTGCTTCCACAGCACTGGTTCGGTGAGTCCGAGATTACGCGCATAGCGTGCGGCGCGGCGTAGAATGCGGCGCAGTACATAGCCCCGTCCCTCGTTGCCGGGCATAGCGCCGTCAGCAATGGCAAAGGACAGCGTCCGGATGTGGTCCGCGATGACGCGCATGGCCACGCCATCGGGATGGTCCAGCTCCGGCCGATATTCGCGTCCGCAAAGAGACTCGGTGTAGCTCAGCAGGGGGCGGAACACGTCGGTATCGTAGTTCGAGTTTTTGCCCTGCATTACGGCACATAGACGCTCGAAGCCCATACCCGTATCGACGTGCTTCGATGGAAGCTCCTCGAGTGATCCATCGGCTTTACGGTTGTACTGTATGAAGACGTTGTTCCAGATCTCGATCACCTCCGGCACACCGGCGTTGACCATTGGGCCGCCGCTAAGGTCCGGCGTGCGGTCGAAGTGGATCTCCGTGCACGGACCACATGGCCCCGTCTCGCCCATCTCCCAGAAGTTGTCCTTCTCATCAAATCGATGAATGCGCGACTCGGGCAGATACTGCTTCCAGATCTCAAACGACTCATCATCTGTGCGGTAGACCGTTGCATGCAGCCGCTCTGGTGGAAGACCCAGGACGCCCGTCAGCAGCTCCCACGACCAGCCAATGGCTTCGCTTTTGAAGTAGTCGCCAAAGCTCCAGTTGCCCAGCATCTCAAAGAA
>CAYMTW010000040.1:3629-19849 GCA_964393485.1 uncultured Melioribacter sp. | reverse complement strand
CCATTGTCATTCCTGCGAAAGCAGGAATCCATTGTCATTCCTGCGAAAGCAGGAATCTCGACGCTTGAAGATGGATCCCTGCCTTCGCAGGGATGACGGGGCGGCGTAACTCCGTACTTCCGCAACTCTCTTTCTACGACCACTCTCACCCAAGTACGTCGGGCAGTGACATTGCGTCTACTGTGAAGGATAGGATCACAATCACTATCTCGAAAGAAATCACCTTCCTAAGATGTTGCTACGAAGGATGTTGCACCGTGCACCTTGAATATTCGGAATCGATTCCTGTTTTTCTAGGTGAAGGCGCGCACCGTCTCACGAGCGAAGCGAGTGTCCCACCGCAGGTGTCCCACGAAGTGCTCTTGTCAGCGTAGCGGGATTCGAACCCACGACCTCCACTACCCCAAAGTGGCGCGCTACCGGGCTGCGCTATACGCTGAATTCCCTTGTGAGGGGCCGCAAGTTAGCAATGTTGTGCGGAATCTAGGGGACCACACAACCGACCACCCGACCGGTGGCGGTGGTGAGGACGGCGGTGAGCGGGCCGGCGCTGGCAGGTGCTGACGGACGCGCAATGCGTGTGGTTCCGGCAACGAGGTCAAGCGTGCTCTGGACGTGACGTCGGCCATCGAGATCGTACCAGGAAAGCGTTGCGCTGTGGCTGCCGTCAGATGTGAGCTCGAGAAACGACGTGCCGCTTACGACGATGCCGCGAGCGGCGATCGTGGCCGATGCTGATGCATCCACCCGCTCAGTAACGCTCGTTGCGCCGGTGACGGCAAAGTCCCATAGCCCCCTACCGTACGTGGCGAAGCGAAAGATGTCAAGGGGCTCCACACGGTCTACATGCCAGTACACCTGGTCGGGTGCGCCTAACGCTGTCACATCCGTCCATACCTTAAATACAGTGTCGTACACAAACGCTCCCACATCGGTTGCAGCAGCGATGTACCGTGCATCGGCTGTGGTTGCAAGGGACAGCACCAGACATGGTGGCAGACCAGGGATCGCTCTGAACGTTGAGCCGGCATCATCACTGAGATACACAGCCGGACCATCGTAACCCGAGCCACCGATGAGCACGCGTGCCGGATTCATCGGCGCTACACAGAGTGCGTTACCCGAGAAGTAGTGACCAGTGATCTTATCTGGACGCTTGAGCTTGGTCCATGTGGTACCACGGTCTGTGGTGCGCCAGAATATCGCCGACGACGTTACGACATAACACACGTTATCATTTGAGGGGGCAAAGGCCAGCGCCGTGATGCGCACGTCAGTGACCCCTTCTCCGAAGTCCGTCGGCAGTGTGTCGATGACTAGCTTATCTCCGGTCCTCGTGTAACGATACACATAAGCCCCCTTGCCAACATTCGTACCCCCGCCAAGCCATGCCTGATCGGGTTTCGATGAGCCTACGGCGAGTGGTGGCAGCCAGAGGTGTCCCTTATGCTTGAATGCCTGCGCCCGAGGCTCCCAGCCATCCTCGTGATTAGGGATGTACATGGTAAAGCCAGGATAGACGGTGAACAGCGATGCACCACCATCTCCAGAGACAAGATTTGAGTAGTCGCCACTGATCATCTGCTGAAAGGCTCGCACGCCACCGCTATCAACGCGACTGCGCTGGAAGCCCTGATCCTGTGAACCAGCACTGACCACCTGCACGTTGTCGCGACTGGTGTAAGAGCCGTAATACTGGCTGATGTTGACGTTCCGCAGTGAAATGTTGCGCACCTTGTTGCCACCGGGACGAGAGATGTAGAGTCCACCATCCGTACAAATGAAGGTAACACCGGATGAAAACCCGTAAATGGCCGGCACGTCCGCGTGGAGCTTGTTGGCGGGGTCACCGTAATACTCGCCCCATCCATTGACGAGGAACCATCGCGAGCCGTCGTCTCCGGACCTGTAGGTATCCACACCCCCAAACAACCACTGTCCGTTCTCGTGTGCATAGCCAAAGCTCTGCTGGTCAAATGCTCCGAAGGTCACACCACCCTGTATCATCCAGGTGCGACCACCATCAACACTCAGCAGAAACGTCGTTGTGTCCGACCGAGGACATGCTGCCATCACGTAATCCGATGATGGTCCCGCTAACATCACATAACCAAGCTTCTTAACAGCACTGAAAGGCTTTGCCGCAATGAGTGATAGGGAGCCACTGGGTTCGACGCGTGAGAGCGTGTCGCTGTGGTACAGCCAGACACTACTGCCACCATCGGACCAAAGTTGAACCTCACCGTCGATCCAGCGCATACGCTGGAAGCTCTTTCCCGAATCGATACTACGATACCACACATTCCGCGCCTTCCACGCCGCCGAATGATCCCATTCGTTACCAACAGCATGGATCTCAAGCCGACCATCGCGCGTGCACGCGAGAGCATTCGTGAATGCACCCCATCGCTGCATCTCGGTAAGCCCAGTTGCCTGCGACCATGTGCGCTTGGTCAGGTCTAGCATCCAGACACGGCAGGCTCGGGAGACAACCACAAGGACTTCTGACGCGTCTGGCCGACGCACCAGTCGCAGGTATTGCGGGTCTTCGATCCGACGAGCATCGGTGTGACAGGTCCATGAACGTCCGGTAGTATCGCCCGACCAGATCGTTCCCCCTGCACCAGCCAGCCAGACGCGTCCGGTGCTATGGTCATACTCCACGGCCACTACACGCCCGGCCTGATTGACACTGCCAACTTCCTTCCATCGTCCGACAACATCATCGGCTACAGGCATGCGCTGCGACTGCGCGCGCTCAAAACGCTGCTCGCGCACAGCTTCGTTGATCACGCGCCAGTTCATTCCCGGAGGAACCACGTGCAGGGACTCATAGAACTCCGCTGCAGCCCGCTTGTGCTCAGCCCCCTCCTGTTGATACTCAGGGACCTGCGTCTGTGCGTACAGGGTTGTGATCGTCAGTGCAAGGGCGAGAATGAGGCGCATCTGGATCTATTCGATGATGATCGAACCCCGACGCTGCACCATGCCGTTGCGCGCCGTGATCATGTACACCCCGCGCGGAAGCTCGGCCAGGGGGCGAGGCAATGCCCCATTGGAAATGTCCATCATCTCGTCGATCACCACCACACCCTGCACGTTCACAACGCTCACCTGCGTTGGGCCAATGAACTCGGCATCAAGATGCAGGATCTGTGAAGGGGCCAGCGGATTCGGATACAAGGCTGTGAAGGATGGAAGATCTTCAACACTCGATGTAGCCTCGACCTTGATCTCAACTGGCTCGAGGAACGTCCAGTCATCCGCGTTGTTCTCGGCACCATCACCATTGACGGCATTGGCAACGGCCTGCACATAGTAGGTGCCAGCTGCTGGTGGCGCCGTCCAGGAGAATGGGAACGTGACCGTTCCACCGGTCATTGTCTTCGGAGCTGACTGCGTGATCTCCTGTCCAGAGCCGGGCGTGCGCACGCGCAAACCGCTTCCCGTAGCCGAAACAGACAAGGTACCAACGGCCCCAGTGGGCGCTGTCGCGGCCGACCGTACCGTGATGCTCACACCGGCCGAGCGTGCCGTGGCATGACCCACCACGATGGAGAAATCAACCTTCTCGCCGGGCTTCACACTGCGCGGTCCGTTAAGCGTAACCGTCACGGCCGCCCCGGCATTACCACCGTGGCATGAGCCGCAGCCGGTACTGGTCTTGGATGTAAAGCCTGTCTTGCCATTAGGGTCGGCATATGCCACGGCAGAACAGAGAACAACAAACGCGAAAAGACGGACCATGCGATGGCTCCCAATGAGAAGTTCGTCGAAGAAATGTCGTAGCAAAATACGATTTCTTGGTTGGGCGTTACAGGCGCACGGTTTGTCATTCCCGCGAAAGCGGGAATCCATCTTTAGACGCCTGGATCCCTGCTTGCGCAGGGATGACGATGGACAGCAGGGAGGTTTCCAATACGAAACTCATGAACGATCGATTTTCAATGCGTAGATCCGAATGCACCATCGCGTACTCCGGGTCGTCGCGTCCACCCCGGGCCAAGGCCCGGGGCTGGTAACTCCATTGCGTGATGACCTCACACCCCAAACCACACACCTGAAACCTGCGCGCAGCGCAAGGGCCTTGGCCCGGGGTAACCTAAATTGTATCGTGTTTCACGCGTTTACCATTCTTGTGTTGCTGATCACCTGCGTTCTGGCCAATGCTCAGCAGTATTCCGTCAAGATCGGGACGATCGGCCATCGCGACCAGCAGATGACGGTGGGTGCGGGTTGGGGCGGAGTGCAGAACATGGTAGCGCGGAATGTGCTGGACGATTCGACGCTGAACTTCCTGGGTCCGATCTGGGCCTGTTACACAGTGACGCTCGATAGCCTGTGGAGCTTTGGCGCCGAGGTGGGATATCATGAGGCCAAGGGGCGATGGCTCTCAGACGATACCAATCCCGCATCAGGTGGACGTGCCATTCCTGTCCCCTATAGGAAGCAAACGGTGCACATTGCTGCATGCGCGGAGCTCGCGTGGTTTCACCGACGGTGGTTCACCCTATCAAGTTCGGGTTCACTGGGCATTGCGTTGAGCAGCCATGATGGCAACAATGTGCCCCTTGGTACAACGGAGTTTGCCTACCACCTCGGCCTTGTGTCCATGCGTGTGGTTGGAGACGTAGCCTTTCGGCTTGAGGTGGGATACGGCTACCGCGGTCTGATCAACGCCGGCATGAGCTTTTTGATGTAGTCGCGATTTACCGGCCGCGGCGTCTCAGTAGCCATGCGGCGCCCCCTGAGGCCATCATGGCAGCGATGGCGTAGGCATTTTCAAGGGCGAGTCCCGGATAGAAAGCGATCATCATGCCGATGCCCGACATGGTTCCACCGAGATGAGCTTCGTGGCCAACATTGTCAAAGCCTTTGCCAGAGACGTAGGCAGAGTAAAACACAAACAGGCTCCCCATGATCCAGGCGGGCATGGAGATGGGCAAAAAGATGAACAACATCGGCAGATCCGGCATCAGCACCGTGGAAGCGGCGATCACTGCACACACGGCGCCCGAAGCTCCAACAGCCCGATACGAGGGGGCAGAGCGATGCGTGATGATGGAGGCAAACGAGCCGACCACGACGCCCAGAAGGTACACCAGACCGAAACGCCACGAGCCGATGATGTGTTCAAACCAGCGCCCGAAGGTGAAGAGTGAGAACATGTTCAGTGCCAGATGCATGAGGTCTGCATGCACGAGTCCGCAAGTGGCTATGCGCCACCATTCGCCCTTGCGTCCAAGAACGTCCTCCACGCTAAGCATCAGTCGCTCATAGAGTGAGGCACGCCGAAACGAAACGATCGTGACCGCCACGGTGGCGATCACGATCGTAAAAGTCAGCGGTGAAAGATTCAGCTCGCTCACGGCGTCAGCATGAAGGCCATCTGCGGCGTCAATCCCAGCTTTGCACGCAGAGACATGATCGTCTGCTGCAGCTCGTTGGCAGCCATCTGGGCAGAGCGGCTGCGGGCCGTGGCCATATTGTACTTGCCTTGCAGACCCTCGGCGATCTTCAGAGCCCCCTGATAGTCCTTGGCTCTAATGGCCTTCAGGATGGCGATCTCATCGAGCTTGTAATCGAATTCAGGAACAACACCCATTCCAGCACCCACCTCTTTGAGGTAGCCCTGGGCGGCATCCCATTTACCCATGATCTTGGCAGCATCGGAAGCGATCACACGGCACACGCGTCCTACTTGCTCAAGTATGTCGGCTTCCGAGCCTTCGTTCGGGATCTGCAACCCCTGCTCGGCCGTGTACATGCGCGGATTGGCGATCAGCTTCTGGCAACTGGCCAGCGCGCGCGATGCCATGGCCTCTGCTTCAGGCTGCATGTTGCAGGTCTCAAAGAAACGTCCCATCTGCAGTTCAAACATCATGCTCATCGGAAACATGTCCAGCGAGAGTACCTCGGTCATACGCTTCAGGACCGCTCCAGCACGAGCCGTATCCTTCTTTTCGTAAAGCAACCAGGTGGCATACTTGTAAAACACGTTACGATAGCTCAGGATATAACCCCGATTGACGTCGTCGTAATAGACGCTCGGGTTGTTGAGGTTGCGGAACTTCAAGCCGATCTTGGGTGCGGTATGAACCTCATCGAACGGCGTATCCTTCATGAGCGTCGTTTCCATGATCTCTTGATTCAAGCCCTCTCCAATGGCTGACGATTGTGGGGCTGGACAGAGCCGGTAGGCCATACCTTCAAGACGCAGATAGCGATCCAAACCACAGTACTCATCGGCCCACGATGGGTCACCAACCGACGTGGAGAAGTAGATCGGACGCTCAAAGCGTGTAGTCTTGATGATGTCGGCCACCAGTTTATGCTGCACGCCAATGAAGTAGGTCTCTTGCCCTCCCGGATCTGCGGGGCCGCGTGACGAGCCCTTGAAGTTCCACATCATCATGCCGCTGTTGATCACGGCTGTGTCGTTGGTGAACTTCGCCAGGATGGCCTTATCCACCGGCACGGTGATCATCTGTGCCGGACCGAAGTCGTAGGACAATGCGCGCTCGTCTTCTTCAGGAACCGTGAGTTGCTCATCCGTGAACGACAATGGAAGTCTTTGGGCACCCCATGGCTCGCGGTTCTTGAGCTGCTCGATGTACCAGTTCGTCTGACCAAGCGAGAGATTCACCACGCGCACATCACGGCGCACGCCCGCTACGTCCTGCAGGTACCACACAGGGAATGTGTCGTTGTCGCCATTAGTAAAGACGATCGCATTGGGTTCGAGCGACTGCAGAATGTTGTACGCATAGTCGAATGCCAGGAAGTTACCTGCACGCGAGTGTGTGAACCAGTTCTGGCGAGCCATGTTGACCGGCACCAGCGCCAGCACGCCCACCAGTGAGGTCCCGATCAAGGCCACGTTGTTGCGAAGCTTTTCCATCAGGAAGAACGCCCCCATGCCCACCCACATGGCAAACACCATGAAGGAGGAAACATAGAAGTAGTCGCGCTCGCGCGGCTGCGGGTTCTGCTGGTTCTGTTGAATAGCCGCCAAAACCCCGGTCATAAGGAACAGGATCAGCCACACCCAGGCCATTTGCTTGTCGCGCATGAAGTGATACACCAATCCGAAGAGACCCAATAGCAGCGGCAGCGCAAAGTAATTGATCGGATACTGCGCGGAGTAGCCGTTCTTGTATGTGAACTCCTCAATCGTTGAGGCCTTCGTGAAGGGGCTTGCAGCCGGTGCATCCTGCATGTCGCTGACGCGACCCATGAAGTTCCAGAGGAAGTAGCGCAGGTACATGTGGTCGATCTGATAATCCCACAGGTACTTGAACTCTGACGAGTTATACCGCGACCGCCCGTCGGTCTTCCAATTTCCAAAGTCCGGACGCGAATACCGAGCCCCATCCTTGCGCTCAACGGCTTTCACCGGTGGCTGCGTCCAGTTACCGTACTTGATGTAGTTGTTCACAAACCGCTGCTCGCTCTGGTAGCGACGCGGCCATGAGGGGGCTTCACCGTACTGCTCACGACCGAGATAGCTAACGAGCTTAGAAAAGCTCTCGGGCTTATTCTCGTTCATCGGCGTGTTCGAATTGGCACGGATCAGAATGTGCGCATAGGTGGAATATCCGAGGATCAAGAGCAGAAAACCCGATGAGGCCAGCGAAAGAACACCCTTATTCGTGCGAGCCCCATACCAAGCGCCGTAGGCACCCAGGGCTATGAGACCGATGCCGATGAACGTAAAGAGCGAGTTGCCTTCGATGAGAAATTCACCGGCGGAATTCTTGAACGGCAGATTTCCGGCAAACAGAGCCGGGAGCTTCATGATGATGAGCGTGTAGATCAGCACAAACAGGCCAAGACCGACGCCGAGAGTGATGAGGAGCGACTTCAGCGAGTATGGATACTTGCGCAGATACACCAGCAGCGTCAGCGAGAAGATCGTCAGGATCGACAGAAGGTGGACACCGATGGAGAGTCCGATCAGATAGGTGATCAACAGCAGGTACTTCTCATGACCCGGCTCGTCGGCCTTCTCATTCCATACCATCATCAGATGAGCGATGATAGCCACAAAGAGCGACGAGGCGGCATAGACCTCGCTCTCAACCGCGTTGAACCAGAACGTATCCGTGAACGTGAAGGTGATGGCGGCTACAAAGCCCCCTCCATACACCATCAGGGCGTTGCCGAGATCATTGAGATCCTCGGTAAAGAAGTTGCGGATCACGCGCACTGTGATGAAGTAGAGCAACAGCACGGTAAAGGCGCTGGAGAGCACCGACATGAGGTTCACACGCCAGCCTGGATCGCCAAACGGCAACAGATGGAACATCTTGCCCAGCATCAAAAAGAGTGGCGCTCCCGGTGGGTGCGGCACCTGCTGCTGCACTGCGGCAGCGGTGAACTCACCGCAGTCCCAGAACGGCACCGTGGGCTGCACCGTCATCAGATAGGTGATCAGGGAAATGGTAAAGGCAATGCTCGCGAACGCGTAGTGAAGCGTCCTGTTGGAATTCTGCATGGAATCAGGCGAACAAGATGATGGGAAAGGCGTAAAGTTACGACATCAGCGCGCGATGACGGCATGCGCTACAGCCGCCGCGCCAACCAGTCCGGCGTGGGCACCAAACCGTGCGGGCAGCACACTGGCATTGGCCGCAATGGTCGGAATGGCACGGTGCTGCACCGTCTGACGAATCGTTTCGATGATGTACGGGGCTTGAGACACTCCCCCACCAACGATCAGCACGCGCAGGCCCAGCACGGCCATGGCCGTGCACATACCAATGCCGATCACGCGTCCTGCCTCACGAAGAACGACCTCGTCTGTGATCTCCGCCACAGAGTGGACATCATGTCCAGCTTGACGTGCCATCTGGACGATCCCGGCGTTGCCAACGTGGTCTTCGAGAACAGCTGTACGGAAAGCACGTGGATCACGAGCCCCCTCGCTTGCCCAAGCGTCCATGATGATGTGACCGATCTCACCGGCATCCCCATGGGGCCCGCGATACAGAGCCCCATTCAGAATGATCCCCCCGCCGATGCCCGTTCCGAGCGTGGCGTAGAGAAAGTTCGGCTCGTCAACACCGGCACCCATGAGTGCTTCGGCCAGGGCGGCGGCATTGGCGTCATTCTCAAGATCGACGGGCTTGGATGTTACCTGACGGATACTCGAAAGAAGATCAACGTCATCCCACCCCGGCAGATTCGGCGGCGCCTGCACATGCTTGGTAACGGGATCCACGATCCCCGGCACGCCAAGCCCGATCGAACTGATCTCCGCAGATCGCTCTTCGATTCGACGCACAACGCCGCAGATGCGTCCCACAACGGCATCGCGTCCCTCGTCCGCCTGCGTTGGAATGCTCTCTTCCCATACTGTTCCACCGGCAGCATCCACCACACCATACTTGATGCCCGTGCCGCCTACGTCGATCGCACCGAATTGTTCCATGGAGGAAAATAACGCTCAAGCTCGTCATCCATGCTTTCGCAGGGATGACATCGGCCGCCCCCGCCACCCCAAAAAAAATCCTCGGTCCGAATAAACGAACCGAGGATCAATTGTCTGATGAGAGTCATAGGATGCGATTTCAACCTCACACCCCACACCCGAAACCTCAAACCTTAGCGGGAGTAATACTCGATAACCAGCGGCACTTCGCAGATCACCGGCACCTCTTCGCGAGGGGGCATATAGAGGAACTTGACCGAGTAATCGGCCTTGCTCAGGTCAAGGTATGGTGGGGGACCAGCTGAGCGGATGGCTTCCTGAATGGCTTCGACCTTGCGGCTCTTTTCACGAATAGCGATCACGTCATTCGGCTGAACAGCGTACGCCGGCATGTCGACCTTCTTGCCGTTGATCGTTACGTGACCGTGGCGTACATACTGACGGGCGGCATACATCGATCGGGCCAGACCGGCACGGAACACCAGCGAATCAAGACGCTGCTCAAGGAGCTGCACCAGGATGTCTACCTTGTTGCCCTGGATACGGGCGGCCTTGGCGATGTAGTTCGTCATCTGACGCTCATGCAGGTTGTACTGCAGACGCAAACGCTGCTTCTCGAGAAGCTGCTTGGCGTAGTCAGAAAGCTTGGCGCGCTTTTTCGCTGCACCATGTTGTCCCGGCGGTGCCGGCTTCTTGTCGAGCACCTTACGTGCCTTCGGAGTCACGGCAAAGCCGAGCTTCCGCGAGATTTTGACCTTGGGTCCATTGTACTTCATGTGTACCTCGCTCCCATCGAAATGGGGCAACATTTGATTGAACATTCCCATCCAGGGGGTACTTCCCGTAGGATGGATTTTGAAGAGCCACGAAGATACGAAAAATTAGGTACGGGGTACGGGGTACGGGGTACGGGGTACGGGGTATGGGGTATGGGGTACGTCACGTTTTTGATGGAAATCACTCGAAGAGTACATGAAAGACCCTGACATCATCTACACGAACCACTCCACGACAGAGCTTCAGACGTTATCTGTCGAATTTGCTCGCCATGTGCGACGCCTATTTCATCACCTGCTCCGAAGTTCGAGAAGTGAACACAACGCTATCGATCAAATGTATCGGTCTGGCACTTCAGTCGGTGCAAACATCCGGGAAGCCAAGTATGCCCAATCACCGAAGGATTTTCTGCATAAGCTTAAGATCGCCGAAAAGGAAATGGCGGAGTTCCTTTACTGGTTAGGACTACTGTGCGATGATCCATCATCCATCGATGAATCCGACAGTCAACAACTCGCCAGAGAGGCCGAGTCAATCAGAAGACTGCTGGCATCAACCATCGTGTCGATCAAACGGAAACATGGCCTTTAGACATGCCCGTACCCCGTACCCCGTACCCCGTACCCCGTACCCCGTACCCTATTCCAGCGGCGTCTCAATCGTAATGATCACGGTCCGTGAGTACAGGCGGCCTTCGGGGGAGTCGTTGTCAAAGAGTTCGCCGGCGCTACCATAGCCTGCGGAGTTTTCCGGGGCAAGGTTCAGCTTGGAGGCAACAGCTTTGGCCCGACGTTCCGAAAGCTTGAGGTTGTACTCTGGGTTGCCAGCACGGTCGGTGTAACCTTCCACGGTCACCTTGGACTTTTCCGTGATCCGCGGACGGATCGTGGCCAGAATACGTTCGTGCTGTTTGGTGAACTCGGATTCGTTGTATCCGAAGATGATCATGTTGAACTTCTCGAGGCGCTTGTCTTTGCGATAGAGCTGTTCTACGTCGTAGCCTCGTGTTTGCGAGCGAGTCTTCTGACCTGTGACATCGACGATTGAAAGGTCGTAGGTAAGGGGCTCCTGGGTACGAGGAAAAACCTCCGTGCGGCCGGCAATCGACCAGTTCAGTGTTGTGGGGAGAGCCCCTTTACCGCTGATGGCGTCGAGCTTGCGTGCGCCCTGCATGACGTTCAGCGACCAGTCCTGCACGGCAGTGTCGATGCTGACGTCTGGCGTGAGCGCAACGGTCGCCGCGTTCATGTTCCGGAGGGTGTCGGTAAAGAAGATCGGATCCAGCAGGCGCGAGTCCTGACCTGTGATCTCTACGCGACGGTTCTCGGCCGTGCCATCTACCAGCGTCACATTGGACGGACTTTCGGGAAGATCTCGAGATTGAATGGTCATCCGTGACGGATCAATACCCCAGACGCGCGTAAAGTACTCTTGCACATTTGCAGCACGCTGCCTCGACAGTTCGCGATTACCCTTCTCAAGGCCGCTGTTGGCGTTACATCCGGTGATAATGATCCGCTCATTGGGTCCGCGCTTAAGCTTGTAGCCAACGATGTTCAAGATGTCATGATAGATCGCAACCGTACCAGCCCCGTTAAGATGATCGAGCGTGTAGCTATCAACCTCCGAAGGTGAAAGCCGCTTGTATCGCGATGGGATCTCGCTGCTCATGTCATCGAAGAAGACGTAGTTCAGCAGCGCATAGAGGTTCAGCGATACAATGTTGTTGACCGTGATCTTCGGGCTGGCAAGGGGCTGCCCCATTTCATCGAGCATCTGTGAACCGATACCGCGGATCTTCAATTGCTTGGCCCGAACCACCGGTGCCGGCGGTTTCACCTCGGCGATTACCGTGTCCTTTACAGGGGGTGGCGGCGGTGGTGGTGGTGATGGTGGCAGCGGTTCGTCTTCCGTGTAGTTCTGCCAGGCCAGCCCGACACCGAGGCGAACAGACGTCATGCTCCATGGCTGGGCTGACTGAAGATCGGACAGTCCAAGATTGACGATCAGTTCCGGCTCAATACGCCAGTGCTCATCGTCGGAGATCGGGATGGATGTGCGTGCACCAAACACGGCAGCTATGCGCGTGGACGATGCACCGGGTATGACCGTTGAATCATAGGTGAACCGCGTGCGTGATCCATCGTTGTACACAATGTCGGACGGAGCAACGATCGATTCACTCTGCGAGAAGGTCGAGGACAACAGGAATCCAACCCTCATTCCGCCGAGCAAGCTCACTCGCGGGACAATGTCGTAGGCAACGATCGGAGCGATGCTCATGAACGAGCGTGCCGTGGCGAGTTCATAACCAATGATAGCTTCTTCATCCACACCTTGCGGTGCTATCACGGTTGTCTTTTGCGTTGTGAGTGTGGCTGCGTGGTGGTCAAATCCGAGACACAGCTCTGCACGAACCGTCGGTGAAAACCGAAGATGCCCCATCATGTCGATCATCGGCATCAGTGCCGACGCAGTAGAATACTCCGGACAGCAGCTCGGTACGCCGGGGAGCCCCTTGATCGGAGCATTGTGCATATCGTAGCCACCACCGATCACACCCGACAGTCCATACTTCGTCGAGGGGGCATCCTGCGCGCGTCCATTGGGCCCGAATGCAGTCAGGATCAGGGTTGCAACAATGACAAGGTTATGAAGGGGGCGGATTCTCACCGGGGCGTCACTTTCCGATTATCACTGAACGTGAGTAGGTCTGATGTCCGTTCATCAGCACCAGAAAGTACTGTCCGCTCGGAAGAAATGCTGCCGGTACAGATACCTCATGACGTCCCACACTGAACTCGGCGTCGGCCAGCTCTGCATGGGGCCTACCGAGGGCGTCAACGAGAATGAGCTTGTATGTTCCAGCCTCAGCTGCACTAAAGGTCACAACGGCATCATTGACGATTGGGTTGGGTGACACGCCAATGATGCCCGTTGCTGTTCCACGTTTGATCAGCCGCACCGTATCGCCCTCTCGGCATAGACCCAAGACATCAAACTCGCCATCCTCGTTGAAGGTCCTGATGAATCCACCGCGCGGCCATTCGACGGAGACGATCTCCAAGGGGCTCTTTTCAACGGCTCCGAGGGCCACCAGAAATGGTAGCTCAGCAATGATTCCGACAGAATCCCGCACGGTGGCGGCAATGGTCATGATCGCATCATCCCCGTTGAATATCACCGGCTGACTGCCCTTATGCACCAGAACGGTCCGGTTGTAGCGCAGCTTGACGAGGATCTCGCGCGGTCCATCCCGAAGGATGTTCTTCGATGTTGCGAGAATGACCGGCACATTGACAACCGTGCCGATCTCGCCTTCCGATCTCGGAATGATAACCTTCGTGACAGCTTTGGCAGGACGGTACCAGAAGCCGGTCCCCATCTCGGAAGTTGGACGAGCTGAATAGCCGACCATCCCCTGACCGAGCGTTCCCTGCATGGCGGTGTTACCGGTGCTGCGCGCACGCACAGCCCCATTACTGATCACGGAACGCTGCAGCGTCTGGGCCGACGCCGAGGCGGCGACCAGAAGCATTGCGGCTATGGATTGACTGAAGCGCGTCATCAGTGTTACTCGATCACCGTGATATAGAAGTCCTGCTCTACTGGGTCGATAGCAGCTGCCGTCAAATTCTGCACCCGCATAATGATGTTGCCTGCCTCAGCGCGAGCCCAGGCAATGATGATTCCATCATTGAGGTCTGCAATGGGGCTGATCATCACCGACTGCCCAACGGCCGCATTGGCAAATGCGATCGTGACCGTTAGTCCGGCGTTGGCAGCTACGTTTCCGATGTTCACGGCCACGGTACGCTTGATGATGTTCGTGATCGTGTTACCATTGTTGCCGAAGCGCGACGTTCCGCGCACGTCCAGCTTCGTGGCGGGCGCTGTTGTGCCAATACCCACATTGACTCCGCTACCCAGCACGAGCGCATTGCTGGCCGTGACGTTCGCACCTGAACCGATGGCAGTCGAGTTGCTGAGTCCTGACGAAGCTGTTGCATTATCACCAAGCAGTGTTACACCCGAAGCATTGGTCACGGACGTGCCAGCCTTATAGCCCACGAAGGTGTTGTTATTGGCCGTTGCTGCCGTTGTACCGGAGCCACTCTGATACCCGACAAAGGTATTGTTATCGCCCGTCGTGGCGTTCTTTCCGGACTCCATGCCGACGTAGGTGTTTGCAAAACCATCCGTTGTGGTCTGACCTGCACTCCGACCAATAAATGTGTTATCGTTGGTGTTCGAGGCGCTCTTACCGGCACCACTACCAAAGAACGTGTTCGCCGATCCACTGATGAGTGCGGAGCCCGATTCAAAACCAACCATGGTGTTATCATCAAGGGCTGCTGTTGCAGGCGTTGCGCGGTTGCCACCTGAACGACTACCGATGGCCACGTTTCCAATGCCGGATTGAATTCCAGCACCAGCCTCGAAACCGAACGTCGTGTTGTCAGAAGACGTCACATTATACCCTGCACGATGTCCGACCGATGTATTGCGGGCACCTGTAAGGTTGGAGTACCCAGACTCAAATCCGACGGCAACATTTTCCGTGCCTGACGTGTTGAGGCGTCCAGCAGATGCCCCCACAAACGTGAGTTGCGATGACGTTGTCGATACGCGTCCGGCTCCGGTACCAATGAACACTCCATCGCTGCCCGTCGATGCATTGCCGGCTTCAAAACCCACCATCACGTTGCGGCTGGTTCCCGTTAGTGACACACCTGCATTGCGTCCGACGATCGTGTTCTGCACACCCGTGCTCAGCAAGGGGGCTACCCCGGATCCAACCATCACGTTGTCGGCTCCAGAACTCGTGAGGCTTCCGGCACCGCCAACAAACGTACCGTTGTTCTTGTTGCGAAGGGCCGCCGTAGTTCCGATGGCATAGTAACTGGCGTTATCAATGGAAATACTTCCGGTGGACTTTACGCCCCATGCCGTTCCCGTGCCTGCGGCTGTTGCTTCTACCGTTAGTGCTGTTGCATCGTAGTTGCCGCCACCACCAGATGTCGATGTGATCTTGGCTCCCGAGGCTACCGTGCCGGTAGCTCCGGCATCATAGGCCACGTTGAAGAGGAAGTTGCCACGCGTTGTAGAGTTGGACTGCGTTCCGCTGATATTGTATTGCACTGTTGTTGTGCTCGAGGACACATCAGTCCAGGTCGCATTATTGCCATCGGTCACCAGCGCCTGCCCGGCCTTGCCGGTTTGCGCAGGAAGGAGGTTGTTCAGCGCCGCAGTAGCCGTTGCCGCCCCCGTACCACCGCGATTTAGCCCAAGCGTACCTACCGTGGCGGCATTGTTCAGGGCTGTCATAATGTTCGTGCCCGATGTTGGCGCGATCGTCGGTGCTGGATACGTTCCCGTAAGATCACCCGATGCTGTACCTGTTGGAGCAACATTGATGACGGTGTTGGTTACGCTCGTGATCCGTCCGGCTGCATCGACGGTGATTGTCGGGACCTGCGTTGCAGTGCCATAGGTAAATGGCGTGACACCCGTGGCCTTCAACTTGGCCGACTCGATTGTGTTATCGGCGATGTCTGCGTTGACGATGGTACCATCGAGGATCTTGGCTGACGTTACAGCGCCATCGGCGATCTTCGATGCGGACACAACACCGGCTTTGATCGTTGGATTCGGATATGAGCCATCAAGGTCGCCCCCTGCCGTTCCTGAAGCGGTTGCTGTGATCGTGGTCGGTGTAACAGCTGTGATGCGTCCGGCAGCATCAACCGTGATGGTGGGAACTTGTGTGGCACTTCCGTAGGTACTGGCCGCCACACCGGTGGACTTCATTTTCGCTGATTCGATCGAGTTGTCAGCGATATCAGCGTTGCCGATCGTTCCGTCAAGGATCTTGGCAGATGTGACCGCACCATCGGCAAGCTTCGTGGCATTGACCACTCCCGTGGCGATCGTTGGAGCTGGATAGTTCCCTGTCAGATCACCACTGGCTGCACCCGAAGGGGCAACACCAGTGATCGTCGTTGGAGTG
>CAYMTW010000040.1:0-3529 GCA_964393485.1 uncultured Melioribacter sp. | reverse complement strand
CAGCATCGGCAATCTTTGTCGTTCCAACAGCTCCGAGCGCGATCGTCGGTGCCGGATAGTTGCCGGCCAGATCACCACTGGCTGCACCCGAAGGGGCAACACCAGTGATCGTCGTTGGAGTGATAGCCGTGATACGTCCAGCAGCATCGACAGTGATGCGTGGCACCTCGGTAGCTGTGCCATAGCTGCTGGCAGTCACGCCCGTGGTAGTCATCTTCGCCGAGCTGATCGTATTGTCGGCAACGTCGCCGTTGACGATCGTGCCATCGACGATCTTGGCTGATGTGACGGAGTTGTCGGCAAGTTTTAGCGTTGTCACCGCAGCATCGGCAATCTTTGTCGTTCCAACAGCTCCGAGCGCGATCGTCGGTGCCGGGTAGTTGCCGGCCAGATCTCCGCCAGCAGCACCGGATGGTGGCCCCCCAGCAATTGGAACAGTGGATGCAGCGGTGAGCCGACCTTGCGCATCAACCGTAAACGTTGGTACTGTTGATGCAGATCCATACGATCCTGCCGTAACGGCCGTATTTGCAAGCTTCGCGGCGGTGACCGCACCATCGATGAGCTTGGTGGTACTGACGGAGTTGTCTGCCAGCTTGGCTGTTGTGACGGCTCCGGCCATGATGTTCGGATTCGGATAGGTGCCCGTGAGATCGCCCCCTGCAGGACCCGATACGGTCATACCCGTGATATCTACGGACGACGCGTTGGTGATGCGTCCCTGGAGATCCACCGTGAATACACCGACCTTCGTTGCGGAGCCATACGTGCCCTGGATTACGCCGCTATTGGCAATCTTCGTTGACGTTATTGCCCCGTCCTGCACCTTCGAGGTCGTTACCGCATTATCTGCCAGGTCCGTGGAGCGGATCTCCCCGTCCTTGATCTTGGCGGACGTTATAACGTCAGAGGCGATTGTTGGAGCTGGATAGTTCCCGGTAAGATCGCCCCCTGCCGCTCCCGTTGGAGAGGCACCCGTAATGGTCACATTGGAAGCTGTGGTGATGCGGCCCTGCCCATCGACGCTGAAGACGCCAACCTGTGATGATGAACCATAGACACCCGGCGTCACGCCGGTGTTGCTGAGCTTCGATGATGTCACAGCACCATCCTGGATCTTCGCAGATGAGATCGCATTCTGGGCGACAGTTGGGTTAGGATATGTCCCCGTCAGGTCGCCGCCGGCATTCGATCCTGAACGCAGGGCTTCGAACGTTGTTGTGGTCAGCGACGTCACACGTCCATCAGAATCGACCGTGATCACCGGGATGAAGTTGGGTCCACCCACGGGCGTGGTTGGCAGCCCCGAGATATCAGTGAGTTCTGTGCTGCCGACGCTACCCGGCTTGATCTGCAGATTCAGATTATCCAGCGTTCCAAGTAGTCCGATATCGGAGCCAATGGCGTCCTTGGG
This sequence comes from uncultured Melioribacter sp., assembly GCA_964393485.1. Classification (GTDB taxonomy): domain Bacteria; phylum Bacteroidota; class Ignavibacteria; order Kapaibacteriales; family Kapaibacteriaceae; genus UBA10438. The sequence goes on along the minus strand of CAYMTW010000040.1, from coordinate 2,115 downwards.
ATCGGCAATGCGATTGGCATTGATCTTTAGCGTGGTAGCCGGACCGTTCACGATGTTGACGATCGAATTGCCGGCATTGGCCGAAATGCTCGGATTGGGGTACGATCCCGTGAGGTCTCCACCGGCGGGCCCCGTGATCCCCGGCACACGGATTGTCATATTCGTGGCCGACGTCAGCCGGCCTTGTGCATCGACCGTGATCATTGGTATCGTCGTGTCGGATCCATAGGTACCCGGTCCAACGCCCGTGGTTGCGAGCTTCGACGAGGTTACGGCACCATCGCGAATCACCGGGTTCGGATATGAATCCCGCAGGTCGCCCCCTGCCGCACCCCGCGGCTGCACATTTAGGTCGTCCACATTCAGGGCAACCGATACCACACCATTGGCAGAGGTGATGGAAACTCCCTGACCCGCTTCAATCTTGAGAGCCCCCTGCAGTCCGTTCACAGACAGGACAGCCCCAGTGGCGTTCGCAGCCAGGGACTGCGCTTGCAGAGCCGAATTGGCGACAAAGGCAAAGGCCGTTCCAGTGACCTCGGCACGAGGCCTGAATTCAGGGTCGTTACCGAGTGACACCCCAACCCAGTATCGCTTTGCGGGATCAAAGGAAAGGGGCTGGCGCTTACCAAGTACGATTTCGAATACGCCGAGGACGGTCGCTACCGAGTGCTGTTCACTCCACGCGGCCGGGCCTGCCAAGCTATCCGTGTAGAATGCGATCGTAACGGCATAGGTCCCATCGGATACGGGATCGCCAAGAGGCGTGGTGAGCATTCCCTGAAAGGACATTGTTGTGCCCGGCTGTGCCGCGCCAACGCACCACCCAAAACCAGCCATGAGTAGGCTGACAAGTAGAAGTCGGAGCTTTCCCATCAACGTTATTCCCCTTCTTGCAGATCATAGTCGCATTTATACTCTGCGTTACCTCGGCAAAAAGGCCGTGGAACACGGAGTTATCCACCACGAAACTGCAAAAATCGGGCCGATTATCAACATAACTTTTAGAGTTATCCACAGATACGGTGTTTTCCACGTACTGCTCGTAGTAGCGTATCTCCTATGTATCTTTGATACTTGGCGGGGTTCGACACCTCACAGCAGCTTTCATTCACAGGAGGATCGATGAAAAGGATCATGTTTGCCGGCTTTGTTTGCTCGGCACTGTTTGCCGTCGGGTGCAGTAAGGGGCCGTCATCTGAGGAGTTCGTGTTCCGCAGCGAGGTGTATGCCGACATGAATAACATAGCCAAGGCTGACGATTGGGCTCGTAAGGCGGTTGCCGCGGACCAATCGAATCCTGAAGCCTGGCGTGCTCTCGGGAATGTCTGGGTGCGTCGCAACAACATCGACAGCGCCATCACAGCCTTCGACAAGGCCGTTGAGGTAGCTCCTGATAACATCCCTGCGCTCTATGCTCTTTCGAACACCCTTGCATCAAAGGGCAGCACAGACCGGGCCCTTGAAGTCATCCGCAAGGCCATTGAGATCAAACCCGACACAACCGTTGGCCACAACAACGAGGGTGTGATCCTCACCACCAAGGGCCAGCTCGAGCCAGCCGTCGCGTCGTTTAAGAAGGCGATCGAACTGGACGCAAAGAACGTCCAGGCTCATTACAACCTTGGTAACGTGTACGTCAAGATGCGCAAGTATGATGATGCTACAGCATCATTCAAGAAGGCACTCAGCTTGAACAGCACCTTCACACAATGCTATCTCGAGCTTGCCAACATCAGTGGCCTACAGGGGCGCAACGACGAGATGTATAACAACCAGGGTCTTGCCCTACTGACGCAGAACAATCTCGGCGGTGCGATTCTCGCCTTCGAAAACTCTGTCAAACTCAACCCGAACTACGCCATCGGTCATAACAACCTGGCCCACACCTACCTTAAAGCCAACCAGCGCGATAAGGCGATCAGCGAGTTCAAAGCCGCCGCCCGCCTCGGCTATGCAGACGCCCAACGCCTGCTAAGCCAAGAGAAGATCGATTGGAGTAAGTAGGGTACGGGGTACGGGGTACGGGGTACGGGGTACGCCCAATTTCCTTCCTGCGGAAGCAGGAATCCAAAAATGAACAAAGCCCGTGGCAGAAATGTCGCGGGCTTTTTT
>CAYMTW010000039.1:0-19861 GCA_964393485.1 uncultured Melioribacter sp. | reverse complement strand
TCATGCCGGTACCTTCGATGTTCGGGAACACGTAGAAAGCGCCATGGGGCTTATGGCAACGGAAACCGGGGATCTTGTTCAGACCTTCAACGATCACATCGCGACGATGTTCGAACTCCTTGAGGAACTCGGCAACGTATGGAAGCGTGCGGTCATCGAGGGCTTCGACGCCGGCCATCTGCGTGAACGAACTCGTACATGACGTCACGTTCGTCTGAAGCTTTGCAACGACCTTGGCGATATCCTTCGGGAACAGGCCGTAGCCCAAACGCCAGCCGGTCATGGCAAACGTCTTCGAGAACCCGTCGAGAATGATCGTGCGGTCTTCCATTCCCTCGAACTCGGTGATGGACGTGTGCTTGAAGTCGCCGTAGGTAACCTGCGAATAGATCTCATCGCTAAGCACGATCAGATCATGCTTGATGGCCAGGTCAGCGATGGCGCGCAGATCCTCACGCGTCAGGATGCCCCCTGTCGGATTCTGCGGCGTATTGATGATGACCATACGCGTCTTTGGCGTGATCAGCGCAGCCAGATCATCGACATCAAAGCGGAACTCTTTGTCTTCGCGCAGCTGCAGCGGCACTGGCTTGGCTTGCAGGAAGTTGATCACCGATTCGTAGATCGGGAAGCCGGGGTTTGGGTAGATCACCTCATCGCCTTCATCGATGCAGGCCATCATGCCGAAGAACATGATCGGCTTGGCGCCTGGTGTGATCACCACATGATCCGCATCGTACTTGGCATAACCGCGTGTCTTGTTCACGTAGTCGGCCACGGCCTTGCGGGCATCCGGCAAGCCGGCTGCCGGACCGTAATGCGTAAAGCCCTTGTCGAGCGCATCCTTTGCCGCCTGAATGACGTTCGGGGGCGTGTCGAAATCGGGCTCTCCGATCTCCAGGTGAACGATGTTCTTGCCCTGGGCTTCGAGGGCACGTGCCTTGACGAGAACTTCAAAAGCAGTTTCGGTACCGAGTCGGGAGATGCGTTGGGCGATGTGCATGGGAGGTTTTAGGTTTTAGGTTTTAGGTTTTCGGTTTTAGGTGCAACTGTCATTCCTGCGAAAGCAGGAATCCGATTGTCATTCCTGCGAAAGCAGGAATCCACTCGTGATACGAGACAATTCCTAGCTCAGTTGTTCGACAGCAAGGGGCGAAGTGACCCGGATGACCCGTGCATCTTCATCGGCAGGATCAGTTTCAATCACGACGGTCCAGTGGCGTTCGGGCATTACGGACGAAGCTTTTTCGGGCCACTCGATGAACTTGATCGCATCCTGAGCGTGCACCATTTCATCGAATCCAACCGTACGGAGTTCCTCGGGTGTATCGATTCGGTACAGGTCTACATGATAGATCTTTACTGGTGAGCCCCCTGCCATCGTACCATCGTACTGATTGATGATGGCGAAGGTTGGGCTGGTGACGATGTCTTCGACATTGAAGAACCGGCAGACGCCGCGTACGAACTCGGTCTTACCGGCTCCGAGGTCACCGACAAGGGCGACAACATCGCCGCGGTTGAGCATCGCTGCAAAGTCCTCGCCCAGCTGTTGCGTATGACGCTGACCGTGCGAGTAAAGGGGCGCATGTTCCATGAGGAGGAACCCTACAATCCAACAACGTCCCGATGGCCTTGGAGTGACCGCGTGCCTATCGGGGCGTCAAAGTTACGACGGGAAGAATCATCTCTTCGAGAGAAATTCCTCCATGCTGGAATGAGTCCTTATACTTGGCCAGGTAACGGTTGTAGTCTGTCGGATAGACAAAGTAGTGGTCTTCCTTGGCAATGACCACTGAGGTTGAAGATCCATGGCCGGCAGGAATGCGCATCGACTGTGGATCGCGGACGATCATCGCATCGCGGGCTTCCGCTTGTACGTTCCGTCCGATCTTGTAGCGCAGGTTCGTTGTTGTTTCGCGGTCACCGATCACTTTTGAGCCCCTCATGCACCGTACCGACCCGTGATCAGTGGTGATCACGATCTGCACATCCTTTACGGTGGACAGGGAGCGCAGAATGCCATAGAACGATGAGTGCTGGAACCATGAACGTGTAAGTGATCGATAGGCCGACTCATCCGGCGCGATCTCCTTGAGGATCGGATAGTCCGAGCGTGAATGGGCGATCATATCAACGGCGTTAATGACAATAGCCGTCAGATGGTTCTTCGCATGACGCTGAATGTCGGCCTCAATGCGCTTACCAAAATCCGTGTCAATGATCTTGATGTAGGTCAGATCGTTCTTCAACGTAATACGCCGACGCTGCAACAGAAGTGCCAGCAGTTCCTTTTCGTGGCGGTTGAGCGTGTGCTCGTCGGTGCCCCGCTCATCGATGGTGTACTGCGGATAGTGCTTATTGATATCCGTCGGATACAGTCCGGCAAAAATGCTATTCCGCGCATACGGCGTGGCGGTCGGTAGGATTGAGCAGTAATAGTCACGTTGCACTGAAAACATTGGACGGACAAACTCCTCCATCATCAGCCACTGATCAAGGCGCATACAGTCAACAACGATAAAGAACGTTGGACGGCCATTTGCGAGCTTCGGCAGCAGATACTGATCTGCGATATGGGGAGAGAGTAACGGGCCGCCGTCACTGCGCTTGTCTGTCAGCCAGTCCGGGTACTCGTTTTCAATGAACTTGGAAAATTCGGCGTTGCACTCCTTCCACTGCCCGCGGAGCGACTGCTCCAGGCCCACGTCGGGGTGCTTATCAAGTTCGATCGAGCGCTCAACGAGTTTCAAATAGACGTCCAACCAGTCGCTCCATTCCATACGGTCCATTAGCTTTCGCGTCAGGGTCGAATAGTCCTGATGGAACGACTGCGTTATCTTCTGTTCTGCAATGCGCTGAGACTCGAGGAACTTCTTGCATGCTGCAAGGATCTGGGTCGGATTCACGGGCTTGGTGAGGTAGTCATCGATCTTCCGACCGATTGCCTCTTCCATGAGCGACTCCTGCTCATTCTTGGTCACCATCACCACGGGAGTCGACTTGTCAATGTCCTTCAGGACCGACAGTGTGTCTAACCCCGACATCCCCACCATCGACTCATCAAGGAACACCAGGTCGTAGCGCTTCTTCCCTGCCATCTCAATGGCATCCTCGCCGTTGGTGGCCGTGTCTACGCTATAGCCCCGTTGCTCCAGCAAAATGATATGCGGGCGCAGGATATCGATCTCGTCGTCAACCCAGAGGATAGAATTCATGCAGGTTTGAGGTTTGAGGTGTGGAATCATCATCCCTGCGAAGGCAGGGATCCAGCTACGTCCATCATGAAACAACCAATCATGACGCTAGTGCCCCAAAGTTATTGACGAGGCAGTCGCTTCCCTCGCGCGTAGCGCGCTTCCCTCTGTTTCAGCTTCCCTCGCGCGTAGCGCGCTTCCCTACAGCTATGCCGGCACAATAACCGCCATCGTCGTCGTGGCCCGTGCGATGAGCACTTCGGTGCCATCGTCCTGGATGCAGAAGACGTCGGCCTCGCAGAAGTGCATGTCCGTACCGGGTTTTACGACACGTCCAACCGCACGGAGCCGCTCGCCCCTTCCCTTGCGGAAATAGGAGCATTTGAACTCAGCCGTGACGGTATGCTCATGCGGGGCAACCAGTGTGAACCCTGCAAAGCCGGCGGCAACGTCGGCGATCGTTGCCGTGACTCCGCCATGAACAAGACCCAGCTGTTGCTGGTGTTCGGTACGGAGTTCGATCTCGGCCTCCACATGTCCTGGCTCGATGAGCGTGAGCATGCAGCCGATGTGCTTCATGAATTCCTGACGTTCGAGGTGACCCAGGATCGTCTCGCGAAAGTGTGGGTTCTTGATGGTGAATTCCATGAGGCAAAAATAGGATACCGGCTGCATGGTAAGGGGCACGGGGTGCGGCCAACATGTTTGGGATGAATTCGTCTACGCGACCGAACTTGATACGGACATACCCCATGAACATCAACAAGCTCACCATTAAAGCCCAAGAGGCTCTGCAAAAGGCGCAGGAGATCGCCGCCGAGCAAACCAATCAGGCGCTGGAGCCGGTGCACATGCTGGCGGCACTGCTCTATGATGCCGAGGGTATTGTCGTACCGATCCTGACCAAGATCGGCGTGCGTCCGGAGCTGCTGCGCGACAAAGTCCAGACATCGGTTGCTTCGCTGCCAAAGGTGCAGGGGGCTGGCACTTCGCACATTTCCTCGGAGATGCAGAAGGTGATGCAGGATGCCTTCGCGGAGGCATCAAAGCTTGCAGACGAATATGTCTCAACGGAGCATCTGCTACTGGGCCTTGTACCATCGAAGACATCGGCAGGACAGCTTCTTCGTGACCAAGGAGTGACACGGGATACCGTGTTGAAGGTCCTTAAAGACATCCGCGGCAATCGCAAGGTAACCAGTCAGAACGCCGAAGAGACCTACCAGTCTCTTGCGAAGTATGCACGCAACCTGAACGACGAAGCCCGCAAGGGCAAGATCGATCCTGTGATCGGACGCGAAGACGAGATCCGCCGTGTGCTGCAGGTCCTGTCGCGCCGCACCAAGAACAACCCGGTGCTTATCGGTGAGCCCGGCGTTGGAAAGACCGCCATTGTGGAGGGCATTGCCCAGCGTATCATTTCGCAGGATGTGCCCGAATCGTTGCAGACAAAGACTGTGTTCTCGCTCGACATGGGAGCGCTGATTGCCGGGACGCAATTCCGGGGTCAGTTCGAAGAAAGGCTCAAGGCAGTGGTCAAGGAAGTCGCCGACTCCGATGGTGAATTCATCCTGTTCATCGACGAGCTCCATACCCTAGTTGGAGCCGGAGCTACGCAGGGGGCGATGGATGCCGCGAACATCCTCAAGCCCGCACTAGCCCGCGGAGATCTGCGTGCCATCGGAGCGACAACGCTTGATGAGTATCGCAAATACATCGAGAAAGATTCAGCACTCGAGCGCCGGTTCCAAAAGGTGTACGTTAGCGAACCGAGCATCGATGATACGATCAGCATCCTGCGCGGTCTTAAGGAACGGTATGAAGTCCACCACGGTGTACGCATCACCGATGCCGCCATCGTTGCAGCCGCCCAGCTTTCTAATCGCTACATCACCGACCGCTTCCTTCCCGACAAGGCCATCGACCTTATCGATGAGGCGGCGTCGAAGCTTCGCATTGAGATCGATTCCATGCCCGAAGAGCTCGATACTCTTGAGCGCCGCATCCGTCAGCTGGAGATCGAAAGGCAGGCGCTGTTGAGAGAAACAAGCTGAGGAAGAGAATTACTGAATTACTGAATTACTGAATCACGGAAGTACCTTTAACCTACAAGCATGCAGTAGTGTACACGATTTCATAAAACATAGCAATCAATTTCGCTGTTTAGGTCTAATGACTGACTTTCAATTCTCGGTAGCATTCGGGTATGCGCAAGGAAAGCAGAGTCATCGGACGCAATGTGCGCCGACAACGGCTCATAAGACGATGGACGCAGGAGATGCTGGCGGCGGAAGTAAAACTTAGCTCCGACTACATCTCACGACTGGAGCTAGGCAAGGAAAACCCCACCCTGGATGTACTGGTACGCCTTTCTATCGTCTTCAAACGAGAGGTTGTGGAGCTGTTTAAATCGGACGAATAAAGATCTGTCATTCCAGCGAAGTGTGGGAACCCACATTGCTATTCCCGCGAAAGCGGGAATCCGTCATCACAAACGAAAAAAGGGGCGAGACATCGTCTCTCCCCTTCTATTTGACCTTTCAGATTCAAAACCTTACACCCCACACCTCGAACCCGAAACCTGCGCGCAGCGCTTACCGCCACTGCCGCAAAAACTCCAGGCGCTCCTGGAGCTGAGCAACGGGTACCAGAAGCTTGTCCTTGCCAAGGATGCCTTCTTCCTGGGAGCCAAAGACAAGTTCATAATCCTTGCTCATCACGATGGCTTCTTCCGGGCAGACCTCTTCACAGAAGCCGCAATAGATGCATCGGAGCATGTTGATCTCGAACTTCTCGGGATAGCGTTCCTTCTCGGCGGTGGTCTCACCGGCACGAACTTCAATAGCTAGGGCTGGGCATACCCGCGAGCACAGGCCGCAGGCGACGCAGCGCTCGCCATCTTCTTCCTGCACAAGAACGGGACGTCCGCGATAGGAACCTTCCGGGATCCAGCGCTCCTCAGGATACTGGCGCGTAAACTTGGGCTTGAACATCTGCTTCAACGTCAGTCCGAGCCCCTTAGCGATCTCAGGAAGGTAAATACGCTCCCAGAAATTCAGCCTCTGTGATTCGATGTTTTCTTTGATGTTCGCCATAATAGGTTTGAGGTTTTAGGTGTGAGGTGTGAGATGCAATCGTCATCCCTGCGAAAGTAGGGATCCATGCATCTGAGCGCCAATTCGTAGGGGCGAGACTATGTGCTCGCCCTATGGATGTGTCGACATCATTTGCTGGAAGAAGATCACCAGACCAGTTATCACAACATTCACAAGCGACAAAGGCAGAAGGATCTTCCAGCCGAGGTTCATGAGCTGATCGTAACGGAAGCGTGGCAGCGACCAGCGCACCCAGATGAAAACAAACACCAGCAGGAAAGCTTTGCTCAGAAAGACCACATGTCCAAGCAGAACCATTGGGATGGAACCTGCTTCGAGACCCAGCACCGTGGCATCGTCGAGGAACGGAATGGCATCCCAGCCGCCCAAGTACATTGCAGCCATGATGGCGCTCGAAGCCAGCATGTTGGCGTACTCGGCAAGGTAGAGAAGACCGAACTTCATGCCGGAGTATTCCGTGTGATACCCACCAACCAGCTCAGGCTCGGCTTCGGGAAGATCAAATGGGGCGCGGTTGGTTTCGGCCAGGGCCGTGATGAGGAACAGGATAAACCCCACCGGCTGGTAGAACACATTCCACGCACCGGTCGTCTGCAGGTCGATCATCTTGACGATGTTCAGTGTGCCCGAAACAAGCACAACGGCAATGATCGCCAGACCCATCGACAGTTCGTAGGAGATCATCTGTGCCGCCGAGCGAAGTCCACCAAGCAACGAGTACTTGTTGTTGGAGCTCCAGCCGGCTAGGGCCACACCATATACACCGACCGACGTCATGGCAAGCACGGCAAGAATGCCGATGTCCATGTTCGGGGCCATGGAAAGGCTATAGGCCACACCATCGACAACGTATGCAGGCGAAAACGGGATGATAGCATACACCGTGATCGCCACTCCTATCGATATGACCGGCGCCAGAGCGTGAAAGCGATAGTCGGCCGCAGCAGGCACGACGTCTTCTTTCAAATACAGCTTGAATACGTCAGCAAACGACTGGAACAAGCCCCACGGGCCTACCCGGTTGGGTCCGACGCGGTTCTGGATCCAGGCAGCGATCTTCCGCTCAGCCAACACCATGTAGGCAGCAGCAACGAGCATCAGATTCACCAGGATAGCGGCCTGGATAAGTGGGATCAGCAGATGGGTAGGAATTGCCATAATGTTACTGTGGTTTCAGCACGTGCGATTCGTAAACGACTCCCTTTGGCTCCGGCTCAGTGCCCTTACCAAGGACCAGTCCCTGATGCTCGTCCAGCCCCTGCATGGTCATACCCTTGAAGGGGGCGACGTGCGTTGCAATATCGGCAAAGACGGCACCATGATTGGCGTAACTCCATGTTACTCCAAGGGCTTCCGCGATCTGGCTAATGATACGCCAAGCTGGACGACAGTCCCTGCGCTCGCCATTTGTCCAACGGTCGTTCGGAGCTCCGAACTTGTCCCACCGGCTCATGCGCATACCCATGGTCCGCTGGTTCTCCTTGGTCACCACGGCAGCCTGGAAGCGCTGCACCCGGTGCGTTGTATTGGTGAACGTGCCGTCAGTCTCTGCCCACGTCGAGCGCGGCAGGATAACGGTGGCAAGCTTGGTCGTGGCAGTGTTGTGTGACCCGATCACGATGATGTTATCTACACCGGCAAGCGCCTGCGCGAGCTCTTGCGACACACCGGCCGGATCGTCACCCAGAACGATCACTGTCTTGATGGTTCCATGAGCAGCACGTCCGGCAAAGGCCTCCACGCTATGCCCATCACCCTTCGGAGCGATACCCACTGAATGAGCGCCGATGGCGTTTGGCGCGCGGTCGTTCAGACGCAGGATGTCGTCACCAAACGTGTGATCGTTGTGCTTGATGAAGTCAAGGTTACCGGTCTTGAGCACGTCATGTGCGAGCTTGGCCATGAGGAAGTTGTCTTCGTTCGAGGCTTTGGCCGAACCGAAGACAAAGATCTCGTTGCCCTTGAGCCCCTTGAGTGATGAGGCAGCTGCTTCGATCGCTTCGTCCCACGATACATCAACAAGTTGACCATTGCGACGCACCTGTGGCGCACCGAGGCGGTTCTCGTTGACCATGTCCGGCACAGAAAGACGTCCGGTATCGCACATCCAGTAGGTGTTGACGTGCATGTTGGTACGGGGCTCGGCACGCAGCACTTCGTTGTTCATCACCCCAATGCTGATGTTACAGCCACGAGCACAGCCAGGGCATACACTGTCGGTGAAGGACATTTCCCAGACGCGGGCCTTGAAGCGGAAGTCGATGCTCGTCAGGGCGCCAACCGGACAGATATCGATGACGTTCATCGAGTACTCACTGTCGAAGGTCGTTCCCGGAAATGTTCGGATCGTTACCTTGTCACCACGCTGCACAAACGACAGCACCGGTTGCTTGGCAACTTCATCGGCAAAGCGGATGCAGCGTGAGCATGAAATGCAGCGCTCGCCGTCGAACATCACATTCGGGCCCAGCTCGACACGCTTTTCCTTGTGTGTCTTTTCTTCGTCGAAGCGGCTCTTCCCCTTCGAGTGGTTGAAGGCGTACTCCTGCAGTTTGCACTGGCCTGCTTCGTCGCAGATAGGACAGTCCAACGGGTGGTTGATGAGCAGAAACTCCATGACGGCGTTTTGGGCCGATTCGGTCTTTGGACCTGTCAAATCGACGATCATACCGTCTGAGACTGGTGTGGCACAGGCGATCTGCATCTTTGGGAACCAGCTAACGACAGGTGCACCGTCGTCACTGTACATCAGAGAGCCGTCAACGTCCTTCTTGTGCGTCCCGACATTGACAAGGCACATGCGGCAGTTACCGGCAACTGAGAGAGCCGGGTGCCAGCAGAAGTGCGGGATGGTGATCCCGCTGGCAAGCGCCGCTTCAATGATCGTCTGTCCGGCCGCCGCCTCAATAACCTGTCCGTCGATGATGATCTGGGGCATGTCTGTCCTTCACGATTTCATTCGAACACGGTTGTCCGTGAATGCGGCGAAGATACGAGAAATCGCGCTTTGCTTCCCTATCTTGAATCATTGAAAAACACACCGAAAACCGACTCCGCATGACACGTGCACTGACCCTTGTCGGCATTGTCCTCACCCTCTTAAGCCGACCAATGTCAGCCCAATCGGCCCGCAGCTATGTCTCCGGCTCTGTTGGCCTCGCACGCCCGCAAGGGGCTCTGCACGACTCGCTGGGGTTGAATTCAACAGCCCATTTCGACCTGCGCTACATCTGGTCTCCAACGCGTAACCTGCACCTGGGCATCGGTGGCTCATGGCTTAGTGCCGCCATCGGCAGCGGTTCGCAATCTGGCAATGGAGGTTCAGCGGTGTCGCTGACGCAGATTACGGCAACGGCAACGTGGCGGCCATTCAAGCATAGCGTCTCGCCCTGCATCGGTCTGGAAGGGGGCTTCGGGTTTCTCATCCCCCCGGACGAGCTGTTGCAGCGTCCGGCATTTGAATCTATGCTGGGTGCCAGCTTCGGCGCTCACATCGGCGGAGTGGTTCCTGTGTCCCAGCTGCTGGAACTTACTCTGACGGGTCGGTGGACGCGTCTGATGACATCGACGCCGCTTGATCTGAAGCTGGTTTCGATAGGGCTGACGTATCGGATTCAGTAAGCGAAGACTGCTCCTGGATGGCGCCGGCTCGTTGGTGAATCCCGGGCTCAAGGGCTGCCTCAATGTCCCGCCAGATCGCTTGGCACGGGAACCGGTTCTCATACATCGCTCTTCCGATGACCACCGAATCGACGTTGCCCGGCACGTCATGCTGCAATGACCAGAGCTGCTGCGGCGATGCAATGCCCCCTGCCATGGTCATGCGAAGGGGCGCAACAGATGCCACACGTCGGATGGTTGTCATATCCTCGCCGGTGAGGTTCCCTTCCCAGTCCACTTCGGTGTATAGCACGCGCTTCCCGCCGAGCGATGCCACCCGACGAATGAAGTCCTCGTCGCTTACGGAGCCAGCCCCCTGACCCAGGTCGATCTGACCATTGTGGGCGCGCACGCCAAAGATCACGCGGCTCGGACCATACTGTTCTAGGAGCTGCCGCACACCTTCGGGATCAGTCCACACAACGACGTTGAGCGCCACACGATACACACCCTGCTGGAGCAGGTGCCGGTATGCTTCTACGGTATCACGACGCGTCACATACTGCACCGGCACGTCAACAGCCTTCTGCATCTGCACGACCGTGCGGTCATTGACCTCGGAAGAACGCCCCTTCCATGAGTCTAGATCGGTCACATGCAGACATTTGGCGTTCTCACGACGCCACAGTTGCGCCAGCTCAACTGGATGCTCACTGATCTGCGAATACAACTCCTCCGTCCCAGGGACGCCACGGATGCACCGCAGCGCCTGCCCACTCGTAAGATCTATCGCCGGAATGATCAGAAGCATACGCGAAAATAGGCTCCGAAGCGACTAGCTTCTCAGCCGCGGGTCCGTTGCATCGCGCAGGGCATCGCCGATGAGGTTGAAGGCACTGACAGTGATGAAGATCATCAGTCCCGGGAAGATGGCCAGCCACCAGGAGGCGGTGCTAGAGCGTGCGGCCTGCAAGACGCTGCCCCATGTGACAACGGTAGGCGGAACGCCGAAGCCCAGAAATGACAGGGCACTTTCGAAAAGGATCGCGCTGACGATGCCAAAGGCGGCATAGATGAGGACAGGGGCGATGGCATTGGGAATGACGTGACGGAAGATCACACGCGGCGTGGAGTAGCCCAGTGCGGTGGCTGCCGAGATGTAATCGAGGTTACGCACGCGCAGCACTTCACCGCGCATGAACCTGGCGATCGACGTCCAGCCGGTTAAGCCGATGAGTCCCATGATCAACCATAGCGAGCCCTGCTCTACAAGAGCCACAATGGTTATGATCAGGAAGAATCGCGGGAACGTGATCACGATCTCGATCAGACGGGAAATGATAATGTCCACCATGCCGCCAAAGAATCCTGCGATGGCCCCCAGGATGATACCGATCGTCAAGGCGATCGACATGGCGATGAAGCCAATGCTTAGGGCATAGCGGCTGCCATGAATGATGCCTGCCAGCACATCTCGCCCCAGTCCGTCCGTTCCAAGAAGGTGCTTTGATGAGGGGGCTCTGTCCTTGAGCGTCACAAGGTTCTTGTCTGTGCTGCTCGGTGCATAGGGTACAGGCGGCCAGACGGCCCAGTCATATGGCAGCGTCTTCCAGTCGGCCGTTGCAAAGTCTGCTCCCCAGGTGGTGATGCCCAGTGTAACGCCGTACTCGACAAAGACCGGGAACCGTGTTTCGTTCTTGATGGAGCAGACGATCGGTTTATCGTTGGCGATCACATCGGCCAGAATCGCAACAACCGCGATAGTACCGACGATCCATACGCTGATCATGCCGAATGCACTCTTGCGGAACTGACGCCGCACAAACGCCCCGTAGCTCTCCCCTTCCGTCTTCGCAGCTGTTGCCGCAATGGTCTGTTCGGTGCTCATGATGACTTCCTCCCGAACGAAATACGCGGATCGACCAGCGCATAGAGCGCATCGGCCACCAGCATACCGATGAGTGTCAGAACGGCCGAGACCGTGAACACGGCCATGATCATCGGATAATCGCGCGAGATCAGCGCCCGGAACGAAAGTTCGCCCATGCCCGGGATCGAGAATATCGATTCGATGATCACCGAACCGCCTATCAGATTCGGAATGAGCGCGGCCACAAGAGTGATCAGCGGAATCAGCGCATTACGCAATGCATGACGGTAGATGACACTGCGCTCGCTCAACCCCTTTGCTCGCGCCGTGCGGATATAATCCTGACGGATCACCTCAAGCATGGATGAGCGCATCTGACGGGAGATGAATGCCAGATCAGCATACGTGTAGACAAGAAGGGGCAGAGCAAGATGCCACGCATAGTCGAGGAGCTTCTTGCCCATCGACCAGTTCATACTGAAGGCCGGAGACCGCAGTCCACTAGACGGAAAGATCGAGACGAACTCAGGATTGGCCAGAAACGTCAGCGCGAGCGTACCGATCCAAAAAACCGGCAGCGAGTACATCGCAAAAAGCAAGAACGTCGTCACGCGATCGGTCGTGGTACCCGGATGAGTGGAACTATAGATCCCCAGGGGTACGGCGATAGAGTAGGCAATGACGATCGCTAGAAGGTTCATGATCAGCGTGACCGGGACACGCTCGATCATCTTCTCGAACACCGGACGGTTATCGATGAACGACGTACCGAAGTCCGGACGTCCGGTAAAGGTGGCTGCCGACCAGTTGGTACCGGTATCGACAAACACCTGGCTCATATCAAAGCACAGCAAGCCCCCTGTCCAGATCATATACTGCTGCCAGATCGGTTTGTCGAGGTGCCACTGCTTGCGTATCAGTTCAATGGTCTTTTCGTTCAGGGTGCTACGTCCTCCCATGCTACCATCCGAGCCCTGTCCGACCTTGGCAGAGGCTGGATCCCCGGGCGCAAGACGACTGACGGCAAAGGAGATGACCGTGATGATCACCAGCGTCGGTAGGAACAGCGCTATGCGCTTGAGTAGGTATCTCCACATAATCTGCGAAGATAATGCAAGCGCGCTTCGCGCGAGGGAAGCGGCTGCGCCGAGGGAAGCTGAAACAGAGGGAAGCGGCTACGCCGAGGGAAGCGGCTACGCCGAGTGAAGCTGAAACAGAGGGAAGCGGCTACGCCGAGGGAAGCCGGAACGGAGGGAAGCGGCTGCGCCGAGGGAAGCCGGAACGGAGGGAAGCGCTTTAAAATGCATTGACGTGGTGGCGTATCTCCATTCGTCCTTTTGAGGTGTCGACGGCAATCATGTCGAATCGGCATGGGGCTTGAGAAAGCTTGTGTCTGGCCAGCCAAGCTTCTGCGCAGCGGCGAACCTTGGCGCACTTGATCGTCGACAGTGATGCTTCGGGCGCGCCATAGCGCGTGCTGGTTCGGTGACGAACCTCCACGAAGGCGATGGTGTTACCCATTCGCGCAACTATGTCGATCTCGCCGATCTTCTTGAAGTAGAAGTTTCGTTCAATGATCTCGTAGCCGGACTGTTCGAGGTGACGGACGGCAACGTCCTCGGCCCAGCGGCCTTCTTCGACGGTACTCATGAAAAGACTCCCGATATTGCGTGACTATGATCGCACAGCTCGCCGGCCTTGTGGCCCATAAAGACGGTATGGACGTCGTTATCGACTGTCAGGGCGTTGGCTATGCCGTCAGCGTTTCGCTGACCACTGCTGATACAGTGCCGAATGTGGGCGATCGCGTGACACTCTACACGATTCTTGCTGTGCGTGAAGATGCGATGCAGCTCTTTGGGTTCGCCAGCACGGCAGAACGGTCAATGTTCACCCTGCTGACCTCCATACAGGGTATTGGTGGTAAAACGGCACTCGGAATCCTCTCGGCCGCAACTCTGGCCGACCTGCGTAAAGCCGTGGCAACGGGCAATGTGTCTGCACTTCAGCGCCTGCCCGGCATTGGAAAGAAAACCGCCGAACGCCTCGTGGTGGAACTCCGCGAAAAGGTCATCGCCATTGTCCCCGAGGGCATTGCAGCCACGGAGATCCCCGCATCGCGAGCAACGGAGGACGCCATCAGCGCCCTGCTTGCACTGGGCTTCGTCCGCTCAGTTGCCGAACGCGCAGTGGCCGCCGCGGTCTCTGCGGATGCGACACTGGTCGATTCACCTGAAAAGTTGATACGGGCCGCGCTGAGGAACGCCTAGGCCGAGGGAAGCGGCTGTGCCGAGGGAAGCCAGGACGGAGGGAAGCGCGCTTTGCGCGAGCGAAGCCGAGACGGAGTTGTTTATTCGGCCTTCCGGCGTTTTACGAGCCATGCCCGACGTTTTGCGATACGCTCCCGAAATGGCCCATTGTAATTCGGCTCTCATTCTAACTGCGCGTGTGCAAACTCAACGATTCCAATGGAAAGTTTTCGGCAGATCTGTCGGAGTCGCTTGTGCTCTTCCATCGCCAGGAGGTCACGGTTTACCGCGCGGTCACGACAGTTTCGTGTCTCCTGAACTGAGCCTTCAGCATACATGTAAAACTGTACCTTTTCTCCAATAGAAAGGCGACCATATCCCTCTGTGATATTGTTGGTAACTGAATCTGTTGCACGTACGATCTGATCGCCTAACGTTCTCTGGTGGAATGGCTCCCATTTTGCTACTTCCCTGGCGATGCAATCAGCCAGCTCAGCAGCCATAGAGTAGATTCGTAGCGAGTGGACGGACATAGTGAGGCTCCCTTTTCTCACCTCGTGTCAGATAGGTCACAAAACGTGACAACTCGGCGCAACCGCTTCCCTCAGCGCAGCCGCTCAGCTACGGCGCAAGCCGTTCCACCACCCAGCCCCCTTCGCTCGAGCGAAAGCGTATGCGATCGTGCATGCGCGATGGTCTACCCTGCCAGAATTCGATGGTATGGGGCGTAAGGGCAAAGCCACCCCAGTGGGCTGGACGCTCGATCGTGGTGCGTCCGGCGTTTGCACTGGCGAGTTCTGCAAAGCGGTGATCGAGCTCCTGCCGGGAGGTGATGACCTGACTCTGTGGTGAGGATGCTGCGCCGATCTGGCTTTCATACGGACGAGAGTGGAAATATGCAGTGGATGTTTCCGCTGATACCCGCTCAACAATTCCTTCAACACGCACTTGTCGTTCGAGTTCGGGCCAGAAGAAGAGCAATGCGGCGTTCGGGTTCTGCGACAGTTCCCTTCCTTTACGGCTATCGTAGTTGGTGTAGAACAGCATCGTACCGTTGTCGATGCCCTTCAATAGCACAACGCGTGATGACGGTGCTCCCCCGAGTGAAACGGTGGAGAGAACCATGGCCGTGGGCTCGTGCACCTCGGCAGAGATGGCCTCGTTGAGCCAGGACGAGAACTGCGCGATCGGATCAGCGTTGACGGCTGACTCGTCGAGTCCCCCACGAATGTATTCCTTGCGCTGTGCTGCGATATCGACATCGTGCTGTGACATGGTTCGTACCGATGGTTATGGATTAACGATGGTTAGCGGCAGGCCAACCCGACGCGATCCATCATCGACGACAACAAGGTACCGACCGATAGCCAGAGACGTGGTTGAGATCCGCCCCATACCGTCAACGATCGTCCCCTCGGCTACTGAACGTCCGGATACATCCATAAGCATCAGCCGTGCACGGGCTACGTCAATGGCACTCACCACCACGTCGCCGCCAACGGAAAGGGGCTGACGTCCAACAAGACTACACCATGCGGGGGTGTTGCGCTCCTCGTTCACGGAGGTTACCATTGACTGCATTTCGGCAAGGATGTTCATGTCTGGATCAACAATGATCGTGTCCGGTGTAAACGGGATCGACCACCGGAACTGCTGAACGGTCTTATCGACAAGTAGCACAGTATCGAGCTGCTCCGCCCCCTTGCGAGCACGCAGACGCAGTGAAAGCGTAAATGCCTCCGGAACGTTTGGTGCCTGCTGCGTCTGGGCTACCGTCACGAGGTAGCGAGTGTCGCCAATTTGCACAGCGCTGACGTCCAGCACCGGATGTCCAGCCTTCATGAGCCACTGATCAAAGAAGATGTCCCAATCGACTGCTGGACTCGGGAACTTCTTTTTGAGGAATTCGAGGAACTGCCACGTCTGAGCCGAGCCCAATCGGTAGCGGTCAAAATACTCGCGCCAGGCAGCAAAGAATGCATCGTCATCATTCACGTTCCGGCGGATCATGTGATAGATCCATCCGGCCTTGGCATAGGTCAAGGCCCCACTGAACAGCGCTGCCGAGGGCGGATTATAGACTGGAGTTCCGGCGAGTCCGACGCGCAGATAGGAATCACGAAAACGACGCTGTCGGCTGCGGTACCCCGACTGACCATCCGTGTATTCGTAGTACAGCATCTCACAGAATGATGCACCGCCCTCATTCAGCCAGATGTCAGCCCATGTTGCGCATGTCACCAAGTCGCCGATCCAATGGTGAGCAACCTCGTGAACGTAACCGTTTTCGTAGTTCCCGGTGAGCCATACACGATTGATCGTCGACATTGTCTGATGCTCCATGCCTCCGAACTGTATCGGTGTGACCGTCACATGGCCATAGGATGGGAACGGATAGCGTCCGAGGCGGGATTCCAGAGCTTCAAACCACTTTGACGTGTTCGCAAGGGAACGAACCGCATTGTAACCGGCTGACTCGTGATCATCGTCGTAGTGATAGTTCAAGATTGGGACTACCGATCCGTCTGTACGCCGATACTGCTGAGGATAGTACCGGTAGACGGCCGCATTTATCGTGAGCAGATATGTCGGCATTGGCTGATCGTGCGCCCAAGATTGCCATGATGCAGTATCCCCATCTGGGACCGTATCCGTCGGCAGACCGTTGGAGACGACCGTGTACTCTTTGGGCACACGGACACGCACTGTGAACAGCGCCTTGTCTGTGGGAACATCATTGCACGGCAACCAGGTGCGAGCACCCTCGGGCTGGGCGAACGTGAAAAAACTACCAGTCGGGATACCATTTTGCTGAACGTCTTCTCGAGAATAGATGCTTAACCAGGATTGATCCTGTGTGATGGCATAGTAGATCGTGCAGATCAACGAATCCCCCCTGTCCAAGGGCTTTGGAGGTACGATGTTGAGGCGATTCGATACGGTCGTGAACGACAACTTGACACCGCCACTCACGACGGAATCCACGATCAGGGAGACCGAATTGAGAACGATTGCCGACATCCCGTTCACACGCGACCGAGCTGTGACGCGCACCGAAGCATCGGCCTTGCGCTGTGGACGCAGATCACGATTGGTCTTGAGTGCCCGGTACATATCCCAGACAATATCGTACCTCGTCACGTCGAGTGCAGTGTCGATGGCAACCCGCGGGAATGCATCAACCATCTGTTGTTCGGAGTGCATTGGACGCATCTGCTCAAGCAGCTGGCCGTCGGTGATAACCCAGTCCAGGAACGATTGCTTTTCTTCCTGGGCGTGGACGAATGTGGCAGCAAACATCGCTGCAAGTGCCAGCAAACGTCGTACAGATGAGTAACGAGTGTCCATAGTGCGTCTCCTTTCCGAATGTTCCCTGTTGTCAAGCCCCATGCGGACCGGTCCGGGGCAGTGGTGCGCGATCACGCACATAGTGATCGACCCACCAACGAATATCGTTGTTGGATTCATTTCGTCGTCCAGCCAGCACGTGATCGGCGTTGTCGTACATGATCAGCTTGTACGGACGGTGTAGCTGCTGCAATTCGGTGGCTAGTCGCAGACTGTGCATCGGATCGACGCGACGATCGCCGGTTCCGTGAAGAATCAATAGCGGCGTCTCGGCAGCCATCTCGGATGTCCAGCAGACAGCACTGCGACGTTCAGCTTCGAGCTGTTCATTCGCCCCCGAGTCAAGGTGTTTGGCCATGGTGCGACGGATGTAGGCGCTTGCTTCAACAGCGTGAATCTGCGACGGCGCTCCAAAGGTCACAGCGGCACGCAAACGCTGCGTGCGACGCAGCATCATGTAGGTCATCATACCACCACGACTCCCACCGACGATACCGATTCGTTCACGATCGACGTATGGCATGGCATCAAGGAGCGGCAGCATGTTCATGGCATCATCGACGTCGCCCGCGCCCCATTCGTCGGGACCCTCTGAGCCCCCTGTCCCGCGATAGTTCGACGCAATAACAACATACCCCCACGATGCATAGAGCCCGATGATGGGCATTGCCGTTTCCGGAACAAGTGCCCCTTTAGGACCGCTACCACCGCGGTTAAAGATCAATGCTGGATACGATGCCTCACCGGCAGGGGGCAAGGCAAGAAACCCCTTTACGCGGAGCCCCGAGCTCGAATAGGTAATCTCATGAAGCGTTACCGACGAGAAGGCCCGATACTGCTCATCGGTCATGGACCGACGCGCCATCGACAGCGCACCGCGTGGAATCTCGACGGGCTCGGATGATAAGAGCGTACCGTCAGCCGCCGGCATCACCGCTTACCGCGCTCGCGGTACTTCCGCGCAAGTTTGGTGTGCCTCGATGTGAGCTCAATCTCACGTCCGTCGATGAATGCCGCTGACAGAACATTCGACTTGGTATCCAGGGCATCACCTGCACTGACAAACAGCGTAGCGCTCTTTCCCTTCTCGAGTGACCCGTATACACCATCAACGCCGAGCATCTTTGCCGGCCAAATGGTCAGTGCCTTGACCGCATCTTCCTCGCCGAGACCAAATGCTCGGGCAGTTCCTGCCAGAAATGGCAAGTTGCGCTGTTGCCATGAACCTCCATCGGTGAAGGCAAACACAATTCCCGCTCGGGCCAATGTGCCAGCGAGACTGTAGGGGGCGTCGTACGGATCCTCATCGCGACGCGGCAAGGAGTGGACCCTTGGAATGATGACCGGAATTCCAGACTTCTGAAGCTGGGGAATGACGCGATGGGCATCAGCGGCATTAGTAAGTACTACCTTGAGTCCAAATGTCTCCTGAAAGTCGATCACCGCTTCGATCTGACGCTTTGACGATGCAGAGATCATTAACGGTACGTCCTTTTCAAACACAACGCGCATTGCCTCGTATCGAATGTCACGCACATTGGTATCAATGCCAGCCACGGCTGCATCGCTGTAGGCTTTGGCATCTTGAAACAACGTGTAGATGGAGCGAACTGCTTCTTCTGCTTGTTTGCGTTGGTCGTCTGCTGATGCTGTCATCCAAGGGGCTGAGCTCACGTCCATGGATGGCCAGTTCAGCACCATTGCCGAAGGACTCTTTACAGCAAGGTCCTCTCGCGTCCAGCCGTCTGTTCGCATAAGGGCCGCCTGACCCGAGACAAGTCCGCTCTCGGGTACGCTGTTTACGAGCAAAACGCCATTGATGCGTACCGTTGGAATAATATCACTGTCTGGGTTGTAAGCTGTGGATGCTTTCGCATTCGGATTGACCGGACCGACCTCGGCATTATCACGGGTTGATCGAACGGCATCGATCTCTGTGAGGCCGATCGTCGTGTTGGGTGCAATAAAACCCGGATAGACGTGCTTGCCTAAGCAATCGATCACACGAGCCCCTTGCGGGATGGTGACATTGATGCCGATTTCTGTAATGACTCCTCGGTCAAAAACGATGGTGGCCTTGGTCAAGGTTGGCCCTGCTGCCGTGTGAATGGTGGCATTTGTCAGGGCAACAGGACGCTGCTGCGCAGGCCCCGGGATCTCATCTCCACCGAAGGCAGGTGCCGAAACAAGAGTGATGATCAGCGCCCATAGCGCTGCGAACGTGCCAAGAGTGTTTTTCATACTGCAAAACTACGTCCAAAAATGAGTAACCCCCAGACGTCACCACTCGCCTAGGGGTACTCTTCACTCACCTATCACGTACCAATAATAACCACTGCACATAGCGATGTCAAGATGTGGTCCGCAAGTTTTAGGTTTTGTCATTCGGAGATAAATCCCGATGTTCGTGGCTCTTCGACGGGTCACGGGGTGTAGCGCAGCCCGGTTAGCGCATCTGCTTTGGGAGCAGAGGGTCGCAGG
>CAYMTW010000038.1:8788-20610 GCA_964393485.1 uncultured Melioribacter sp. | reverse complement strand
AGCTCCTTCTGCAGCTCCCGTGCGATCACGATATGCTGGATCTCGCTCGTGCCTTCGTAGATCTCGGTGATCTTGGCATCGCGCAGATAGCGCTCGACGAGATACTCACGGACGTAGCCGTAGCCGCCGTGTACCTGGATGGCCTCAAGGGCGTTGTGTACCGCCGTCTTTGACGCATATAGCTTGGCCTGTGCGGCAGCCTTGATGTAGTTCTGGTGCTGGTCTTTCATGAAGGCTGCCCGGTAGGTCAGCATGCGGGCGGCTTCGAGTCGCGTGGACATATCGGCCAGCTTCATTTGAATGGCCTGCAGGTCCGAGATCGGCTTACCGAATGCCTTGCGCTGTGTTGAGTAGTGCAGGGCAGCATCGAATGATCCTTTGGCAATGCCCAGGGCCTGGGCTGCAATGCCGATACGACCGCCATTGAGAGATTCCATGGCGATCTTGAAACCCATTCCCACGCCACCGAGAATCTGATCGTCTGGAACAAAAACATTCGTCAGACCGATCGAACAGGTATCACTCGAGCGGATGCCGAGTTTGTCTTCCTTGAGTCCTGGCTCGAAGCCCGGCGTGTTACGATCGATGATGAAACAGGTGATGCCCTTGTGACGCAGCTCACGGTTGGTTTGGGCCATGACCAGATACGTACTGGCCGTGGTACCGTTGGTGATCCAGTTCTTTGTGCCATTGAGAACCCAGCCACCATCGACCTTTTCGGCCGTCGTGTGTTGCGATGTAGCGTCAGAGCCAGCTTCTGGCTCGGAAAGACAGAATGCTCCGTGCACCGAACCCGTAGCCAGCGGACGTAGCCATTTTTCCTTCTGTTCGTCGTTGGCGTAGGTCTCCAATCCCCAGCACACCAGGGAGTTGTTCACGGACATCACCACGCCAACGGCGGCATCAACGGCCGAGATCTCTTCCATGGCGATGACATAGCTTAGCGCATCAAGTCCAGAACCACCCCATTCAGGGGAGACCATCATTCCCAGGAAGCCGAGTTCACCCATCTTCTTGACAATTTCGGTCGGGAACTCACCCGACTTATCACGTTCGATTGATGTTGGTGCTACCTCGTCCTTGGCGAACTGGCGAGCCGTTTCACGGATCATCTCGTGAGTTTCAGACAACTGCAGGTTAAAGCTCATAGCTGCTGTGCGGTAATAATGGTGATGACAGGGGGCTGACCGTGTGCAGGAGGCGGCGCTGCCGGAGATTTTTTCAGGCGCAAAACTACGAAACGCCTTCGACCGGCCGAGAGTTCACGCGCGGGCAATTGTCCCCAGAATGACCGGACGCTGTGCTCCCGTTACCGAAGGCACGTTACCCGCCAGACCATGCAGCGTGCGCCAGCCGAGATAGGCAAAGGCCATGGCTTCTTTTTCGGCCCAGAGTGGATCGACCGTCACCCGGCACCGAGAGCCCGCCTCGAGAAGCTGGGTCCCAATGCGCTCGACGAGGTAGGTATTCTGCGAGCCCCCTCCGGAGATAATCAACTCATGGCAGTCGGCTGCGTAACGCATGATGTGGTCGGAGATCGCCCATGCTGTGAGTTCGGTGACTGTGGTCAGGACGTCTTCCAGGGGGCTTGACGGGTGAGAATACTTCGTGACCAGACGCTGCAGTTCCGAAGTGGTAAACAGCTCGCGTCCGGTGGATTTGGGCGGATCAGCGATAAAGTAGGGGCTCGACTTCATCTCGGCCAGCATCGGTGTCAATACTCGTCCGGCGCGCGCAATACTGCCATTGCTGTCGTATCGCTTTCCATAGGTTATGCGCGCGGCGTGATCCATCCACACGTTTCCCGGACCACAGTCAAAGGCTATCAATGGTTCAATTGCACCACCGGCCGGAAGCACCGTCATGTTGGCCATTCCGCCGATGTTGAGAGCCACACGGCTTATGTCATCGCTGCCATAGACCGTATGATCGTACATGGGCACAAGCGGAGCACCCTGTCCGCCCACAGCTACATCGGCTGAGCGGAAGTCGCTGACCACGGGAAGGTGTGTAAGAGCCGAAAGAGCTGGACCCGAAGCGCTTTGCCACGTTGACACAGGTGGGTGATGCCAGAGCGTCTGGCCATGCACGGCAATAAGTTCGGGCTGAACGCCGTGGGCGATGCAATGCTCTTCAAAGCAACTGGCATAGGCCCTGGCAAGCGCAAAAGGGAGGTCGGACAACTCCTCAATGGAGGCCTGTCCGGCCATGCAGCGTAGGATCAACTCGCGAAGATCATCCGAGAAGGGGCTGGACGTAAACGAGCGAAGGGAGACCGCGTGGCGGCCTCCCTTCGATTCAATGTCACATGTAGCAAGGTCGATCGCATCGACTGACGTGCCCGTCATAATACCCGTGACGAGCATCACGGAGTCAGGATCAGATCCGAGCGGCGCACGTCTCCACTGTCCTTGCCGAGGTTGATCAGCTGCGGTTTCGACTGCGCCACCTTGTCTTGGATGTACATCAGAGCCTTCATGAGCGCCTCCGGACGTGGAGGACAGCCCGAGACGTAGGCATCAACCGGCAGGAATTGATCGATACCCTGAACAACAGGGTACGAGCGGAACATGCCACCGGTGGACGTACAGACGCCCATGGCAATGCACCACTTCGGATCGGGCATCTGGTCCCATACCTTCTTGACAACCCACGACATCTTGTACGTCACCGTGCCGGCCACGATCATTAGATCTGCCTGGCGTGGTGAGAATGAGAAGCGTTCGGAACCAAACCGCGACGAATCAGCACGCGGTCCGCCGAATGCCATCATCTCAATGGCGCAGCAGGAGATTCCCATCGGCATCGGCCAGAGCGAGTTGCGCTGTGCCCAGGTGATGAGCGATTCCACCGTGGTGGTAACGAAACCATCGCGGGCGATCTGTTCGTTCAATCCCATTTGAGAGCACCTTTCTTGAGGACGTAGAGATAGCCGGCAAAAAGAAGGATCATGAACAGGAGCATAGACACCAGACCATAGCCTCCAAGTTCCCGGAACTGAACAGCCCACGGATACATGAAAACGATTTCGATGTCGAACAAGATGAACATCATGGCCACGAGATAGAACTTGACCGTAAAGCGCTCACGTGCACTCTTGAGTGGTTCCATACCCGACTCATACGTGGAGAGCTTTGAGCGCGTACTCTTGCGCGGACCAAGGTTCTCCGCCAGCAGGATGTTGCTGACGCCAAAGATGAGACCGATGACGATCATGATCATCAGCGGTAGATAATTGACAAGTGGGTCGGTTTCTGCCATGACAGTTCCTAGTGAATCGCTGCAAAGATAGGAACGGGAGACAATACCCGTCGTAACTTCGAATCATGTTCTGCTTCGAATGTGGTCCAGTGGCGACCAACTGCTATCTGGTAGGGGATGAAACATCCCGGACGGCCTTCCTGATCGATGCTCCGCATGGTGCGTTTGAACCCGTAATGCGGGTGCTTTCCGAGAAGACATGGTCACTAACCGACCTGCTACTAACGCACACGCACTGGGATCACACGGCCGATTGCGCACGATTGCAGCGAGAAACAGGCGCGCGTGTGGTGGTGCATGAGGCCGATCTGTATCGTTTGACGGACCCCATGGCACATACCATTTGGCCCCTTCCCTTTAGCATCGACCCAGTGCATGACGCCGTGACGATCGGGAACGATGTGACATCGATCACGGTGGGCACTGGTAAGCTTCTTGAGATCCTTCACACACCGGGTCATACCGAAGGGGGCATCTGTTTCGTTGAGCGCTCCGCCGGACGCGTCTTCGTCGGTGATACGCTGTTTGATCGCTCGGTTGGGCGAACCGACCTGCCCGGCGGGGATATGGACGTGCTCATTTCGTCAATTCGCACGCAGCTGTTTCCGTTGCCCGATGACATGGTAGCATGGCCCGGACATGGACCTGAAACGACCATTGGTCGGGAACGTCTTACCAATCCCTTTGCTGCCGAGCGACCATGATGAATAATGTTTCATACATCCGTCATGATGGCCACATCGACGCGCATCTAGTTTCGCGTGTTGCCTTAGGAATTCTGGTGCTGATCGTCACGGGATGCTATTCCTTCCGCGGTGGATCAGTGCCAGAGCACATTTCGACGGTCTCGATCGCCTCGGTGATCGATCGAAGTGGGTTTGGCGATCCGACGTTTCGGGAGTTTGCAACCGAAACGCTGGTGAAGCGGTTCCGGAGCGACAACACCGTTCGCCTAGTCGAGGAAAACGGTGATGCGAGACTCTCTCCGATCCTGACGCGGGTGCAGGATCAGGTTGCCACACTGCAGTCGGGGGACTTAGAGGGGAAGCGACG
This sequence comes from uncultured Melioribacter sp., assembly GCA_964393485.1. Taxonomy (GTDB): domain Bacteria; phylum Bacteroidota; class Ignavibacteria; order Kapaibacteriales; family Kapaibacteriaceae; genus UBA10438. Next base: position 16,296 of record CAYMTW010000038.1, on the reverse strand, counting down.
CATCGTCGTGGGTATTGAAGTAGAGTATTTCGATGCCGTGAAGAACGTAGTGGTCTGGAAGAAGACGTTTGAGAACTTCGACGTCTACGACGTGAGTGATCCAACCGAAGGCAGACGTCGTGCTGCCGAGCGGGCCCTACAAAGGATCGCTGATGACGTGCTTCTGGCCATCGTCTCAGACTGGTGAAACGGTGATGACATAGCCATCATCAACCCTTTCGCACACTGTTCCGATCGCCCCGTTCATGGAAGATATTCTTCTTGCCGTGTACTTCCTGTCACTCTGCGTGCTGTTCGCCTTTGGATTGCACGGACTCGTGATGATCTACTACTACCACAAGACGCAGAAGGTGGTGCATGCCAAGCCGGAGGGCACCATGCAGGAACTGCCGGTGGTGACGATCCAGTTGCCATTCTACAACGAGCTCTACGTCGTGGATCGTCTGGTAGAGGCTGTGTGCGCGATCGACTATCCGAAGGATCGACTTGAGATTCAGCTTCTCGATGATTCGACCGATGAAACAGTTGAAATTTCCCGTCGTCTGGCCGACAGGTTCAGTGCCGAAGGGTTCGACATCAAGCACATTCATCGCACGAACCGCCAGGGCTATAAGGCCGGCGCGCTCAAGGAAGGTCTTGCTGTTGCCAAGGGCGAGTTCATCGCGATCTTCGACGCTGACTTCGTTCCGAAAAAGGACTTCCTGCGCAAGACTGTAGCCTACTTCGCCGACTCAACGGTGGGAATGGTGCAGACGCGCTGGGAACACCTGAACGAAGATTACAGCTTCCTGACGAAGGCTCAAGCTCTTGCACTCGATGGTCACTTTGTGATCGAACAGCAGATCCGTCACAAGGCTGGTTTCTTTATCAACTTCAATGGCACGGCCGGAGTTTGGCGCAAGGCCACGATCGAGGATGCCGGCAATTGGCACAGCGATACGCTCGCGGAAGATCTTGATTTGTCCTATCGTGCGCAGCTGCGCGGCTGGCGCTTTGTGTTCCTCAATGACGTAACCTCACCTGCAGAACTGCCCGCCGACATCAATTCGCTGAAGACGCAGCAGTTCCGCTGGACGAAGGGGGCTGTGGAGACGGCCAAGAAGCTGCTGCCTTCGGTGTGGAAGAGTGGACTGTCGCTGAAGCACAAGCTTGAATGCACGGTGCACCTGACGAGCAACATCGTGTTCCCGTTTATCATCATGGTAGCGGTCCTGAACGTTCCGATCGTGGTGATTAAGAACTCGGTCGAGTCATCACCGTCGCAGCTCTTTGGTCTGATGTCATACAACGACTTCTACAGCATCATGTCGGTGTTTGTGCTTGCAAGCATTTCCACCTTCCTATTCTACATGTATGCTCAGCGTGCCATTCACCTTGACTGGCAGCGCCGTCTGCTTCTGTTCCCGGTCTTTATGGCTGGATCGATGGGTCTTGCCGTGAATAACACGCGCGCCGTCATCGAAGCACTGATCGGTAAGAAGTCGGAGTTCAAGCGTACTCCGAAGTTTGCCATTCAGCAGGCCAATGATCAGTGGAAGAAGAAGCGCTATGTGCAGACGAAGATCAGCTGGATCGTCGTCGTTGAGCTGGCCTTTGCGGCGTACTTTATATTTGGCATCGCGAACTCCTTCCGCTACCTTGAAATCGCTGCCATTCCATTCCAGCTGATGTTTCTCTTTGGCTTTGGCACCGTCGGCGTGCTGTCGTTGCGCCATGCTTTGAACCGTTAAGCCCCCTTACCAGACATGAAACTTTGTACGATCCTTCGCAATGGTGAGGAGCGCCTTGGCGTCCTCGTTGGTGATCACATCCTCGACGTTGCAGCGAGTGGCATCAGCGGAGCTCCCGCGGATATGCTTTCCTATCTGCGAGGGGGCGAGGCAGCCCGCATGCTTGTTGAGCAGGCCGTCACCTGGTTCAATGGTGCTGCTGATGCGGACCGCAGTGCCTGCTCGGTAGTAGCTTCAGAAGCACAGATCTGTGCTCCAGTGCCTCATCCAACCTCGATGCGTGATGGCTACGCCTTCCGTCAGCACGTCGAAGCCGCGCGGCGCAATCGCGGTGTGGAGATGATTCCAGAGTTCGACGAGATCCCGATCTTCTACTTCACGAACCATCAGGCCGTGTTTGGTCCGGGTGACATTCATGTTCAGCCCCTTCACTGTCAGCAGCTCGACTTTGAACTCGAGTGTGCTATTGTGATCGGGAAGAAGGGGCGCAATATCAAGGCCTCAGAAGCCGATGCCTATATCGCCGGACTCATGGTCATGAATGACTGGAGTGCCCGCGTTCTCCAAATGCAGGAGATGAAGCTGAACCTCGGTCCGGCTAAGGGAAAAGACTTTGCCACATCGCTTGGCCCATGGTTGGTCACTCCGGATGAACTCGCCGATGTCACAACGGCAACACCCGTGGGTAACCACTACGATCTGGCAATGAAGTGCGTCATCAATGGCCAGGATGTTTCCACCGGCAACGTCAAGGACATGTCTTGGACTTTTGCCCAGATCATCGAACGCGCCAGCTACGGTGTGACACTGTATCCAGGCGACGTCATTGGCAGCGGCACATGCGGCACCGGTTGTTTCCTCGAACTCAATGGTAGTAAGGTTTACGATCCTGCCTGGTGGCTGAAGCCCGGAGACGTGGTCACGTGCTCAATTGACCGGCTCGGCGATCTTGTTAATACCGTGGTGTTGGATAGCTAGGTACGGGGTACTGATCGTCATTCCTGCGAAAGCGGGAATCTAGGTACGGGCACTGAGCACGAATGGTGTATCAACGGTGGATGTGCACAAGCGTTTGGGAACGTCTGACTGCGTTTGCCAACTCCACAGCATATGTGCCTGCCTGAACGGCCGAAACATCGATATGCAGTGGCAGTGAGCCATCAATGCGGCCGTGAGCTATTACCCGTCCGAGCAGATCGATAAGACTCCAGTTGGTAGCTGCACAAAGCCGATTGTCGGACTGCACTATTACTGTTGTTCCGCCGGTAGAAACAGTGACTAGCGGCCTTGAGACTTCCGACAGTGTCTCGTCCTTTGCAGATGTGGGCTCATCCAGGGCATAGAGACCAGTCGTAGCCGCCAGATACACGCGGCGTGACGACGGGTCGCAGCGGATGACCCAGCAGTTGCGGAGTGTGTCACCAAGCTCATTTTTACCCCAGGGAATGTTCGTGATTCGTGACCAGGTAGTACCACCGTCAGGGGAGCGAAACATGAGTCCATCTCCGATGATGGTGGTCGGGGTGTTATCAACCCGGAAGCCCCCTACAAAGACCTCATCCTGACCGTTTGCGGTGCGAACGTCTACGGCCCACAGACTGGTGTCAGCAAATGCTATGCGGTTCCATGTTGCGCCGCCATCTGTAGTCTTGAGCAGACCACCGTTGTTCTTAATGTTCTGGGCGATGATGATCGTCACAACGGCATAGCCCGTCAACGGGTCACGAGGCGAGAACACGATCTTTGGAATCTCGCTATCACTTCGGATAGTCAGATTGCCATCGAGCACTGGCACACGTTCCCACGTGCGGCCAGAGTCATCAGAGCGAAAGATCTGACCACCCACTGCACCGACAAAGAGAATGTTCGTGCTGTCGGGCCGGATGGCCATCGTGCACAGTCGTCCGGTGAGTTGACCGGGAATCGCACTGACACTATCCCACGTGATGCCATTGTCGCTGCTGCGCCAGATACCATTGCTCGTGGCACCGCGAGCTGCGTAGAGAAGTCCGGGACGTGACGGATCTTCGACAATGGCTTCGGATATGTACCACATGCGAGCATTGTTGACCGTGTCGGCCAGGGCACGTTGCCAGTTGGCACCACCATCGGAGCTTCGCTTGATACCGTCGAAGTTGAAGCCACCGATCATGATCACACTGGTGTCGGCCGTTGACACAACGACCGACGTCAGGAAGTTCGGGGCATTGATATCGCCGGTTTCAACAGTTCTCCACGTGACTCCTCGATCGTCCGAGCGGAGCAGCTGATTTGCCCAATTGCCAAGGTAGAGTTTATTGGGATCCTCTGGATTGAGGACCACCGTGTGCGACAGCGTCGGACTCAGGAGGGTCCACGTTTGGGCGCTAACCTCAAAGGCCATCAATCCAAGGAACAGCCACAGGCAAAGTCTGGCGATCAGTTGACATTGCATGTGAAGGACCTGGTGAGCTGTTGAACTACCGCTGAATGAGGGCTGTCGTCACACCATCGTGTTGAACGACGCGAACGGCATACGTTCCGGCTGGGAAGTCAGCCGTGCTGATTCGTGTTTCATACTGGCCCGGCAGGGGGCCGAACGCAACGTACTCGCCGAGCAGATTCAGAACGGCATAGGAGGCCGGCTGGGCATCCTCGGACTTGATCAGGACCGATGTGGGCGTTGCTCGAATGCTGACCGCCGGCGAACCGATTGTGGAGCGAACCGACGTGACCGAAGTGGATCGATAGGCACCGACCTCTGTGGCCATAATGACTTCGTTAGCGCCACCCCCAATGGAGGTGACAGCGAACCCCCACACGTTGGCGGCAACCTCGCCCAGCTCGTTCTCGGTCCAGGCAACCTTTGAAAGGTCCTGCCATGTCTTGCCACCGTCCGGTGAGCGCCATACGATCGAGTCGCCGCGGATGACCTTGTCCGAAAGTGCCCCCTGGCCGCCACCGATGAAGATCTCATCGCCACTTTTGGTGGGAAAGACCTCAATCGACTGGAATGCGGTATCAACGAATTTGCGGGTAGGCCATGTCAGCCCGTAATCTTCACTGATCAACAGTCCACCATTACCGCCATTGGCGCTGATGGCAAACTGTCCGATGGCATAGACGCGCCCAGGTACGGTGCGACTCCAGCGAATCTGCAATCCATCACAATCTGGTTGACCAGACACGGCACTACCGTTTGTTGACCACGTTTTTCCACCGTTGATCGAGCGGAAGATCGTCGAACGCCGGCCACTAGCAAGCATGATGTGCGCACTGTCTTTCTGCGGGCAGATCGCCAGCGACTTCATCCGATCGCTGCTGCGCAGACCCGGCAGAGCACCGATCGAGTCCCACCGAGCCCCCTTATTCGAACTTCGATAGATCGTTGCCGGATAGGTGCGAATCACATAGACCGTATCCGGATTACGTGGGTTGAACGCGATACTTCCGTTGCTGTAGATCTCGAATCGATTACCATCCGGATCACTAAGAACGTTCTCCCACGTCACGCCGCCATCAGTCGAACGGTCAACACCATTGAAGTTGACGCCACCGGCGAGCAATACGTTCGTATCGCCAGGATTATACACAAGAGCCGAGATCTGTGAGATGCCACCCATTTCGCCGATACTGAGTTCCAGCCACGTTGCCCCGGCATCTGTGCTCAGCAGGCCGGTCCGCGAGTAGCAGCCAGCCAGCAGCGAAGAGGGATTCTGCGGGTTTGATGTGATCGAAAAGATCGCTCGCTGCGGGATTGCCTGCAGCCACTCCTGAGCCATAAGGGGCAGGGAGCTGATTGTAAGTGCGCTGATCAGAACTAAGCGGACGACTCGCGTCATGGATAGGTCTCCTAGTCGGGCTGTTATCACAAGCAAAATGGGGCCGCAGGTACAAACCGGCGACCCCAATGTTACGAATTTTCTGCGGTGTGTAGGGGGCTTCTGCTCTTAGCGAACCACTACGAACGACTTCATAGTGCGCTTGCCATCAACGACGAGGGCAAGGTTGTACGTGCCTGTAGCATAGGCTGATGCATCGACATTTACGCCATGCAGGCCGCTGCCCAATGACTGTGTGTAAACCGTCGCCAGCTTGTTCCCGATCATATCGAACACTTCCATCGTTACTGCAGCTGGACGATCAAGTGTAAACGTCACTTCGGCTGTGCTCGAAACAGGGTTTGGTGCAACAGTGTTGAAGCGGAAGTCGTACTGAAGCTCATCCTTTACGCTAGCCGTTGATGGATTGACCATCGCGAAATCGACAGCGCAGGAGTTGTTGTACATGATCTGGAATACATTTTTCGGAAGCGCGGCTGGGATAGAGCCGGTATTGGTACCGATCATCCGAATGACTGGGATCTTCTCGAGGGAGGGAACGACGTCAGGAATGTACGTGCGGTAGCAATGGTCACCATCGTTCGTGCAGTTAACAGCGCTGGTCCACTGATTTGAGCCCATCGGACGGCTTGTGATGAACAGATCCGTGTCGAAGTTCTCTGTATACGGTGGATCAACTTCATTGTAGCTGCCGTTGGCGGACTGGAAGCGGCGCACTGCTGCGAATGTATTCTTGCGCTCAGGGTTCTGATCGACATACTTGACCACAAGGTTGGCATTATCCGCCGTACGAGCAACTTGAATCTCGTGTCCGCGACCGTTCGCTGAAACAACGATTGCCGGGGCACCAATAGCCTGAGAGATGGAATCCTGTGTCGAAACGGCATCGAGCGCAAGCGAGTTAAGATTTGCCACCTCATTCACAGTCCATGTGCCGTTCTTGTATGCCGCTTCAACAATGTTGTAGCCTAGGATTGAATCCAGCGATCCTGCCTGAGATTGACTGGCGATTCCGTAGAGATAGCGGAAGAAGTAGGAGTAGCTATCCTTGCCCGTGGCAATGAATGCGCCGCCGTCGTATTTTTTAATGACACGGCGACCACCGAGATCTACACCACGTGTCTTGACGTATTCATCAAGCAGGTCTGCTGGCAGCGTATTGAAGTCGCCCCATGTTTTTCCGTTATCATTTGACTTGGAAACCTGCACCGTGCGGCGGTTATCTGGGTCGTCGCTCGGGATATTGTTGAAACATGCATACAATCCGCCATCAACATCACCAGAGATCAACATTGGCGCATTGTAGGAGGAGCTTGGCGATTCACTGGCACGGAACTTTTCTACTGCCCATGCTGATGGCATTGTTGGAGCCTGCGTGTAGTCTTCCACGACCAGGTTGAAGTTAAAGTAACCGTAGGCACCGTACTGTGCGCCATCAGGATTCAACATGCCTGCAAAGTGTAGGCCACCGTTCGCATTGTCGCTATGGAGGTCGCCAAATTGAACATCATAACCGGTTCCCGGGCGCTCCTGGTCGCTGAGGGGCAGCTCATAATCACCGGCAGCCGTGCGGTTCCATAGTGTCATACCGCCGTAGTTCAGAGCTGGGATTGGGTATTTAATGCAATAAATGCTCACCGGATACTTTGACGCATCGGTGCCGTCGTCAGGATTTACCCATCCGAATGTTGGCATACCGACAAACATGTCCGCTGTGCTTTTGACAATATCAAATGTCCATGACTTTCCATCATTGGTCGAACGCATGATGCCGATGTCGACACCTGAAATATTGCTGGTAATGACAGCCTTGTTGCGGACAAGGTTCAAGGTGTTTGACTTGGGGTCGTACTTGAAGATGTCGTTTGATGCAATACCGAACGGCCAATAGTGGAATTGGCTTCGAACGTCTGAAGAGAAGATGCGACGGAAGGTGACGGCCTGCGTTCCATCTTCA
>CAYMTW010000038.1:0-8778 GCA_964393485.1 uncultured Melioribacter sp. | reverse complement strand
ATCTTCAGACTTTTCGATGACTGCTTCGGGTGTGACGTCTGCCGCTGTGAGACGGAGGGGAATCTGCACCGTTTGGCGTGGATTCGGCTCCGGACGTGATGAGATCTGCGCAAACGTCTGTGCTACCGAGGCAAGGACGAAGGCGGCGATAACCACATGGTTCATGGTAATGACTCCGGTTTAAAACGAAAGTGTTTTTTAGTTCAAAGTTGGCCGGGAAGATACGGATTCTCGGAACGATTACCGTGCCCTCGGTCGGTGCCGCAATCCATGATAAATTTGCATTCCGCACTTCTGGCGGACATCACCACCACGACAATACGGCTTCCAATACATGAACAGCGCTGATATCCAAACGTTACTTGAGTCCATCATTGACCCCGATCTGGGCAAGACGCTCGGTGCCCTTTCAGCGATCCATTCCGTCGAGATCGCCGGTAACCGCGTACGGGTCTTTCTCGAGGCAATCGGCCCCCTTCACTGGGTTGCGCGGCGACTGGATCACGACTGTAAGGCCATTGTTCTTGCAAACTATCCTGAGGCCGATGTCGAGGTACTGGTTCGCGAGAAGAATGTCGATATCAAACGTTCACCCTCGCTTTCCGGCGTCAAGAACCTAATCGCTGTTTCTTCCGGCAAAGGGGGCGTTGGTAAGTCGACCATGGCGGCTAACCTTGCGGCAGCATTGGCCCAGCGCGGAGCAAGCGTCGGGCTGCTGGATGCGGACATTTATGGCCCGTCTCAGCCCACCATGTATGGTCTTGCCGACCAGTCCATGCGTGCGGAAAGGACCCCTGACGGAAAGATCATTGGGTATCCGAATGAAGCCTACGGCGTTAAAATCGCCTCGATCGGCTTCGTCATGGAACGGGATCAAGCCGCTATCCTACGTGGTCCGATGCTGGCCGGATACTTCACGATGCTGGTTGAACAGATCGTCTGGGGAGACCTGGACTTTCTGATCTTCGACCTTCCACCGGGCACGGGTGACGTTCAGCTCACGCTCACACAGCGCATTCCGCTCACGGGTGCCGTGGTGATCACCACCCCCCAGGAGATCGCACTGGCCGATGTGCGCCGATCGATCCAGATGTTCGAAAAGGTCCATGTGAACGTCCTGGGCGTGATCGAAAACATGAGCTACTTTGTCCCACCCGACATGCCTGATCGCCGCTATTTCATCTTCGGCGAAGGTGGCGGCCGTTCCGTTGCTGAGCAGTACAGAGTGCCGTTTCTTGGTGAAGTTCCCATCGATGTCCGTGTGCGGGAGGGGGCTGACAGTGGTTTCCCGTTTGTGCTTGACCCAGAGTCGGGCTCTATGGGGGATGCATTCAGGGAGGTGGCCGAGCGTGTTACGTGCCAGATCCGGGTTGCCAATGCTTCCGCTCTTGATTCGAAGCTCGAGATCGATCTATGACCGAAGAGCAGCATCGGCGTTTTGACGACGTGCTTGTGCAGGTCCGACCGTTCCTTGCCGCTGACAATGGAGACATCGAGATCGTATCCTTCGATGCGGTCACCGGTGTGCTCGAACTGCGCTTTCTTGGTGCGTGCCGGAGCTGCGCGATGTCGGCCATGACGCTGCGCGCGGGCATAGAACGAGTGGTGCGGCGGAGCCTTCCGGAAGTGCGTCGCGTCGAAGCTGTTCCGTAATCCAAGCTGATTCCGTACTTTTGTCTCTCTGAGCAATCACGCTCGGGCAGTTAGCTCAGTTGGTTCAGAGCATCTGCCTTACAAGCAGAGGGTCGGGGGTTCAAATCCCTCACTGCCCACTCCCAGCAAGCGTGGCGGAACTGGCAGACGCACTGGACTCAAAATCCAGCGGGGTCAAACCCGTGCGGGTTCGACTCCCGCCGCTTGCACCGGAAAGCTGAAAGCCCCCGATGGACACGTCCACCGGGGGCTTTGCTTTTTCGTACAAAATGTTTGCGTCAAACCGGAATTCAGCGATTCACAGCCCGAGCGATTAAGGAGTCGGCATTCGAATCGTTAAAGTCAAAGTCCCGCACAGAATCCCGCACAGCCCCATCCTGAATGACGAAGATCGCTGGCAGGGAAGTGATCTTCAGGGTGTTCTCGTACTGATGCCGATCGCTCTCCGAGCGCATTGACCATATCTCGATGTTGGATGCCGGAACCTTCGCTTCAATGAGCGTCTTGACGACCTGGGGAAAAAGACGTTGTGTGCCGCGGCATGAACATGTCGGCTTGACGAAGATGCAAACCTTCTTCGAGGGGGTGCGCGTAAATGCCGTCTCGATCTGCGGCAATAGCTGGGCGTTCGGTGTGAAGCGGCTCATCTCGGCCACAAACCAAGTAAAGCCCGGCGTTCGGGTTAGCTCATCCATGGTGAGCTGCTGTGCGGTCGATTCAGGCTCAGCGGTCGTTGTGCAACCGACCACCGAGAGAACTCCAACGGCGAGAATCGCTATGAATGATCTCACGGCTATCACCACTTCATGAGGTTGATTTCGTCAACATAGACCGTTTGCTTATTGCGGAACAGGGCCAGCACAATGGCAAGTCCGATGGCCGCCTCTGCAGCCGCAACGGCCATGATGAAGAACACGAACATCTGTCCGGCAACATCTCCAAGAAACGACGAAAACGCCACCATCGAAAGATTCACGGCGTTGAGCATCAGCTCGATGGACATGAAAATGATGATCGCATTACGGCGGGTTACCACTCCAACCACGCCGATCACAAACAGTACGGCCGATAGGATGAGGTAGTAGTCAAGAGGGATCGACGTTGGCATCATGGCTGTGTCTCCGAAACATGGCGCTTGGCAAGGATCACGGCGCCGATCAGGGCTGCCAGAAGGAGCAGAGAGACGGCTTCGAAGGGAAACAGGTAGTCAATAAATAGTGCCTTACCGATCGATGCTGTCGTGCCGATCTCGATTGCGCGTTCATGCAGCTGATTCTTGCCTGTGGGATGTGACGCGATGACGCTCGAAACCATCACAACAAGCATGCCGGCAACGAGCATCGCTAGCGTTGGTCTAATCGACTTTGGACCCTCGGCCTTTACCTCACGTCCGACGTTGAGAAGCATGATGACAAAGACCACCAGGACCATGATCGCTCCGGCATAAACCACCACCTGGACGGCAGCTACGAACTGTGCCTGCAGCGTCAGGTAGAGGCCCGTGAGCATGAAGAAATGGGCCACAAGGGACATGGCCGAGGCCACTGGGTTCTTCCGCGTGATCGTAAAGACCGCCGAAGCGACAGCCCCGATAGCGAAGATGGTGAACAGTAGAGACTGGAGACTCACGGTGTGGGTTCCTGAGTTGATACAATCGACAACGGCCAAATATACGAAAGGGGCTTTGCGTGTCTTACTCTTCGAAGCGCTCGACGGATTTGACGCCCTTGATGTGGTGAAGCTTGTCGAAGATCTGTTGCAGATGTTCAAGGTCTGCCACATACACCGTCAGGATTCCCTCAAACACGGCATCATAGGCATCGATGGTCACACCCCGGATATTGGTCTTCTGCACCGAAATCACCGCACTGGTGATCTCATTGAGCATGCCCGGGCGGTCATCACCGGTGATCTTGATCGCAGCAAGGAATTCGCCCCCTTCGGCGGCTGACCATTCCAGATCAACAATCCGGCTCTGGAGCTTGTCGTGGAGGTCGGTAACGTTCCGGCACGACGAACGGTGCACCTTGATGCCGCTACCGATGGTCACAATGCCGACAACTGAATCGCCGGGCACGGGATTGCAGCAGCGCGCATAGGAGAAGAGGATCCTGGCACTCGACGCCGTGGGGTCCTTGAGGTAGATTCCCTGCTTCTTGTCCCGAGCAACGGTCCTGAACTGATCGGCACTGATCGAGTGATGCGGCTCGGTCCGAGTTGCCGCTGGCTGTACGAGCTGACGGATCATCTCGCCGGCGGCTTCCGGCGTCATGGCACCAGTGGCAAGAGCAATGTAAAAGTCGCTGCGACCAGGATATTTGGCCTGAAGACTCAACCGCTCCATGTCATCTTCGTTCAGGTGCAGACCCAGTTTCCGGGCACGTTTGTCCCATATCTCCTTGCCTTCGATGACCCGTGCCCGACGTTCCTCATTAAGGATGCGTCGGATATGGGTCTTGGCCTTGTGCGTGATGGCAATACGTTCCCAGTCACGATGTGGCGTCTGATTCTTTGACGTGAGGATCGATACCTGATCACCGGTGATCAGTTCATGATCCAGCGGGACGATCTTGCCGTTGACCTTGGCACCGATGCAGCGTGCGCCGACCTGTGAGTGGATGTCAAAGGCAAAATCGATTGGGGTTGCCCCTTTCGGGAGGATCCGTAGCTCACCCTTTGGCGTGAAGACGTAGATTTCATCCTGGTAGAGGTTGAGCTTGAAGCTCTCGAGCAATTCTTCGGCGGCATCATCACCGGCATTTTCGAACACATCCCGCACCCATGTGGCCCATTCTTCAAGGTCCGACGCATCTACCCAGCTTGCTGTAGCTCCCGAGTTTGCCTTGTAGCGGAAGTGCGCCGCTACACCACGCTCGGCAAAGTCATGCATCGCGCGAGTGCGAATCTGGATCTCAAGGGGCTTACCATCCCCGCTGATCACAGAGGTGTGCAGGGACTGATACCCGTTCTTTTTGGGCACACTGATGAAGTTTTTAAAGCGTTCGGGAATGGGGCGGTAGATCTCACTCACGATACCGTAGGCCAGGAAACACTCATTGTTATCGTCCGTGTCAAGAATGATGCGGATCGCCAGCAAGTCATACATCTCTTCGATACTCTTGCCCTGAGCCAGCATTTTCCGATAGATTGAATACAAGTGTTTTGGTCGACCATTGATCTCGAAAACGAGTCCGTTTTCTCGCAGCTTCTCCTCGATCGGTTCGGCAAATCGCTTAATGATCTCCTGCTGCTCCTTGCGCGTCTTTGCCAGCCTGCGCTGAATGTCCTCGTAGGCTGCCGGATTGAGGACCTTGAAGGAAAGGTCCTCAAGCTCCCACTTCATATTGCCAAGGCCAAAGCGGTGGGCAAAAGGTGCGTAGATCTCCATGGTTTCCCGAGCCAGACGTTCCTGGCGTTCACGGGACAGAGACTCAATGGTCCGCATGTTATGGAGCCGGTCAGCGAATTTGACCAGTATTACACGGACGTCATTGACGAGTGAGAGGAGAAGCTTACGGTAGTTCTCTGCCTGTGTGATCTCGCGGCTCTTGAAGACATCGCTGATCTTTGTGGCCCCATCGACGATATCGGCCACCTCCGCGCCGAATTCAGCACGCACGTCTTTCAACGAGTAGCGTGTGTCTTCGACTACATCGTGCAGCAACGCTGCAACGACGCTGACATCGTCGAGCGGGATCTCTCGCATGACGATTAGGGCAACATTTGCCGGATGGGAATAGTACGGCTCCCCAGAGACCCGAACGTCCTTCTCGTGTGCTTTTACGCAAAATCGAAAGGCCCGTTCGACGAGGTCGGGATTGAACCTTACAAGGTTGCGCCGGCCCTCACTAAGCAGGAACGCAAGATCCTGCTCGACATCGTGGCCAAACACATGTGGTGGAAGCTCTTCAGAGTTTCGTCGAGACCGTGCAGATGGAGAGGCTGCTCGCCCCATAGTAGATCACTGATTGATGAACGTTGAGTGCAGACGACGATTCATCGTGCGAAGAATGACAAAGTAACAACCGGAGGCCAAGTTCGAGGCCGAAAATGTGCCGCGCGCGGAAGAGAGTGGTCCGTCGTACACGGTGAGCATGCGCTGGCCAGAAACAGAATACACCTCGACGCTCGCCTGCTCAGCATCACCGGCGTCAACATCGGTGACCTGCCAGAGATAGATTCCTCCGGAGGATTGCTCCAGCGAAAGGCGGCCGGATCGTTGATCAGTCCCGGTGTCCTCCGAGACACTCGTCGCAACCGTATCTGGGTTGGCTGCCTCTTCCAGCCATATCAGGCCACGATCGAGGATGGTTGTACGCTGAATTCCATCCAGAAACCGCGAAGCATTGATGCCCAGCACAATGCAGCGTAGAGTTTTGTTCTCGTACCGCACAGCACCAGATGCCGTATCTCCCAGGCGCAGCAGCATCGTCGTTGAGCTTGCAAGGGGGCGAAGAAGCATGTTGGGGATGTATCTCCCGCCTCGCTGATGGTCCAGACGCGGCAGCTGGCAGTCAATGAGCGCCATACCCGCCGTTACCGGATCGCCGAGCACACCTGTGAAGATCCTCTGACCCCTGAGACTGTCATTTTGCTCCGCTCCGAGAGGAGCAACGCCCAGACTGCGGAAGAATGCCCCAGCCATCGGCGATTCAAGGCGCAGGGCCAGGGGATCGTCGGCGATGAGATAGAGATCGACGTTTCGACCGAGCAGCGACATCATGACTGCTTCATCGACGGGGCTAATTTCACCCACGGAACCACTATTCCAGAGGGCGGTCTTGAGGGATCGAAGGCTGTCGGCCACGGACAGAAAGATGTCCGAGGTCATTGTCACATAGCCTGTGCGCGAGGTCAGCGCAACAGCTTCGCGGATGTCGAAGGTCCCGTTACGCTCATCCTGGACGATCACTCTGCGAAGACCCTTGGGGACGATCGTGGTGGATGCCATCAGCCCTGTCTGGCCCGAAGGGAGAGTCTCCGCCAGTTGGCACTGGTGCACGGCTAGCGTATCGATCTCCGGCACGGTCACGAAGATGGTGGCAGTATCTCCAGCCGGCACGGATGGGGCAGTGATCGGCTCCCAGGCTGACGTCTTTCCGGTTCGCGTACTGACCCATCGAACGGCAAGCGATGGGCGTATTGCCGATGAGGTTGAGTTTACATACGAGAAGCTGACGGTATCGCCTGCAGTGGAAGTGATCACGTCCTGATGAGGCTTCAGGTCGTTCTCGGCCTCCATGTCAAGTCTGCAGACCTTAGCTGTTGCACGGTCAACAAACCAAAGTCTCTGATCCGGACCGAGTGTGATCCCGAGCAGTTCCTTTGCGCCGGTAGCGATCGACCCAAGACGAGGCACACCAGGCTTCGAAACATCGTGGACATGGATCAGCCCCGTTGCGCGGTCTCCGACGAGAAGACGTGTGCCGATGATCTCAAGGCCTACTGGCTCCATGAGACCTGTGCGTACGACGGTGTCAACGCGTGCGCCAGCTACTGAAGAGAATTCCCTGAGGTTCTCAGCGCTTTGATCCGGCATCTTTAGCGTGTCACGCACCGAACCGCTTCGTGTGTCGAGCCGAACCACGAGGGCGGACCCAGGATCCACGTAGTACAACCAACCAGAAATACGATCAAAGCAGACGTGGGCAGGTCGTCCACGCTGAGCAGGTGTGATTGATGTTTCGACGTAGCGCCGGATGACACCATCACGGTGATCTGTGCCTCCAACCTCATGCGGGTCACGAAAATCATACCGAGAAATGCCCGGATACTTTGCGTCGAGGACCCAATAAATGTTTGCCGAATCGTGGGCAATTCCAAGGCACCACGGGTTCTGGTGCAGCATATCCAGGTGCGATGCAAGGCGTCGCTCTTCTGTCTGATAGCGTGAAGCGAAGACCGCGGTGTCACTTGACCAGAGTGTAGGGCCCATGAACATGTAGTTTTGATCGCCGTCTCCAGGTTCGCCGTTTTGAGCTGTGGCAAACGAACCATTGTTACCCATGGCAATTCCCAGCGCACGCCACATGAAGTGGTAGGCGCGCGAATCCTTCTTGAGACGCACGACGGGCAGTTTCGACGTCGCGTCATGCACGATCGCCATCGCATGTCCACTCCTGTCACCCATGACAACCCAGAGATCCCTACCCTGAAGAGGCGAGCGATTGAAATCCAGATCGATCGGATCCTGGATTCCGTCGCTGGGTCCGGCAATGATGGTCACACGCGGCGTAGCCGAGAGGTATCGATCAACGTACTCCGATTGTGCAGCGGGTGTCTGGACAGTTTCGTGGGCCACAAGGCCAACGATACGTGCTACATCCATGTATGGCACATCCGAATAGACAGCTGCACGCACCTGGCCGCTCACACTGGCGATCGTTACGTGCAGATCACGAAGTGTGTCGTTGATGACTCTCATAGCACCAAGCCTTCGGGCGATGTTGTTATCCGCGTCCGCCAGGTACCTGAACACCGTCGTATCAATGGAATGCTCGCGTACGAGTGCGTCCCACTTTTCTCTGCTATCGTGACTGATCGCCACCACCGTAACGCCAAGCTGGCGCAGTCCAGAAGAGTTCTGGTTCAGATATGTCAGATGCTCAACGCAGTGGCTACAGCGATAACCCAGGTATCGCACGATGATGAGGCGCTCTTGGCCGACATTCGTGGCAATTCCACGAATGGCACTGCCAAGCTGCTCAGGGGGCGGAGCAGCGAATACACCAGAATCGTGACCGTCGTCGGCTGCCAGTGGCAAGGCTGATAGCGAGATGGCCAGTGCAAGTACAAATGCAAAAACGTTCACAACTCTTCCGGTCAGTTGGTGATTACGGCGTCCAGCAGAAGATGCTAAACACGGAAGGGAAGTTACGGGTTTCAGGTTACAGGGTGCAGGGTACAGGGTACGGGGTACGGGGTAATCAATCGTCATTCCTCCGAAGGCGGGGAACCAACTTCCGCTGTTCGGCTGAAACATGCTGTGGGGGATGAAACAAAAAAAACTCCGGTGGATAAACCCACCGGAGTCGATTTCGAGACGAATGGTCGGGGTGGCAGGATTCGAACCTGCGACCCTCTGCTCCCAAAGCAGATGCGCTAACCGGGCTGCGCTACACCCCG
>CAYMTW010000037.1:0-20621 GCA_964393485.1 uncultured Melioribacter sp. | reverse complement strand
ATGATGCCTTTGTGGCGCGTGCCATCACGGGCCCCGATGGGAAGGTTATCGGCATTGACATGACGCCAGAGATGATCGACAAGGCCCGCATCAACGCCGACGCATTGGGTTTCAACAACGTGGAGTTTCGCCTTGGGGACATCGAGAACATCCCGATGGCGGCAAACCGCGCTGACGTGGCGATCAGCAACTGTGTGCTGAATCTCGTCCCCGACAAGGCACGCGCATTCCACGAGCTTTACCGCATTCTCAAACCGGGCGGACATTTCAGCGTGAGCGACGTAGTACTTCAGGGCGAGCTTCCGGCTGGACTGCGCAACGACGCCGAGATGTATGCCGGGTGCGTTTCCGGTGCCATTCAGCTGGACGCCTACCTCGATCTGCTTCGTCAGGCTGGCTTCACCAGAATCACCCTCCAGAAGAAACGTCAGGTCAGCCTACCGGCCGAGATCCTCTCTTCATATCTCACGCCGCAAGAGATCCAGGAAATGCAGTCGAACGACAGCGCCGGCAAAGGCATCTACAGTATCACGGTCTACGGCGAAAAGCCCCCTGCTAGTTGCTCGCCAGACTCCGGGTGTTGCTAGAGAAGGTTCGCCAGGTCGGTGAGGCCTCAGCGGCGGAAACAACACGCCATGAGATACCGTGGATTTCCGTAAGCCAAATAGTGAGCCAAAAAGTATTAAGCCCTTGCAACTAATTGAGTCACAAGGGCTTAACGTTTTCTAGATGTAGCGGGGGCAGGACTTGAACCTACAACCTTCGGGTTATGAGCCCGACGAGCTACCAATTGCTCCACCCCGCGATAGGGATGCGAATATAGGGTATCGTGGTGGATCTGGCAAGGGGCGGGTGGAGAAGGACTGATTACTGATTAAGGAACCTGTGTCGCTGATATTTTGTCTCTTTCTTATCTGGCCCTTCAGTCATGGAGATACAAATGAATCCAATCGCTCGCCCCTTCCTCATTATCCTTAGTCTGCTATTGGCAATGAAGATCCAAGCCCAAGTTGACACGACGGCGTCGTGGAGAATTGTGCACGGAACGCTTGTTGAGGCAACGAATGAACAGGTGCGCGTGGAAGTCACCGGCCCGAATGGTGTCTCAGCTGCGGAAACGTTTAAAATCGGCGCAGAAACGGCGGTTGATGGTTGCGAGCTTGCCAAGGTCGAGACAGGTACGCAGCTGTTGATCTACCTTGCTGATGTAAAATCGATCACACCAACGGCCGCCTACATCAAGTTCTATGGCTGCGAGCCGAATTGGAACATCACTGCAACGATCCTTTCGATCTCGTCCGGTGAACTCACGCTGCAAACACGCGACAACGCCGTTGGCACGGTCGGCGAAAAGATCACAGTTAGGACCACCGCGGAGACGGTGTTCATGTCATGCACGGGAATGCCACGCACGGAGAAGGAATTTTCGGCAGGGTCCGACGTCGCGGTATATGCGCTAGGTCAGAAGGGCAAGCTCCGTGCCACGAGTGTGATATCTCAGGATGACTGTGGAGAGTCGTTCCTCGTCAATGGGACCTTCGTCGCGTATGCCGACTCAACGTTCGTTGTTGCCGTTGAAGGCAAAGATGAGGCCCTTCGGCTTATCGTGTCAGAGATGTTCGGACGCATCCCGGCTGATTCTGCGCTCCCTATCTATACATGCTACGGAGAGGCGGTTCCAGTATCTGATCTGCGTGTAGGCGACAAGCTCAACGTGATGTATCTGTCCATCCCCCGCCAGGGTGAGTACCTTCAGTACGGACAGCTTCAGCGGGATTGTCCAATCACGATCTTCGGGAAGATCGTTGCCATTGACGGACGCCGTGTCACGGTCAATAATGGCGGCGATGATTATACCGCCAGCATCGATGATGAAACAAAGATGGCTGATTGCAAGGGTCAGATCGTCGATGTTGCGCAACTGGTTGTCGGCATGCGCGTCGAAGCCATCGTCACGGCACCACAAGGTGAAAACCGGTACCTATCGATCCAGATCAAGGACGAGTGTCCGTATGCATTCAGCATCGGTGGCAAGATCAGCGCCGTGAGTCAAACCGCGGTGACCATCAACGGCCTCTCGTCAGAAGACCGCACAGAATGCAGCCGTGAGCTCTCTTTCGACGCTGCAAGTGTCGTGCTGGATTGTCTCAATCTGCCCCTTGGCATTGATCGACTGCAGGTCGGTAGCGACGTGGTAGCCTACTACCGCTCATCCGGCTCACAACGCATCGCCGACATGGTGATCGTTCAGTCGCCATGCGATGTCAGCAGTTTCGCCGGTACAGTGCTCAGTGCAACCGCGTCCTTCATCACGGTTAATGATGCTGACGGAAGCGCCCGCTCGCTTGCGATCGACGCCAACAGCAAGCTCAATGACTGCAATGGCGAGTCAATTGCCATCTCAGCCAGTTTGGTTGGAACAACAGTTACCGGTGCGGTACTCACCTCAACAACACCGCCAAGCATTCAATGGGCAACGTTCTTTGTGGGATGTCCCGTGATCGTCAATGTAGGCGGAATCATTACCGAGGTAGGCGACTCGTCGCTGACACTCCAGGAGTCTTCGGGCCGCGTCGAACTCCAGCGCTCGTCATACACGGTAGTCTATGACTCGTATACGATGCCCACAGACTGGTCCACCCTGCGCATGGGCGACTCAGTTTGCACGTGGTATGACGACGGTAGCAAGCTACTCTATCGGATCATGGCCGGCTCGGCATGCGCCTCATCCAAGGCAGACGGCGCAAAGCAAATGATCGGTATGGTCACGAGCTCATCGAGTGGAGAGCTGACGATCGAAAATGCTGCCGGCGAGATGAGCTTTGCTCTGACGAACAACACAAGCATGCTGACCTCCAACAACGCACCGGTGAGCGCCTCGGAGATTACATCCGGCATGCGCGTCAGCGTGATGAGCGATAGCTTCAACCGGCGCGGACAGCCTGTGGCCTCATCGGTCACGGTCATGATGTCGCCAACATCGGTTGACGAAGAGTCTACATCACCCACCGTTGTGGTATCCCCAAACCCAGCGTCCGACAACGTAACCTTCGGCAACACCCGGCCGGGAGAAATGGTAACCCTCTTCGACCAGCGTGGCAACCGCGTCCTTCGCACCGATGCACAGATGCTGAACGTCTCAACGCTCGCACCAGGCATCTACTCGGTTGCTCGCGAAAATGGCGTTGCCGTGAGACTGGTCGTTACGCGGTAAGGGACGGCGAGGCCTAATGACCAATGACCGATGACCGATGATGAATGACCAATAACCAGCAATCAGCGTAACTCCGTAACTCCGTACTTCCGTTCCTACATTCTTCCCTTCCTGCGATATGTCATAAAGGCGGCTTTGGTGACTCGGTAGCATTGTGATGTGCTGGCCCCCTATCGGGGCAAGTGCGACACATTGTTCACCAAATGGAGCCACCACCATGCATTCCCGCCTTCTTCGACTGTTTCTCTGTGCTGCTGCACTTTGCACGGCACTCATTAACGCCTCTGCACAGGCACCGCCGGTCGTATCGACGCGCCTGGGTCTGCTGCTCGGAGGCAACTTCAACATGGCCGGGATCGGCTGGGCTCAGTGGGTCAATGATCCGAAGCGGCCGGGCGGACAGTTCGGTTCCAAAATCTACAATGACGGTCAAGGGGGCGGACTCTACGGAGGTCTGACCTTTCAAACGGCGATCACCGACGCTATCCACTTCGGCACACGTATCACCTACGACAATCGCAGCCTCCTTGCAACTGATGAGTCTTATCGTAAAGGTGATGGTGTTGCCTCTGCTGCCGCAGCCACGTACTACAGTGATGACTATCAGTTCAACATGAGCTATGTCTCGATCGAGCCGAATCTGAAGTTCTACCTCGGCGACCAGCTCCATCTGACGGCCGGCGTTGGCCTTGGTGCTTCGATCCAGCAGAAGTTTGATTACACGCCTGAAGAAAGTACCCAGCAGAAGGACCTTGACGTTGCGCGGCCCGGTACGGTCAAGCATGCACTGACAGCATCGGGATTTGCTGGTGCAGGCTATGACGTGTTCTTATCGGACCGCGGAGCTTCTACTCAATGGATCCTCACACCATTTGTAGAAGCCTCATACATGGTAGGTCAGCGGGGAACGAACTTTACGAACCAGAACGCCTTCAACGACGGCATGAGCACGGTCTCGATTCGAGGAGGCGTAGCACTTGCTTTTGGTTCGGCACCTGTCGTAGAATCAGTAACTGAAGCCCCCTACACGCCGTCACCACGTCCCGCACCGCTGCCGGGCAAGCTGTTCCGGGCAGTTGAACCGCGTGAAGGGGTCTATGCAAAGCGCATTGAACGGGCTGACTTTCCGATGCGTCCGTTTGTCTTCTTCGACCGCGGATCTTCTGAGATCCCTGATCGATACATACAGCTTACTCGCGAACAAACACGCGGCTTTGCCAACACCGCATCAAGCACAGCAATCGACGTGAGCGATGTGGATCAGCGTCCAAAAGTGCAGCGCAATGTGTACTACAACATTCTCAACTACATGGGCTGGCGTCTAACCTCCTACCCCGGAGCAAGCGTTGAGCTCTATGCTTCCGATCCGGATGGTCGAAGCGCGCGCACCATGGCCGAGAACGTTCAGAAGTACTTGGTCGATGTCTGGGGCGTACGCCCTGAACAGCTAAAGATCACGACTGGTGATCCCGATCCGCGCTCGGGCACGAGCCGCACCACTTCGACGCGCCTGGCTGAAGAGAACCGGCGAGTGCAGTTTCGCAACATGCAACCGGACCGCCTGGGCTCACGTGTCATGGTTACTTCGGTACGTCCTGCTGAAATGGAGCATCAGATGATGGTTGATCTGTCGGCGGTTTCGAATCTTTCAAGCTGGGGTGCCCGTATTGACGGAAACGGTCAGACGAGGTCTTTTGGCCCCTTCACGCAGGCGACAGCCTATCTCGACCCGACAGGGCTGTTACAGCCGAACCAGCGTTCGGGCAAGTTCACTGTAACGGTCAACGCAACCACCAGGGATGGGCAGACTCGCACGGAATCGGAGCAGCTAACGCTCGTGCGTACAGATCAGGAAAGTACATCGATCCGTCATCGGCTAAACTTCGAATTCAATGAGGACGATCCCGTAGCGCGGTCCAAGAACTTCCTTGTCAGCGATATCATTCCTGAGGTCCGAAACGGGTCGCGGGTTAACATCTACGGTCATACGGATGAAATTGGAAAGGCCAACCTCGAGCTCTCGATGAAGCGCGCCGATCAGGTCATGGACTTGATGAAACAGGAGCTCTCGGCTCGGGGTATTCGCAACGTCCGGTTCACATCCAACGCTGTTGGCGAAGATGAGCCCCTTTTCGAAAATGACACTCCTGAAGGACGCATGTACAACCGCACGGTCGTGATCGACGTCATTCCGTAGCCGTGTGCTGCGGCATGAACCTCACGCACAGTCCGACGTAGGATGAGATAGCCGGCATGGTCATGGCCAGCTCATCAAACGTACGTTCGGTCACGATTGCAATGTCGATGCGAGACGAGGCTCCAGTCAGCGAGAGAGCGAGCTCCGCACGTGCATCGTAAGGCATGTCGGAGCTTGCTCCCGGACGTGCTTCAAACCACGGCAGTGCAGCAAAGCCGGTGGCAAGAACGGAAACGCTCGGTGAGATCTCTGTGACGTTCTGCAGACGCACCCAGCCAGCCCCTTTCATGTGATTCCACGAAGCCACGCCCGTGGCCGGCCGGCGGTTGTCAGAGGAGTTGAGGAACCACTCAGCACCTCCTGACATCGTCAGCCGGCCAAAGGGTGTTTTCTGTGGTGCTAACGTGGCGGCAATCGTTGGTCCGGTGAGAACGATCGTTCGCTGCTCTGACTGCAAGGGGCTGACGGGGTTGAACTCGTCGGCTCCCGCAAGGTTGTCAATATCATGCTTGCAGCGATGTAGAAATCCGATGCGTGCCGACACATCTGCTGTGATCGCATGCAGCCAGAAGTACTCTTCCCAGCGCATCGTTCGGGGGTTAAAGCTGATATCGTTGAATGGATTGGCTGTCATCTCCTGGTGGGCTTCAATGGTGGTTGTCCACTGAACAGCGTCGGCAAAATCCGTAAAGCGATAGGGTTCAACCTGCACGTGCGTGCGGAACTGCCAGGCCTGCTCGCCATAGGTCGATCCCCATGAACGCTGGAACTCGCCCCCTCCGAGCAGGCTGGGCATGACTCCCGAGGGCATACCTGCACGCGTCGGAGCTGACTCCCACGTGCGCGACGGACGCACCTGAGTTCGCGTCAGAACGGGCGACAGTACAAACACGACTACCATTGCAAAAAGACGAGCATGTCGCTGGCCTGGCATACTGGGATTCCCGTGGATGATTGCGAAGCACCAAGCTAAAAAAGAAGGGGCGATGTCACCTCTGTGACACCGCCCCTAAGAGGTCTTGCGACCTATCGTCTTACTTGATGACGCTAACTGGCACGACCACAACGTCGCTTCCGGTGCGGATCGTCAGCATGTAGCTTCCGCTGGCAACGGTGCCCGCCGTATTAAGACGTACAACTGCTCCGGCGTCAACAGCATCGTGTGCCATCGAGAACACGGTGCTGCCCGAGGCATCGACAAGCGCGATCTGCATGGCGGCCGTGGCCTTACCGAAGCGAAGTTCAAGGGTGCTGTGCATCGGATTCGGTCCGACGACCAGACCATACTCCGCGGCATCAACGACTCCGCCTGGTGTTTCGGCTGTACCGTCGAGATCCACGGACGAATTACCGCCGTTAGCGGAGCGAACCTGGAGCTGAGCTGTCTTCTTGCCAACAGTGCCCGGGGCAAACTTGACACAGACATCAGCGGTTGCACCAGCGGCGATCTTTACGGGCATTGCCGTTACAACACTGAACTCTGCGGCATTGAGGCCCGTGACTGATACCTGGTCGATGGTGATCTCCTGTGCTGAGGAGTTTGTCAGCGTCACGCACTTTTCAACCGACTTGCCGGTCTCGATCAGACCGAAGCTCTGGGATGCATTGTGCGTGTAGCGCATGACGTAGTTCGCGCTAAGTGCAACGGTAACCTGTGGCTTGCCGGTGGCATTCGAGCGAATCGTCATTGTGCCATTCACCGGTCCCTTGGTCGTTGGTGTTGCAACGACAACCAGCGTCTGATCTGCACCCGGAGCGATATCGAACGGAACTGCCGGAGCGTTGCTGAGCGTAAAGTCCGATGGCGATAGATTTATTGCCGAGATGGTCAAAGGTGCGTTACCTGTGTTCTTGATCATCGCTGGAACCGTTACGCTCTTGTTGTACCCCACAGGAATTTCGCCGAATTCGACGCTTTCCTGCCCCAACGTGATCGCTGGCGTTGGGCGAACGGGATCATTCACGTCGACCTTAGCGATAGCCGAGACCACCGCGCCGCATCCGTTGGAGATCCGCGCTGAATAATATCCAGCATTGGACTTCACGACGCTTGCAATCGAATAATTTGCCGTCGTTGCATCCTTGATCGGCTGATCATTCTTATACCACTGGATCGAGCGGATATCGTTGGCTTCGACCGAGAGAGCGAGTCGCTCGCCAACCGTCAGAACAGCTGCCTGCGGCTGCTTCGTGATACCCGGGCGAGCAATGACGGCGACACTGACGGTATCCGTGGCTGTCGAGAAACTACATGTACCGGTGGCAACCAGCACATAGCGTCCGGCATCTGTGCTCTTCGCACCCGCTATCACAATAGCATTCGCCGTTTGGCCAGCGATCGCAACGCCATCCTTAAACCATTGGTAGGTTAGGCCAGTGCCATTGAAAGTGGCCACAAGCGTAGCATTACCGCCGTTGCAGACCTCCACACTCTTTGGCTGCAGAGATGCAACTGGCGGTCGGAAGCCCGACACGCGAATCGTTGTTGATTGAACGCTAATGGCACAGTTATTCGGGTTTGGAATGTCCGAGCGAACAACACAGTAGTACTGTCCGTTCATCGAATAGTCGTAGTTGTTGAAGGCTAGCGATGAACTGGTGGCGCCATTGATCAGCACACCATCCTTGTACCACTGGTAGGCAAGGTTATTGCCGACGGCACTCACAGAGACGGTGTTGTTGGTGCCTGGGCAGACGTCAACCGGACGCGGCTGAGCGGTGATGCGCGGGCGAATAGCAACCGTGACCGCCGTTACAGTGCTAGTGGCAGAGGGGGCACATGATCCCGACACGACACACCAATAACTACCTGCTGATGTGGACTGTGCATTGTTGATTACGTAGTTGGAATCTGTCGCACCGGCAATAGCAGAGCCATCCTTTAACCACTGGAATGTCCGACCGCCTCCGGTTGCACGGATGCGAAGAGTGTCGTTTCCGCTTTCGCAGACAACGCGCGTCGCCGCTGGCTGAACGGTGATTTGGGGTGCCCCGATAATGGTTACTCGGCTAAATGCTGACGTGGTAAACGCCGTAGCAGGGTTGCAGTTGTCACGAAGAACACAACGATAGACGCCATTATCGTTGACCGTGGTGCTTGCAATGGAAAGTGTTGGAGTTAACTGCACACCCAAGCTTATTGTATCACGGAACCACTCCCATGTGCCACTCGTGAGATTGCTGCCCACCGTCAGCGTTAGAGGCAGACCACTGCACGATGAGACTGTAGAAACGGGTTGCGCAGTAATGGTTGGAGGCACACACGGCACCGTCACATTGAATCGTGCGATGTCTTGGTTTGCAGCCACGAGCGGGACCGTCGGTCCGGGACATGTATTGGTCTGACGTTCACGGCCGGTGTACGTTCCTGACCAAAGTGTGGTACCAGCAGCGACAGCCGTCACGGTAACCGTACCGCTGTTCCAGCCATCACCGAACGCATCGAACGCTCGGAGAATGTACGTTCCCGCGGCAACGTTCACCGTCACATTATTCGGAAGAGTTCCGGAATACGGACGCCAGCAATACACCGAAACGTTGGTCGACGCATTGATGATTTGCCAGCCCATTTCAGAAGGATATGATCCGTTCGTCGTATTGATACGGATGTCAACCTGCGCAGCCAGCGAGACAGAACAGATTACAGTGAAGAATACTATCTGTATGACACGAAGAAGTTGTCGGCTCATGACAATGTCCTTGTGGTGAGAGTTGATGTAGTTGCGAAGTAGATGGTCCTGCGGGCGTTTCATCGGTGCATCGCGGAACGGCAGAACGTTAATATAACGCGCTGGTAACATGCACAACTCCTAATCATCTTCACCAAATGCTAAAAACTAGCCCTAGATGCGAGGAATTACGCACACTGTGTTGAAAAATAAAACGCCACCGTGGCGTTAACCACAGTGGCGTTGAAATGTCTGAATTATCTGTCTACGGACATACGACGTCCGTAAGATCAACGTACAACGCGGATTGGAAGCGTTGTAACATTCTCACCGAAACGCACCATCAGCGTGTACGCACCGGAGGCAACCTTGTCTGCTATGTTCCATCGGACAGCCGAGCCGGCTTCCACAGACTCAGAGCTCATGCTTGCTACCGTAGCACCGGCAGCATTCACGATCGAGAACGTCATCGATGGCATTGCCTTGCCAAAACGAACTTCGATCACGTCCGTTGCAGGACTTGGGAACACGGCAACGCCAGTCTCAACGGCATCAACAACTCCGCCCGGGGTTTCAGCACGACCCTTGAGATCGACCGTCGAATTGCCACCAGTTGATGAGCGTAGCGAAAGCTGCGCAGACTTCGAGCCGACCGTGCCTGGCGAGAATTTCACACAGATCTCTGCTGAAGCTCCTGCCGCAATCGTTACTGGCATTGCTGTTACGACGCTGAATTCTGAAGCGTTCATGCCAATAACAGAAGCTTGGTCGATCGTGATGGCCTGTGTGGAGTTGTTCGTCAGCGTAACGCACTTGTCGGATGACTTGCCTGTCTCGAGCAGACCGAAATCTGTTGACGCTGGAGCATCATAACGCAAGACATACGTTGCCGACAGAGCGACCGACGTCTGTGGTGTCAGCGGAGCGTTCGAACGAATTGTAAGCGTACCATTTACCGTCCCCTTCGAAGTAGGCGTTGCCACAACAATCAGCGTCTGGTCTGCACCTGGGGCGATCGTCAGAGGAAGAGATGGCGCATTGCTCATAGAGAAATCAGAAGGAGAAAGGCGCAGATCCGTTACGGTCAGTGGGGCATTACCAATGTTCTTGATCAGGCCTGACATCGTGATCGACTTGTTATAGCCGGCAGGGATCTCACCAAATTCAACGCTTGTCTGGGCAAGCTCGATGGCCGGACGCGGAACAACCGGATCGTTCACATCGACCTTGGCGGCACCGGAGACAACTGCACCGCAAGAATTGACAATACGTGCGGTGTAGTAACCGGCATTCGCCTTTACAACACTTGCCACTGTATAGGTGGTCGTTGTTGCGTCCTTGATTGCAACGTCATTCTTGTACCACTGAACAGACTGGATATTGCTTCCTTCGATCGTAAGGCTCAGGCGCTCGCCTACGGTGAGGGTGGCAGCCTGTGGTTGCTTCGTGATCGCTGGCTTGGCAATGACACTTACGCTGACCGTGTCACTTGCTGAATATAGACCGCATGTTCCGGTTGCGACAACCACATAGCGACCGCTCGCATCAGCCTTGATGGATGACAACACCAAGGCATTGGCCGTCTGTCCAGCAAGTGGTTGGCCATCCTTAAACCACTGATACGCAAGTCCAGTGCCATCGAACTCCGCCACGAGCGTTGCCGAGCCACCGGTGCAGGTCACGAGGCCCTTTGGTTGGGTCTTGACTACCGGCACACGGAAGCCAGAAACACGGACTGTACTGGATTGTGCCGTAACGACGCAGTTGTTCGGATTCGGGATCTCAGATTTGACAACGCAGTAATAGTTGCCGTTCATCGACAGATCGTAGTTGTTAAACGTAAGCGATGAGCTCGTTGCACCATTGATCAGTACACCGTCCTTATACCACTGGTACGAAAGCGCCTGTCCTGTCGCGGTAACGGACAGCGTGTTGCCATTGGAGCCCGGACACACGGCAAGGGGGCTCGGGTTACGAGTAATACGCGGACGTGCGGCAACCGTGAGATCACACATCACGCTCGTGGCCGACGGAGAGCAGGTACCGGTGACCACAACGTGGTAACGCCCCATCGTGGCACTCGTGGCCTGTGCGTTATTGATGATGTAGTTCGAATCCGTGGCACCTGTAATCGCAACGCCATCCTTGAACCACTGGAAACGACGTCCGGCTCCAACAGCGCGGACGCGAAGGGTGTCATTGCCGCTTTCACAGACAACGCGTGTGGCAGGGAGATTGACCGAAAATGCGGGTGGTTCGATGATCGTAAGCTTCGCCGTCGCAGAGGTAGTAACCATCACCGTCGGATTACAGTCATCCCGGAGTGTAACGCTGTACATGCCATCACTGGCAAGAGTAGTCACAGGGATCGTGTAGGAATTGGAGCGCGTCGGAGCACCAAGGGAAACCCCGTCCTTGAACCACTCATACGTTCCGTTGATCATATCCGACGACACCGTGAAGGTAACTGGCTGGCCGCCGCAGATAGACTGGCTACGCGGGCTTGTCGAGATATTCGGGGCCTTGCAAGCCGATAGAACCGTGAATGCTGCCGAGGTTCCAGGGCTCGACTGGGTGCACCAGCCGGCTGCAGGGACCTCTGATACACGAATACGATAGGTTGTTGTCGGCACAGCCGTCAATGGAACGGTCCAGTTGTAGCTCTTCGTGTACCCATCGAGTGTCGATGATACAAGAGTCCACGATGTACCGTTATCTGACGAGTACTCCACCTTGTACTTACCACCGTAGCTTCCGATCGTGTAGTAGCCTGAGCTCCAGCGAACAGCACACACCGTCCCCTGGACATACGAAGTGCCGCTGGCAGGACTCGATACCGAGATCGTGGCCCAACCGTAGTTACACTGTGCAGCTGCGGGCATCTGCGAAGCGATCATCGCAATGGCGATGAGCAACGCAAAACCCGTCTTCCGAACGTGCTTCACGGAGATAGTAGAGACATCCATGTGCCAAATTCCCCATTAGTTGAATGAAACGAGTGTTGTTCCGATGCGAATGCCAGAAGCGAAGCGAAGAGCTGACGAATCTTTAGCTTTACTCCTTCCACGGCTACGGAATATAAGCATGGCTCGGTCAACATGCAACTCGACCAGCCGTTTCGTCACCACGTCATTATGGTCCGTCGCACCGATCCAGCACCCGCTCCCGACGACAAGCAAACAACGAGTATCTGTGGCAGTGTACGAATCGTTCCAAGAACAACCGCACATTCCGCGTCAGAAAGAGGCGATGTCATCAGCAGGCGCCCATCAAGACTGTAGACACTAGCTGTCCAGTTGCTCCCGGCCAGCCCCGTAACAACCAGGGCGCAAGCCAGTGGGTCGTATCGAACAGCGATATTGTCACTATTCGGTTCGCGTCCTGACACTGAGACAGTTCCATCAGTGATGAAGGTCGAGGTTGGCCCCGTGCGTCGTCCAAAGTCAGCAGAAAAGGCAACCGGACGCCAGTAATGGCGAGTACCTCCAGGCAATCCCGCAAGAAGTCCCGTTGAATCATTGAGCATCGTTTGACGATAGCCATCGTCGAGATACGGGTCAGTGCCAACCTCTACGAGTGTGCGCGGTAGCTCGGTCATATTGCGAACGTTTACAGGCACGTTGGCGGGCACTGCTCGGCTGCCGAACTTCGGAATGACCGGAACCAGGGGTAGAAGCTGCGAGCCGCGGAGATTCACATAGGACGTGTCAGACCATGGCCCGATACCTCTATCCGAACGAGGTTGCACGCGCCATTGCAGAAAGGGGGCATCAGCAGCCAGTTTTTTCGTTATGACTGTTGTGGTGACAACGGTATCCAGGGTCAAACGGTCAAACGCGACCCAGTCGGTCGCCTGCAGGTGATATGAGGCGGCGCCATCGACTGGCTGCCACTCAAAGGTTGCCATTGCCCCTACCGGAACAAAGTCTCCGTCCAGAGGCTGAACAATCTCAGGCTTTGCAAGATCTACGTTTCGAACAAGGCGGATCTTTCTCGGTGCGGAGGAACGCCAGCCATAGCGACCCTTCACTTGTATCACCACGAGCAGATCCTGCTCTGCCGGCAGCCCGGTGATGTCTCTACGCCGTCCGGAGAGCGGGAAGGTTCCAATAACACCTCCACGCGCCAGTGAAACGACGACCTCGGCCGAATCGACACCCACGACAGGGCGCATCAGCACCGTGACGGGACGTGTGCGATCGAGATGAACCGACGGCTCAGGATACACGATCCACGCACTGGGGGGCAGCGTGCCGAAGAACGCTGTCGACGGCTGCGTCAGCCCAGTGTCGGTCACCGCACGCACCCACCAGCGATAGGCACGCGACGTAGCCATGGTCGGCGGCGTTTTCAGGGCGGTGTCTGAGATGGCGCTGTCAGCTATGATCACTGAGTCCTCAAGCGTCCGTAGCGTGACGAGATAGCCCGTAGCGCGGTCGAAGCTCCGCCAGCGAAGCTCCTCGCCAGAGACAACACCGACCGTGTCTTCCTTTGAAACAGGAGAAATCAGTACCGGCCTGGTCGGTAGGACGGAGAACGCGGCCGTGGCACTCCACTGGCCGGGACGGTTATCTCGCAGGCGCCGGACGCGCCACTGCAGCGGGATGCCTTGCGGCACACCCTCGGTTACGACGATCTGCGTATCGGTCGTAACACGGGTGTACACGACATCGGAGAAGTCTGCCTCAGAGGCCACCTGAACCTCGTACTCTTCGGATCCGCTTGCCGAAGAAAACACAAGCATGGGCTGTGGCGTGGGTACAACAACGCCGTCACTGGGATCCAATGGCTGGGGGATAACACATGCTGAAGTAGCGAGAGTATACTCTCCAACTGCAAGTCGTGGAAGTGTCCAGGTTGAATCCTTCGCATCATACTTTACACTTTCGACAGGGACCATTGGCCCCTTGCCCTCAACAGGCCTCCAATAGATGACCCACGGATCATCCGTATCGACGAATGTCAGATCACTGCCCAGAAGCTTGATGCTTCCCATCATACCCGATGACACATCGCTGCGGATGATCCACCGATACGGTGCAATGACGCAGGCAGCAGCTCCGGCAATACCTGGCTCATGCGGAGCGTAGTGATGCTTTTCGATGACAATCGAGCCGGAAGACGGTGATGAGGTGATATCGATCTCAAGATTTGTGGTGCTATCACCGACGCTGTGACCGATCCGCGTCGGGCCGTTGATGACCCTGTGCAGTCCGGTCATTCCAAATAGAACTTTAGAAACCCTATACGGAGTAATCCTCGGTGCAGCGAGGAACGACATTCTCGCAAACACGTTGCCCTGTCTATCGATCTCTTCGAGGACTCTCCCCGGGCTGGTCTCGTCCGTGATACGCGAACCGTAGCCTATGAGAATGTGCCCGTCCGGCAGCTCAGTGACGCTGCCCATGGTGGTCGTAAAAATCGCTGGCTCGGGGATGTACTCCCAGACGCGCTTTGCGGTCTTTGCCTGCTCATCGAGCTCATATTCAACGATCCGTGTACGCTGTGGCTCGCGCTTGAGATTCCCATTATCGAATAGCATCAGGGTTCCTCGACTTGTTCGGAAGGCCGAATGCTGATGGGAAAAACCCCGGAACGTTTCAGTGGAATCATCAATGAAGGTGAACTCGTTGATCACCGACTCCGAACCGCCCAAAGCCCAGATGATCTTGCCCGTTTGCCGATCGATTTTGAGCACGGCATCAAGGTGGCGGCACGAAAGAAGCAAATTGCCATCCGTGTCCTTTTCAACCGAGTTGATATGGATGTAGTCGACAACATCGAGACCGAAATCCGTGTCCCTCATGGTTGCCGTCGGCGGCACATGCTCAAGGGAACTCCATTCAAACACAAGCCGTCCGTCCTTGCTGATCTCCTGAATCACTCCCTCGACGAGGAGGGCGTCAGGATTGCCCCCTGGGCGCAGTTCGGACAGATCAGCCGGCACCCACCGTTGCGACAACACGAGATATGACGTGTCACTCCAAACCCGGCCTTCGTGAAAGTCCGCCTGCACTTGACCCAGAGGATACGTGGTGTCAATCGGCTCACCGTTTGAATCCCGAATGACATACCCATAAACCAAACCCGAAACTCCCCTCAAAACGGCAAAGTGGCTAATCTGACCCCGCACGTCTGAGCGCGGATTGGCATGCGGCCCCACTGGGAATCGGATGACGACCTGACCGGAGTGGTCCATGAGGCCCAGAGAGTCAGCAGAGTTCGGGGCAAAGAGAAAGTATCCAGGATAGGGATTGGTCAGCGAGTCGACATTCAGTGTCCCAAACTGCCGCTGCGCATGGATATTGACAGATACGAGCAGTAGCAACAGAAACCCGAACGGGAAATGTCCGACCCTGCGGCATATTTGCTCCATGAGGTCAGTTGTATGGACAGTTGTGGTAGCTCTCATTGCGGCATCAATTTCGTCAAAATCTCAAGACGAAATGCAGCGCCGCCGTATGCATGGCGTGGATTCAGTCTTGCAGATGACCTCGAAGCAGCGTCATGTAAACGTCACATCGTTGCTCTTCCATGACGGATTACTGTTTGCCTGCGGACTCGACGATGCAATGGTCTCGGCCGACTCCGGTAGAACATGGACACCCGTGGGCGACGAACTCCGGCAGCACACTGTCGTCGATGTCGCCTTAAGTGGTGACAGCATCATCACGCTTGCACCGTCCGGCACCCTGAATGTAACGACCAACAATGGCCTTTCCTGGTCACGCTTGTCTACTGGCACCGGCAACCAGACCAATGTGATCGTACATGATTCACGAGGGTGGCGCGGCACATACGATGCCGATCGCGACCGAACATGGCTGGCAACACGTGAGCGGATTCTCGTGCGCGACTCGATGGTCATTGTCGAAGTCCCGTCTGGATGTCGAATTCTTCATGGAAGCTCCGAGTTCAGCGGAGCTAGCTGTGTGGCGGCCTCGTATCGGCATATCTTCATTGGCCGTGGCCGCAACGGCATCCTGACCTTCGACAGAACAGCCGGCTCGGTGCGACAGAATGAGCATGACCTCCTCGCCGGAGAGTACGTCGGCTCGCTGTGTGTTGATGCCGATATGCTCTACGCTTCACTGTCAACTGGAGTTGTGGGGCTGTATCGTCGTTCCGAATACGGTCAGCACTGGTACGCCCTACCATTCGACCAGCCAATCAACCGGGCAGAAGTGCTTTGCATACGAGCGACGGGCAGAGGAGTGCTGGTTGGAATGCGCGAGACTGGAGTGGCCTTTATGGATCACGCGAGAACCACCGGGACCATCATGCACATGGGATATCGCGATGCTGTTGTCAACAGCCTACAATCGAGTCCTGCCGGCGTTCTGATCAATACGCAGATGCGCGGCCCGAGTCTGTTTTCGACGACCGATCGTTCGATCCAGGATCTTTCCTCTTCCCTACCGCCGTGCTTCGCCCCCTCCTCATGCGTCATCGGAACGACGATCGTTACGGCTTGCCAGGATGGCTCTATCTACAGAACGTCAGATGTCGGACGCACATGGGAGCGTGTATCAAAACCTATCGCGGCCGGTGAGATGGTTCGCGTTCACTCCGAAGGTCCCAGACTTCTGCTCCTGACAGCCAAGGGAGTATTGTCGTCGTCGGATACGGGGCGCACATGGCAGCGAACCTGTAACGGCCTCGAACAGTTCGAACTGTGGACGATGGTGCATGTTGACTCTACCGATCTGGTGAT
Organism: uncultured Melioribacter sp.; assembly: GCA_964393485.1. GTDB lineage: Bacteria > Bacteroidota > Ignavibacteria > Kapaibacteriales > Kapaibacteriaceae > UBA10438. Next base: position 3,828 of record CAYMTW010000037.1, on the reverse strand, counting down.
GACGAATGCGGGCACATTCAGGGTTGAGCCAGATGAATCGGTTGAGAAACTTGTCCTTCCGACTGACTACGAGCAGCAGTCATTCATCAGCTCGCTTGCCACAACGGACCAGGCCGTGTACACAAGTGGCTTTCCAGCGATCATGAAAAGTACCGACGCAGGTCGATCGTGGAAGGTCCATTACTCGCCGGAAGCGATGGCTACGCGCTGCGTGACGATCGGGGGTGACTACCTTTACACAGCCTCGGCCGATGGGTTCATCTATCGTGTCCGACTCGATGCGCTCGACCGAGCACTGCGCGAACCCGGCCATTGATCATCGGGGCGGAAGGACAGTTGAGAGTATAGTCCCGTCGGACCGAGAGACGACCACGCCATTCCATCCTGCTGAACCACCAAGGACGATCGCGCGCGCTACGGCACCGGTCCACTCAAACTGCAGTGGCACCGTTCGCCCACGGATGTCAACGAGCGAAATCGCTGCAGGGGGCTCCGGCATCTCAACTTCAAGCCACCCGTCGATAAGACGGATTCCGAAGGTTCCGCTTGAGGATTCGTCGTGCCGTTTCTCATCGACGCGGGAGGTCGCACCGGTCACGAACATCCCCACGACTCCGGAATCTGCATAGGTTCCGCGTGCAACAACACGCCAGAAGTGCTGCCGGTTTGGCTCAAGGCCAGCATAGGTAGCCACACCCGGCGTGTCGATGACAAATCGCTTAGGAGCGGGGTCGGTAAGACCCGTGCTCACAATCAGCTCATACTCGTCATAGGCATCCGACGTTGTGAAGGTTACCGTGCCCGATGTCCCTATGCCTCTCTTGGCAACTGCCGGCGTGCGCGGAACAAGAGCCTGCTCTGGCAAAGGGGCGGTGCAGAGGCCGATAGTGTCCGACCATTCCGAGGATTTACCGTCGGAAAGTGAAGCAACGCGCAGATAGTACGTCTGACCCGGCCGATCGGCTCTAATGATGGCCGTTCCCAGATTCTGAGGTAATGTATCCACCGGCACGGTATCAAAACGCACGCCAACGTGGTCGCGCGTCGTTGGCGCCGTCACCTGCACGAGACACCGTCGCGTTGCATCACCACCGAGCCAACGAACAGCCACAGGTCCAGCAGGAAGATCCATTGCGGGCATGGCTGGGTCGGCAACACATCGCGCAAGGCCCTGCATGTCAGTTACGAAGCTCAACGTCGGTGACAACGGCCCATTCGAGGCACTGCCAACGGCAGCGGACCTCCAGCGATAGGCCTGCCCCCTTTCCAGCTTGTCGAACACGCAGAATGCCGTGGCGTCAGATGAGACTGGCACTCGAACCGAAAGAGTATCATCGCTGGGGGAAGCCGGCCACACTCGAAACTCGCAACTGTCCACACCGGCCTCTACCTGAGCCTTGAGAACAACCGCCCCAGTTGCCACGGTGTCTGATGCAGAAGGAGAGATCAACGTAGGCGCACGCAGTTCGAGGCGTGCGGCAATGAGTTCACCGGTGACGATGCCCTCGATGACATACTTCTGCAACGCCGAATCGAATCTGGCAGCGGCATCCCGGAACATTCCCCTTCCTACGGTATCACGCCGATACCATGTGATGTCGGCGGGAAGGACGCCTCGTTGTAAGATGACCGGGTCAATCAACGTGCGTCCCGACAATAGTCGCGCCGAGTCAGGATCGCGCAATCGCACTGCAAGACGTATCGGCAGAACATGCTGCGGAACTAATCCGGAGAATGTCATGGTAGGGGGCGCGATGTGGTGCCGCTCTGCAGCTATTATGTGACGTCCACGGACACTGGAGAGCTCTAGGATGATGCCTGTGGTACTGTCACCATCGGCAAGGAGAACCAGTCCCGGCTCTGTGAGCGTATCATGAAACGCACTCATTCCGATCGTTGTCTTGATCACGCGGTAGGGATTGACCGAGGCTGCCGTGGTGTTTCGAACTGTGCAGACGATTCCGCGCTCCCTATCGACCTCATGTGCAAGGGTCGAGCCGGACTCATTGCCATATCCAACGACGAGGTTTCCACCCGGCAGCTCCTGGACGTTGCCCATGGCCTGGATCAACCCCACGCTATCAGCCGTAAACTGCCAGACGGCCCTCACCGTGCGTGCTTGCTCATCGATGGCATACTCCACCACGCGCGAACGTTGGGGCTCGGGCTTGAGGTTGCCGTTGTCGAAGAGCATGAGCGTTCCTCTGGAAGTCCGGAACGCCGTATGCTGATGTGAGAATCCAACGAAACCATTAGCACTGTCATTGAGGAAGCGGAACTGATTGTGCTTTGCTGCTGATCCACCGAGCCGCCATAGGACGGTACCAGTCTTACGGTCAATCTTCATCACCTCGTCGGTATGACGGCACGAGACTAACAAGTTGCCATCGGATTCGCGCCATATCGAGTTGATATGGATGTAATCGACAAAGTTCTGCGTCAGATCAACGTCGCGCGTTGCATCAGTAACGGCAATGTGGTCGCTGGACCTCCATTGGAAAACCACGCGTCCATCGAAGGTCTGCTCCTGAATGATCCCAACAAGGACTGTCGCAGCACTTTGGCCACCAGGTACAAGCGTCGAGAGGTCCATCATTACGGGCTCAAATCCCAGCAGCATGAACGATGTGTCTGTCCAGATCTTACCCTCATGGAAATCAGCAGTGCCAGCCCCTTGGATACGGAATGTATCAATCGCCTTCAATCGCGCATCCCGACGAACGTAGTACCGCGTGCGCTGGGTACCTGAGAAGTGAGTCACGTAATCACTGCCTCGAGTCTGGACATTGATATGCAATCCAACACGCGTGTGAAACAACGGGCGTCCGTAATCGTCCACGAACACCAACGTGTCCTGCTGCAGCGGAGCAACAACGAGATACCCTGGCTCGGTAAAACCACGGGTTTCAATTGTAACAGGTGCCACTTGCAACTGGCAAACCATCTGCCTCGGGTCGGCAATGAATGACACCAGAAACAAGACAGCAAAGAGCGGGTAACGAAAACCTCGAACCATGTCACAAGTTACGGTACACGGAAAGTTCGACCCTCAAAACGTAACAATTGCTGCGTTTAAGGGTTGTTATGGCCGGATGACCAACACATTTTCGCTTCGCGCCAGCCTCCTTTCGATCATTGTGGCCTGTCTGACAGCTTCCACAGCAGTCCCGGCAGTCGCACAATCCGGTTTTCGAAACATCTCCGTAAGCCGCCTCGGCTTTGCGGCACCAGGTTACTTTCTTATCGCACCGGATGCCTACGACTCTCTCGGGTTTGTTGACCACAGCGGCATTCGTACGCGGCGCACATATAGTGGCATTATCTCGACCCTGCAGGACTTTGGTGATTCGGTCCTGACGCACTTCCTTGCCGTCGGTTCAAAGACTCAGTTCATCCGACGAAGTCGGAATCTGATTCCCACTGATACGCTAACCCTCAGCGGGGGGTTCCCGGTCGATTTTCATGAGGGGAAGATGTGGACGGATTCGTCATACATCATCCTTGGGCACGATGACCGGACCATGGACCTTTCGAAGTCTGTCAAGGGCGGCCGCACCGACGCTGTCGTACGCGGGGCTGTGATCCAGGAACGGACGTTGTCGGGAACGCTCCTTTTTGAATGGAAATCTCTCGACCACATCCCGGTCACTGATGCCACAGAGGACATCGACCTAACGCAGACCCAGATTGATTATATCCACGTAAACTCGATCAACCGGGATCGTAACGGCGACCTGATTGTCTCCTGCCGACATCTTGATGAGGTCATCTGTGTTAGTAGGGTCGACGGTGACGTGCTCTGGCGGTTCGGTGGCAAGAAGTCCCGTG
>CAYMTW010000036.1:0-20903 GCA_964393485.1 uncultured Melioribacter sp. | reverse complement strand
GTACGGGGTACGGGGTACGGGGTACGGGGTACGGGGCACTGATCGTCATTCCCGCGAACGCGGGAATCCACGCGCGCTTGTGTGATTACCGATAAACGAAGATGGATCCCCGCTTTCGCGGGGATGACGGCTGTCATTTGCCATTTGTCATCTGCCATTTGTCATTTGTCATTTGTCATTTGTCATTTGTCATTTGTCATTCGGTACTCGGCGTCGTTTGAATACTCCTGCCTGGGACGACACATTGAGCAGGATACCCACGGCGATGGCGCTGAAGAAAACGGCTGAGCCACCGTAGGAAATGAAGGGCATAGGCAGACCCGTCGTTGGGAGGATGCCGCAGGTGACGCCGGCATTGACGAAGGCGTAGATCGAGAGCGTGGTGGTAATGCCCCCTGCAAGGATTCTGCCAAACGTATCTGGAGCTTTCTTGGCAACGGTATAGCCGCGGAGCATGATAAGAGTGAACGCCGAGATCAGAAACAGGACACCAATGAATCCGTATTCCTCGCCAACAATGCTGAAGATGAAGTCCCCGTACGACTCTGGTAGAAAGAAGTCGCGCTGACGGCTCTGGCCCGGACCTACACCACTCAAGCCTCCGTTGCCAAACGCGATCAGCGCCTGGTCCAGCTGGTAGCGAACAGCCTCGTCGGCCTGACCGCCAAAGAAGGACAGAAGACGCCGCATACGATACTCAGCAGTGACGGCATAGAGTCCGGCTGCGGCCATGCCGGCAGCGACGATCACAGCTAGTTGCGACGGTCGGACATCTCCGAGAAACATCATGACCATGACAATGAGAAAGATGACCGTGGCCGTCGAGAGGTTGGGCTGCAAAGCGATCAGAATCGACACCGGAAGCGTCCACTTCAGTACGGCCCAGATGCCCCCTTTCCAGGTGCGCAGCACATGGGTGTTCGTGCTCAGAACGACTGCAGTATGCAGAACGACGGTCCACTTCGCCAGCTCTGACGGTTGAAAGTTAAATGGACCGAGACGGACCCAGCGGCTTGCACCCTTGATCTCGGTTCCCATCACTAGCACCATGATCAGAAAGCCATAGGCGATCCACATGAGCGTCGGCGTACTGCGCTCGAAAACATGATAGTCCACCTTCGCAAAGAAGAGCATCAACAGAAGACCGATGATCACTCTCAGGGCGTGGTTCCACACAAGACCTTCGCTGGAACCGAGCTTGACATCAGCGAATGAGGCACTAGCGCTGTACACAAAGGCCACGCTGAACAGTAGCAACGCCGCAATCGGCAACAGGATGAACCAGTCGATGTTGGATGGTTCAGGCTTCTGGGTCATGTCTCGGGGATCTCGATAGCAAAAGTGGTTCCGACTCCGGGCTGTGTCTCCCGCACGAATATGCGTCCGCCGTGATAGTCCTCAATGATCCGCTTCGAAAGCGATAATCCAAGACCCCAGCCACGCTTCTTTGTGGTGAATCCAGGCTGGAAGATTCTGGCTGCGATCTGACGCGTCATGCCTTTACCATTATCGGTTACCGTCACTAGAATGCCGCCCTTTGCGCGCCGCGTCAGACGCAGCTCAATGATCCCGTCATGTCTGTCAAGAGCATCGGCAGCGTTGCGGATGAGATTTTCAATCACCCAGGCAAAGAGCTCCTCATTGAGCGAGGCAAAGAGGGTCTGGTCAAAATCTCGCACCAGCGTGATGCGCTTACCGAGGTTCGGAAGACGCTTCTCAAAATACAGGCACGCGCGCTCGAGGATCTCGGCCACCGGCACGCGCGTCATCTTGGGCTGAGCGCCGATCTTGGCGAAACGGTTGGCGATCACATTCAGCCGTTCAACGTCCTGTTCCATCTCCTGCGCTGTTGCGAGGATATTCTCTGGCGAGTCTTTGTTCAGACGAAGCAGCTCTAGCCAGGCCAGCAGACTGGAAAGGGGCGTACCCAGCTGGTGAGCCGCTTCCTTTGCCATACCGACCCAGATGCTCGATTGCTCGTTGCGCCGGATGCTTGACAAGATCAGATATGCAACCAGAATGAAGGCGGCAACAGAGATGATCTCAACAAAGGGCATGTAGCGCAGCCGGCGCACAACGGCAGAGTTGGCATAGAACATCAGCTGCACTACCCTCCCCGAAGGGTCACGGATCTCAAAGGGCGGGTACTCCCGGCGCATCTCTTCGATATAGGCGGACAGCCATATCCCCTGCTGCTCGATGTTCAGAGTCGTATCCAGCTCGACGTTGATCATGTACTGCTGGTACGGGAACACAGGCTTGGCATCCCGGCCGGTAAGGATCACTGGAAAATGTATCGATGAGTAGGCCTGATCGATGTAGTAGAGAAGCTCCTCGTCCGTAGCTGTCTGGTAGGACCGCGCAAGGAGCTTGGCGTAGAGTTCGACGGTTCGCCTCTCGTTGGCGACCAGCTCATCAACAATGGTCTTGGTCGCGTAGAGCACCCCACCCATGATGCCCAGACCCGAAAGCGTCAGGAGAACCTTGATCTGCCACTTCGTAACACTGGCACGAAAAATCCGAATCCTATCGGGACGGACGTCGCGCATCGGTTACGTCACACCCAGTGTGCGAACATGCGCGAAGGGGGCCACCCCTTCCCCGTCTTCAATACGTAACTGACCATCAGTGATCATCAGTCGTGCTGACTGTCGAGATGACTTGCGAATGATCTCAACGTCGATAGCTCCCGCGTCCGGGAACGCCACACTCCGCTCAGCCACAGCGCCGCCGGCGGCGGGCATCATAACGGTCGGGATTGACAATCCTCCGATCTCGATTAGCATTTGTCGGCGTGCGACATCATACGTGACGTTGAGGCCGAGCGCGTAGGCAAATGAAGTGAACTCCCTCGTTGTTACCACGCGTACGCCAAGCAACTCAACATTGTCCTCGGAAGACTGACGGAAGAACGAGACCGTGTACTCACGATCGATCGACGGTTCGATACGGTCATCACTCATGGCGACCCACCAGAGTTTCGATCTCCGTCTGCGCAACGGTGAGCTGTTCACCGGTGATCATGTTCTTGACCACAGCCGTTGACGAAGTGATCTCGTCATCACCGATCATCACCGTGTACGCCACACCAGCTCTGTTGGCATCTTTCATCTGCGCTTTGACCGAGCGACGCTGCAGGTCCGACACCACATGATATCCGCTGCAACGCAGGCGGTGAATGATCAGTTGCACCGGTACGCGTGCCGAGTCCCCAATTCCTATGACGTAGACACCATGTGGTGGTGGCGGCTCAGGTGCGCCATGCTCGGCCTCCCAGAGCAGAAGCATCCGCTCGATGCCGATAGAAAAGCCGACAGCCGGAACCTCTCCGCCACCCAGCGTGGAAAACAATTGATCGTACCGTCCGCCCCCTCCAACAGCATTCTGCGAGCCAAGCTGATCGGTTGTGAACTCAAAGACCGTGTGATTGTAGTAGTCCAGACCGCGAACAAGTTTAGGATTTACGATGTACGGGATACCTGCGACGTCCAGCAACAACCGAACGGCGTTGAAATGCTCAGCGCTGACTTCATCATAGAAGTCCTCGAGACGCGGTGCACTCGCGCTGACGCGAATATCTGCCTCGTCCTTGGAATCCAGCACGCGCAGCGGATTGGCATGCATTCGCCGGCGACTATCTTCCGAAAGCTGATTGCTGTTGGCTTCGAGAAAAGCAACCAGGGCCTCACGATACCGAAGGCGGACATCTGCCGAACCGAGCGAGTTGAGCTCAAGGCGGAACTGCATAAGTCCGAACCGACGGAGCGCTTCATAGGCCAGGAGGATGATTTCTACATCAGCCTCTGGATACGACGAACCGATACACTCGGCACCAAACTGATGGAACTGTCTGTAGCGTCCCTTCTGTGGACGCTCATAGCGGAACTGCGGTCCGTTGTACCAGAGACGGAGTGTTGGACTGTGGTGCAACAGACTATGCTCTATACAGGCGCGGACGATCGGCGCTGTCAACTCTGGACGAAGCGTGAGCGAATCGCCACCGCGGTCCTCGAAGGTGTACATCTCTTTGCCGACGATGTCCGTGTCTTCACCCACTCCGCGCTTGAAGAGGTCCGTACTCTCCAGAATCGGTGTGCGGAACTCCTCATAGGCAAAATCGCTGGCAACTGAGCGGAAGATAGTCTCCGCACGATGCCACTGATCGATCTCCTTGCCAAAGATGTCCCGCATCCCGCGGATTGCCGTAATGCTCACCCCTGCTCCTCCTCACTGCCGGCGAACAGTGCCAGAACATCTTCTGCGGACCGTGCCGAAAGTAGCGATGCACGGAACTGATCGGAGCCGACAAGGCGCGATATGCGACTGAGAAGACGCAGATGCACGCCGACATTACTCTCAGGACCAACTAGTAGGATGACGATCGAAACGGGCTTGTCATCAAGTGAATCAAAGTCAATTGGCGAAGCAAGAGTTGCCACAGCCACAATCGACTGATCAACAACGTCCGTCTTGCCATGGGGCAGCGCAACGCTGTTGCCGATACCGGTTGACATCAGCCGTTCGCGATCTACGATCACGGAGTGCAACCGCTCCATATCCCGAACCTTGCCTGTGGCAGCTACAAGGTCGACCACCTTGCGCAGGCAGTCGTCTTTATCAGAGACGTCGAGATTGAGTCGTATGCAGGAAGGGTCAAGTATTGCTGAGATCCTCGTGTCCATCGTTGCGTCCAAAGCGCCATTGCGTGATGAGTTCTGCGAACATGTCACAGTGTTGTTGTGCGGTCTCGACATCGTCAGCTTCGGCAGTTACAACGAACAGCTCATCCTCCTTATGGGGCAAAAGCAGTACCGTCACGTTACCGTCCATAATCCGCACGCCGTCGATGAGCATGCGGTGTTTGTTCTCAGAATATTCCATAGCGTGCCGCATCACGGTTCCACGCTGCTCGTAGGCGCACGGCACTGTGCGAGTGACCTGATACCGCTTCGGGAGGTCGGCATCAAGCTGCGAGAGTTGATACCCGGTCTTGCTTAGCATCTCAAGGATCTTCACGGCTGAATACATCCCGTCACTTGCGTTCAGAAACTCGGGAAAGATGAAGCCCCCTCGCGTTCCACCAACAAACGCAATCGTCTCGTCCTTGGTGGCGTCCATCATGGCCGAGTGGGAGTTACGGATGCGCACCACCTCCACGTTATAGGAAGCGGCAACCTGCTCGATCTCGCCTGTGGCCTGCACCGGCACGGCAATGCGATATGGCTCGCGGTCACGATGCGATTCGAGAAAGAGCTTGGTCACGATTGTCAGCAGACGCTGCGATGTGTACCAGATACCCCGTTCATCGACGAGTGCGATCTTCTCAGCTCCAGGATTGATCTTGAACCCGATCTGATATCCCAATGACCGCATGATAGTGGCCGACTCATCAAGCACTTCAGCCAGGGGATCGGCAAAGTGAGCCGAATCGACGTAGTCGTTCATCGAGAGCGTACGGCACTGGAGCTCTCCGAGGATCTGCGGGAATGCGGTCGAGGCCAGACCGAAGGAGTAATCGACGAGCAGACGAAAGTGCTGCCGGCGGATGGCCTCGACGTCGATGGTCTCGAGAAACCGGTTCACGTACATGGCCGTCGAGCGTTCCGGGAAGGCAAGACGTCCGACGTGATCATGGGTGACCCGGCGAACATCTTCACCGAAGAAGTACCGCTCGATGGACTTTGTCTGCGATAAAGTGATGTCACGACCATCACGTCCGAAAATGATAATATCCGTCCGGTCCGATGCACTCGGTGATCGGCGAACGTGGAATCCGGCCACGTAGCGACCCGTATTGAGATCCTGGCGTGTTTGCGGAATCGATGTCGTCTGAAGGTCTGCGATGTTGACTCCGACGCTCATCAGCCCAGACATGATGCTGCGCTTGATGATGCGTGATACTGGGTCATCATCACGCGACGACACCACGGTTGTACCCACGCCAAAGGCCATCCCCATGCATGCGCCAAGCTTGGCTGCGAACTCGGGATTGACATCGATGTTCGACACGCCGCCGATGCGCGCATCGGTAAAGAGAACCCGTGCCCAGCGTTCCTCCTGGACCAGGCTGCGTGTGACGATTGCGTGAGACTCCACTACCTTGCGTGGCCAGAGTTTGACGTTTGACAGCAGCCGGGCATGATCTCCGATCACGCAGCCTTCAGCAATGATGGCATGCTCTCCAATCGTTGCCTTGGACCCGATCGTCACGTTGGTACACGCAATGGCTCGACTCATCTCTGTATAGTCGCCGATCTGCACATTGTTCCACAGCACCGTATCACTTAGGACTGCACCAGCACCGATGCTGCTGCCGTTGCCGACAACACAGTCCCGAAGCTTCGCATGTTCACCAATGACAACGTCATCACCGATAACGACGCATCCTTCAAACCGTGCCGTGGGGGCAATGCTGAGCCCCGTTCCAGCATAGTAGCCGTTGTGTTGCGTGGAGGCAAAGTCAACGGCGACACGTCCTGCAAGAACGTCCTCGTGGGCCAGCTGGTACTCATGCAGGTTGCCGATGTCCTTCCAGTAGCCATCAGCGATATATCCGTAGAGTGGCATCCCCTTCTGTAACATCAGCGGGTAGAGGTCCTTGCTGAAGTCGAACTCTGCCTTTGCCGGAATGAGATCCAGCACTTCGGGCTCGAGGATGTAAATGCCCGTGTTGATCGTATCACTGAAGACCTCACCCCATGAGGGCTTCTCAAGGAAGCGGGTGATCCGTCCATCAGCATCGGTCATCACGATGCCGTAGGCAAGGGGCTCGGCAACGCGAGTCAGAACGATCGTGGCCATGGCTCCGCGTTGCTCATGGAAGGCCACTGCAGCTGAAATGTCGATGTCAGTCAGGACGTCGCCCGAGATGATGATAAACCGCTCGTCGAGCATCTGCTGAGCATTCTTCACACTACCGGCCGTTCCGAAGTCAGCCTCGGCAAGCATGTACTGCATGCTGATGCCATGGTTTGAACCATCACCAAAGTGGTCTGTGATATTCTCGGGCTGGAAGTAGAGCAGCGACACAACATCACTAATACCGTGACGCGTGAGCAGCGAAACGATGTGATCCATCATCGGTCGATTGGCCACGGGCACCATCGGCTTGGGGATGGACATCGTCAGCGGACGCAGGCGCGTTCCGAATCCTCCGGCCATGATGACGGCTTTGCGGATGCTCATGTGACGGTAGGTGAAGTGCGGTGAAAAAGTCGGTGGGCAAAAATAGAGACCAGGCGGCTATGCGCCCCTTCGCTATTCTTCCTCACCACGGCGGAGCCGCTCGAGGACGCCCGCATCTTCGAGCGTCGTGACGTCGCCTTTGGCCGAACCACTGGTGACAAGCTCTCGAAGAAGGCGACGCATGATCTTACCGCTGCGGGTTTTAGGCAGCGCGTCCGTGAACCGAATCTCATCGGGCCGGGCTATTGGACCTATCTCCTTGGCCACATGAGTACGGAGTTCCTCGGCAAGCGCCGGTGAGGCCGCGACGGCCCCCTTCAACGTGACAAAGGCAACAAGGGCATTGCCTTTTACTTCATCCGGACGGGCAACTACAGCCGATTCGGCCACACGTGGATGCGATACCAGCGCACTTTCAATCTCTGCCGTGCCGAGACGGTGACCGCTGACGTTCACCACATCATCCACCCGGCCGATGATCCAGATGTTTCCTCGCGTGTCTTTGCGGGCCCCGTCGCCAGTGAAATACCACCCTGGATGACGGCGCGACTTTGGGAACTCACTCCAATAGGCTGCACGGTAGCGCACATCATCGCCATGTATGGTTCGCAACATTGATGGCCATGGATGCTTGATCACGAGAAGTCCACCTTCATTTGCCCGACATGGCGTACCGTCCTTACGCACGACATCAGCTTCGATCCCGGGAAGGGGCCTGGTTGCCGTCCCCGGAGTGGTGGTGGTGGCCCCGGGCAACGGCGAGATCATGATCGCACCCGTTTCCGTCTGCCACCATGTATCGACGATGGGGCAACGTCCGCCGCCGATCACGCTGTGATACCACATCCAGGCCTCAGGGTTGATTGGCTCACCGACCGTACCAAGCAGACGTAGGGACGACAGATCGTGCTTTGCTGGCCATGCTTCGCCCCATTTCATGAAACTGCGAATAGCCGTCGGCGCTGTGTAGAAGATCGTCACGCCATGGCGTTCAATGATATCCCAGAAACGATCTGGCTGCGGATGATTGGGCGTGCCTTCGTAGATCAGGACTGTCGCCCCGTTGAGCAGCGGACCATAGACGATGTAGGAGTGACCTGTGATCCAGCCGACATCGGCCGTGCAGAAGTACGTGTCGGAGTCCTGCAGATCAAAGACCATACGGCTTGTGTAAGCCACCTGCGTGAGATACCCACCGGTGGTGTGTAAAATGCCCTTGGGCTTACCAGTTGAGCCGCTTGTGTAGAGAATGAACAGCGGATGCTCAGAGTCCAGTTGGGCCGGCTCGTTGACGGCCGAGGCTCCACCGACGACCTCGTGCCACCAGTGGTCGCGTCCACGCTTCATGGCAACAGGATCACCCGTTCGACGCACGACCACCAGATGACTGATCGTCGGGCACTTCTTCACGGCAACATCGGCAGCCGATTTGAGCTCTACCGTGCTGCCGCGGCGAAACGCTCCATCCTGCGTGATCAGCAAGACAGCACCGGAATCATTGATACGCTCGCGTACGGCCTCGCTACTGAATCCACCGAAGATCACATTGTGCGTAGCTCCGATACGCGCGCAAGCAAGCATGGCGATGACGGCTTCCGGCACCATGCCCATGTAGATGGCAACGACATCACCCCGCTTGACGCCAAGGTGCAGCATGGCGTTGGCGGCCTTGCATACTTCGGCGTGCAGCTGCTGATAGGTCAGCGTACGGATCTCACCGGGCTCGCCTTCCCAGATGAGTGCAGCCTTGGTGCGGCGCCAGCCGCCAATGTGACGGTCGAGACAGTTCACCGAGGCATTTATGGTGCCACCAACGAACCACCGGGCATGAGGATGCTTCCAATCGAGCGGACGTTTCCAATCGCGGAACCATACCAGTTCACGTGCTCTCTCCTGCCAGAACTCTACAACGTCAGCCGCCGCCCGCCGCTGCGTCCTACTCAATGAGGCTGCCGAGGATACATGGGCACTGCGAGCAAAATCGTCGGGAGGAGCAAACTGTCTATCCTCGGTCAGCACCGAGGAAATGCCATCGGTCGACGGTGCTGACGTCCGAGACACTGAACGTTGCTTACGTGCTGGCATGACGTGGCTTTCGGAAACGGTGAAGGGCTTAAGGTACTATTTGACGATCGCTGACACAGCCTTGAACGTATCTGTTCCGGCAACTCGAAGAAGTTCAAACAGCAGCGATTCCATCGTGGTGATGATCGCCCCCTGCTGACGCATGCGTTTGATGGCCACATGCTTGTCGTTGGCCGCCCGTGAGGAGACGCAGTCTTCGACGACCACCACAGTTTGGCCCTGCTCTAGCAGATCAAGCACAGTTTGCAAAACACATACGTGGGTCTCAATGCCAAAGATGATCACCTGATGCCGGCGCGATCCCAGAACCGCAGCTTCGATAGCCTGCACACCGCAGCAGCTAAACGTCATCTTTTCCAATGGCTCATGCTCACCGAGCGCTTCACGCACCAGAGGGATCGTTGGCCCAAGCCCCTTGACGTATTGCTCGGTCACGGTAATGGGCACATTCAGCACCTGCAGTCCTCTGATTAGCCGAAAGCAGCGGTCAGCTAGTTCATCGTGCTCATGGATATGTGGAAACAGCCGCTCCTGGATGTCAATGCACAGTGCCATGCAATGATGAGCGTCGAGGCGCATAGGGAGTCTCCGGTCGGTATGTGAGCGATCTACAACTGCGAGGGCAAAACTACGATCTCTGTGTGATGATCACGCCCACCAGGGTGATGGCTCCACCGATGATGAACAGGGGGCTTGGCGTTGCTCCGATCAGTAGAAAGGTCAGCACCGAAGTGATCACCGGTTGAAGGTTATTGAAGACGGCAACCTTGCTTGATTCGAGCCGGCTGAGGGAATAGTACCAGAGGCCGTAGCCAATGCCGGATGTCACGACGCCGAGATAGAACAGCTGACCCCAGATATGCGTCGAGCCCGGCGACCAAAGTGGGTCCAATGGCGCATCCACTGGCAGTATGGCCCACACCGGTGCGTAGATAGCCAGTCCGGCAAAGAATGTCATCGCAATCGCCTGAACCGGACCATATCGCTTAACGATGCGGCGGCCATAGAGCGTGAAGCACGCCCACGACAAACTCGCCAGCAGTACCATCACGTTACCGGTCATCTGGCCTGCAGAAATGCCCGCCCCCCGGTCCACGAGCACGACAGCAGCCCCGACCAGTGCGATGGCCACCCCGAGGAGCTTTCCAGGACCGGCTGGCAGACGATGCACGCCCACCTGCAGCGCCACGATGAAAGCTGGTGTTAGCGCGTAGGCCAACGAGGCATTCGGTGCGGTGGTATACGAAACGCCCCAGATGAACAGCATCTGATTCACAGGGATATTGACAAGCCCCAGCAGCAGGATGGCGATGATATCACGTCGGTCCACGGTCTTCCACGTGCGAGGCCGTATGGTAAACCACACAGCAAAGGCAAGACACGTCCAGATACCCCGCACAAGGACCACACTGGCAGGATGCAGTCCCGCGGTAACATTCTTGGCGATAAGATGCGTGCTGGAGGCGATAAGCTGCTGCAGAAACAGCACGGCATAGATTGTCATGTCAGATATCCGCGGCAGAGCGCCACGGCGTTTGCACTCTGTGATTCATAGCTCAGCTGGTGGATCCCCTCGCATGCCTCAACCGCCTGGCGTCGCTGGGGTCCAGAGCTAAGCGCGTCGATCGCCGCACAGATATCTTCAGGACGAAGGGCACGGTCAACCAACATGCCTACAGGATGATCGGACATATGGGCACGCAGCGCCGGCAGATCCGATGCCAGCACAGGAACACGAGCCATCATGTACTCAAAAAGTTTATTCGGCAGGGCATACTCATAGCTCATGGAAAGGGGCTCTATCAGGCACACCCCGATATCAGCCCCACACGTGAGCGCATGGAGGTCATCATAGGCCACGCTGCCCAGCCAGTGCACCCGATCACTTACGCCACATTGCAGTGCAGATCGGCGCATCTCCTCGTGGGCGGGTCCATCTCCAATGATGGCAAGGTGCAGTCTCGGCTCAGCCGACATTGCCGTGAACATCGGCACAAGCCCCCTGCCCCTGTGGATCACACCCTGATAGACAGCGAGGATCGCGTCGTCGGGAACGTCGCAGCGGGCACGAAGATCACTCTTCACAGGGTCTCTGTACGGCGGCGTGTTGAGCAGCACCACGGGTGGCGATTTGAGGGTATACCGCTCCTGAGCTACGATAGCATCCAGCGGACCGGAGACCATGACTCGATCAACATTCTTCAGCAGGTGACGCTCATGCCAGGCTAGAATGCGCTGACGCACCCCACGGCCTTCAAGGGGACCAAGAGCAAAGTAAAACTCGCGCATGTCGTAGAGCAGTGGCGCAGTACATCGCTTGGCTACAATACTCGCTGCACTGAGTGCAAACAGGTCCATGGCGATGACCAAGCGGGCACGCACAGCCAGCTGACGTGCACTTGATCGCAACGACCACCATCTCTTTGCAGCTCGTCCGCCGGGATCCTTCCACGGGATGACATGCACGGAGCCCAACCGAGCAGCCGTCTGTTCCGCATCGGCTGCATGTACCACGACATGGAGTCCGCCGGCACTCAGCGCACGGGCAAGATTGAGGGTGCGAGCGTCCCGCTGGACGTCAGCGAGCGCGATCAGAAGCACGTCGGTGTCGATCACGTTACGACCCCTGACGCAGGTCGAGATGATATGTGCTACGCAGGATACCTCGCGCATCGAAGCGTTCCTTGAAGGCGATCAAACCCAGCGACGGCGTCATGGGGTCCTCTGCCTTCGTGTCCTGAGAGACACCGATGTCAACCCATTCGTAGCCATTCTCCACAGCCCAGCGCACCGTCTCATACATGATGAGATAGATCGGACGCAGGTGCTCGTATTCGTAGCGAAGCATGTTGTAAAAACACAACACCACCTTGCGGTTCGCAAGAAAGAGCAGTGAACCGGCAATAGGCTCATCGTTGTGATACACCATGTTCAGGCGAAGCTTCTCCGGCATGAGATCGCGAAGCTTTAACAGATCATCGAGAGTATGCGTTGGCCGTGTGTTGTGACGGGCCTTGTTCTCTACCAGGATCTTGTGAAACGTCTCGTAGTCATCCGACTCACGGATCGTTATCGCCCCTTGACGCAGGATCTTGCGAACCGACTTACGAGCCGTTTGATCGAAGTACTCCAGAAAATCATTGCCTCGTTTGAGATCGATCGCGTGCGAGATGTAGTGAAGTTCAAAGGTGGCTTTACGGTACAGCATCGCATACTCGATGTGCTGGCTGTAGTTCAGCGTATAGATCAGCGGCGGTGGGATGAGATAGGCATCGGTAAATCCGGCGTTTCGGGCATAGTCGATAAAAGCATCAACAATGTGCAGGCAGCGTTCAAAGGACTCATCGGCAACAACAATCGACCCGTACGATGCTCCGGTCGGAGACCATAGCGCGCCATCCTTGCCGATACCCGCAGGCAGAACGGCTACCAGGCGTCCGTCTTCGCGGAACATCAGGTGATGCCAGTTCCACTTTCCATCCGGATGGTAATCGAGAAACTGCTGGCAATGGAACATCGTTCCGCTGTTTGAGCGCTCGACGAAGTCGTCCCATTCCTGGCGATGTTCGGGGGTGTACTGGTGGACTGTGATCATGCAGTCTAGGGTGACGGATTAGGAACGAAGTTACGGAGAGGACCGCGGAACGCTATATTGCGACGCCAAACTTTCACGTTCAGTTTTGCAGGGAGCACAGCATGAAGAGATTTTTCCTTACCGCCATCGTGGCTGCCATGGTCGCAACCACAGCACTGGCCCAGATGCCGGCGGAGCGCGTTGTTGTTGGCGCTTCTACGGGATGGTTCCCGGGGGGCCACATCGGATATACCATCAACGAGAAGTTCCAGCTTGTAGCGCAGCTCGGAATGCGCACCAAGGGTACGGCGGACGACGAGATCGGCACCACGGCACCCGGCACCTTCGTCACCATCGGCCTCTCAGGAAAGTACTTTCTGTCACAGGGCAGCGACTTCAACACATACGCCCTTGGCATGTTTTATGTAAATCCTGCAGAGCAGGACGGCCTCAACACAGGCGGTGCCAATGAGGGAATCGTGCTTGCCGGTGGTGCAGAGTACTTCCCTTCAAAGAACGTAGGTCTCTTTGCACAAGTGGCCGTTCTGCGTTTCCCGTTTGCCACAAAGACGGACGCCCTCAACTTCGGTCTGCTAACGCCGTCCGTTGGTATCGAGTGGTTCCTGGACCTCGACTGATCCACACTTCTGACACTGCTGATCAAGGGGGCTACGGTGCATCTTCGTGCCGCGCCCCCTTTTCATTTTGAGCCTATCAATGTCCGACCCTAAGAGTATCGCCGTTATCCGAACAGATCGTCTCGGCGACATGGTCCTGACGTTACCGATGTTCCCCATTCTGCGCGAACGGTTCCCCAATGCGCGGCTCACGCTGATCGCCTCACCATACGTCGAGCCCCTTGTCCGGCAGGTCTCCTGCATCGACGAGGTCGTGTTCCTTGACCGGCCGAACGCCGACATCTCACCGATCCTGCGTTCGCGATCGATCGACACGCTTTTTGCGCCCCGCCCACGATTCGCCGAGGCGTGGCAGGCTCTGCGCGCGGGTGTAAGCCGACGCGTAGGATCGGGATACCGTTGGTATTCGCCTCTCTACAACGTCCGTGTCTCTGAACACCGCTCCGATGCGGCCTTTCACGAGGCCGAGTACAACGTCCGAATGATCATGCATGCCTTTGGCGGCCCGATGCCCACGGTTCGCCTCGTATCGCCGCTACCATCGCCAGCAGAACGACCTTGGCGAGACAGGCCGCGCGTGATCATTCACCCTGGATCCGGGGGCTCGGCAAAGGACTGGCCAGCCGAGCGGTTTGGCCAGGCAGCACGGCGACTCGCCGAGGAGCTGGATGCTGAGATCATCATCACCGGAATTACAGCAGAGCAACAGCTCTGTGATCGGGTCGGCGCTCTCTGTCCTGGGGCTACCAATCTCTGTGGCAGACTCAATCTCGCTGGGATGATCGATATGCTTTCGGGAGCAGATCTGCTCCTGGCTAACTCGACCGGCGTACTGCACGTCGCCGCTGCGCTGGGTATTGCCGTGGTCGGCTTCTACCCGTGCACGCCGAGCATGAGCGCTGGTCGTTGGGGTCCATATACGGATCGCGCTGTTGTGCTCGAGAGCGGACTTGGCGACGACATGATGACGATCACGGTCGATGATGCCGTGGCTGCCGCAGAACTGCTGCTCATGCCGCGCTAGCCCCTCGAGAGAAAGCGTCGCACGCGCTCTGCATCTTCGGGGGTATCGACACTTATAAATGGAGCATCAGTGGGCACACAGGCAAAGTGCGCTCCATCAGCGAGCAGTCGCAACTGCTCAAGTGATTCCAGACGTTCGAGTTCGGTGGGCTGCAGAGCCACGTGACGCTCCAGTGCATGTGTGCGGTAGGCGTAGATCCCGATGTGCTTCCAGAACGCCGTATGCCCGAGCCACTCGCCTACGTCGGCACTTCGTACGTGCGGAACCGGTGATCGGGAAAAGTACAGAGCTCGGCGGGATGACGTCATCACGACCTTGACGATGTTCGGGTCGACAAGGTCATGGGGCTCAACAATGTGCGACACTGGTGTGGCAACATCAGCCGTGCCGCCGCGTAGTGCCCGAACCAGATCCGATAAGACCGAGGACTTCAAGAGTGGCTCATCACCTTGAATATTGATCACGATCTCGGGGGACGCCGAAAGCGCGGCCAGCGCAGCTTGACATCGATCCGTACCACTGGGCAACGCCGGATCGGTCATGACTGCTTCCGCACCGATGCGCTGTGCCTCAGAGGCAACTCGGTCATCGTCAGTGGCAATGAGAACACGATCAAGCTCCGCGCACGATGATGCAGCACGCCAGACACGTTCGATCATCGACTGTCCGCAGAGATCGACAAGGGGCTTACCCGGTAGCCGGGTCGCGGCGAATCGCGCCGGAATAACACCGACGATCATCCCAGAACCTTCGGCACCTTGATGAACGCTTCATTCTTCTTTGGTGCGTTGCTCAGAGCGTCAGAGGTGGAGATCGACTCACCCACGACATCATCGCGAAGGACGTTCACCTGGTCATTGACAGCCGTCATCGGTTCGACATCTGACATATCGACGGACTTGAGAACATCGACAAAGGCAACGATGTCGGTGAACTGTTTAGCAAAGGCTTCAGCCTGCTCATTGGTAAAGCGCAGGCGGGCCAGTGAGGCAATAGCGTGGATCTCTTCAATGGTCATGGTTGCGAATCTACGGCGTTGGCAATGATGTCATGCACCGACTGCATCAGCCCCTTCTCCTGCTCACGCGTGGCGTTCTCAGGCACGTTCACAGGAGCGAACAGGTGCAGGTGCACCTGGCCGCCGCGCAATCGACGTGTACCTTTGGGCAGAATCGACGCCGTGCCTGTCATGGCCACGGGCACGATCGGCCGTGCACTCTTGACAGCAAGTGAGAATGCCCCGCGACGGAATTCCTGCAGACGTCCGTCAGGACTGCGCGTCCCTTCTGGGAACACCAGTACCGAACTGCCTTGCCGCAGCGTAGCCGTCACCTCGTCGAGCACAGCAGCCGCCTGCCGCTTCTTGCCGCGATCAATGGCAACGAATGGAGAAAGAGCCAGACTCCAGCCGAAGATCGGCACACGCTCGAGTTCCTTCTTGTACATGATTCGAACGTTGTCCGGGACTTCGGCAAGGATGACCGGAATGTCAAACATGCTTGCATGATTGGATGCGTAGATGTAGCGCTCACCCGGCACGATGTGCTCGCGGCCATGGAGAATCACATCCACTCCAGCCCAGCGCAGCACCATCCGAGACCAGCTCCGGGCGTAGGCATAGAAGACGTCGTCATTTCGCCAGAGCAGCATGTGCACCATCACGGCAACGGAATAGACCACGGTTAGAAGTATCAGCGCGAGAATAATCAACCAGGTTCGCATCCAACAAACCTCGCAACCACAGGGGGCTTCACCAAGAACTTCCCGAACTGCATATTGCGTCATGCCAGGACTTGAAGATCTCGGCTCGCTGCTCGGAATGCCCGAAAAGAGCGAGAAAGCCAGCAATCAACCCCAAAAACGCCTCGGTCATGACGGTCAGGTGTTACGCCTACGTGTGCGCGTTGAGAAACGTCGCGGCAAAGCTGTGACCATTGCTTGGGGCTTCTTTTCCCATCCGGCGGAACTCAATCGCCTGCTCTCACTGATGAAGAAATCCCTCGGAGCCGGCGGACAGATTGTCGATCAGAGCATTGAAATGCAGGGCGATCACGTTCAACGCATCAAGGACCTGCTCATCGCCGAAGGCTACCGCGTCGGGTAAGGGGCTGATCAGTCAACTGCAACGACTCCTCCAGGATTGATGCCGACATCAACGCGGCGTATCACCGTTCCAGCGGTATCGATGACAATGACCTCCCCGTCGGTGACGTAACTGCGGGCGTTACCGATGATCAGTCGAGATGATCGCCCGTCCCAGGCAAGTGAGTACCACGCATCGGCTGATGTTCTGCTGATCACGGTCGAGATTCGGCCACGCACAATACGACTCACGCCCGCCGCATGCAGCACGTATAGCGTTCCAGTTGCAGGATCAACGCATGCAGCGGTTGGAGACCGCAGCCGATAGTGCTCAACGATGGTTCGTTTGGCAGGATCGTAACACACCACACCACCGAGCGAATCCGGCGTAGAAACGACATGACGGTACGTACACCATACCCTGCCGGTGCGGGATTCTTCCAGCACATTCATGACGTTCGGAAGCCCCTTGATGGTGTCAACCATCGAAAGATCCGATGCCGCAAGAACAGAGACCGTGCCTGCCCCCGGCTCACCCTGGCGCAGATCGCCAAGACCGCTGTTGGCCACATACACTCGACCGCCAACAACAGTGATGCCCTCCGGCGCGGGGCCAACGTCAACACGCGGGACGCGGACTGCGAGAGTACGGGCGTTAAACTCTGCGATCGACGCGTCATTCAGGAAGGTACACAAAGCCACAGAGTCGTTGACGAACGCCATTGCATACGGCTCTCGCAGATCCGAGAAATGTAGCCGTCCAAGCCAGAGACCACTGCGTCGGTGAAACATCTCGATCGAGCGCGACGTGCTGACGACGATCCAGAGTGTATCTCCGCGAACGTGAATGTCCGACCCCGTGTCACCAAGGCGCAGCCCCTTGTTGAGACCACCAACAACGTCCCGGATTACACTTCCATCATCGGCGATGAACCACAGAGTGGAGTTATCCTGATGCCAGAGCCCTTCGCAAAGAACAAACATGCCCGGACCATCAATCCGACCCTCCTCGATCGGAATACCGCTCGGTGTTGGCAGGCATCCGACCGCAAGCACGGCCAGTGTCACAAACGTGACCTGAATGATCGAACGCAGCTGTATCATGAGCGCAAAACCTTTGCAAGGAAATGACGCTCACCATCGATGATGATCACATAGTACCAGCCACGTGGCAGCCACGACAGATCTAGGCGTATGATGCCGGAATCATGCTGCGTGGTTCTGATCACTCGACCGGTTACGTCCATGATCTGTGACGTCGCTGGACGTGGAAGGGCGAGCTCGACATCTGAAGAGGAACTCGCTGGTGTGATACCAACTTCCCACGCCATATCCACGGAGTGGAGAGCCAGCACCACATCGAGATCGAACCCCGTTAGTGTTGGATCGAAGAAGGGGCTTGCCGGGTTACCCAAGATGATCGACGTAACGTCACGTAGACGCACCCATCGTACAGAATCCATGCCAATGTCAGCAAGATCAAATTGATCTCCCCCGCTGCGCTGCGGATCGTAGGGATCCTGCCCTGATGTTGGTGAGACACCGGCGAGCCCCCTGCAGCTTATCGAGTCATACGGGAACATCTTCCATTCGAGTCCGTCTCGACTGACCTCGACCGTTGCCGGTTCGGCATAGATGCGTCCTGCACCGTACCTGAAGGAATTCTCGAACACCGTGAAGTCCACTCCCGGTCCATCAACGATCACACCTCTGCGCAATCCGAGCGTGATGGTGCCGCCCAGACCGATCGAACAGATTTCGCGCGGGTCGGTCGCTGGGACGGTGTCACGAGCAACGACGGAAGGACCTGTCAGCACATTTGCCGGGAAAAACACGCCACCCTGGCCAGTCCGCTGTCCGCTTCCAAACGTAGAGGACTTGACAGTATCTAGGGGCTGTGCCTTCCATTGTGCCATGGCCGACGTCGATGCCAGCAGCACTAGCGTCAGCCATACGAGCAGCGAATCAGGTACATTGATCCAATCAAACGGACAGTGGCGGCACTTGCTCCCGCAGCACTCACCGCGACGTCGATGAGTTGCCTCGGTGATCACGCGGTATCCGCTGACTGGATCGATATACGTCTCCCGACCACCAGCACAGGCTTCATCATGCAGATTCTGCGTGCGTTCGTCGAGCTTGAGTGGTGGCTTGCGCTGTGCCATCAAAACTCTACTCCCGCGATGACTCGCATGGCTCGTCCGGGCATTGGATAGCCGCGCACAACCTGATAGGATGCATCAAAAAGATTATCACACTGCAGCATGACGTTCGCGTGAAGCAACTGTCCGTGTGCTCGGAATCCAGCCTGCAGCGAGGTCAGTGCAAATGGCTCGAGCATCAACTCTCGCGGTTCACCGGCAAGCGCGTAGCGATAGCCTGTATAGGACCAGTGTGCTGACACAAACCAGCTTCCGACGTCCCACTGAAGGAGAGCCGACGCAAGCTCTGGCACGGCGTACGGAACCAGCCGTCCGTCAAGCGTCTGCCGTCCAGTGGCATCACGCATGAGCTGAAGTGTATACGACCACTGTGCCAGAAGTTGTCCATCAAACCCTTGAGCACGTATTATCAGTTCGGCCCCCTGACTTGTTGCACGACCAACGTTTTGTGCACTAGTGATCACGGGGCTTACCGGTACCGAAACGATCAAGTCATGGATCATCGCACTGTAGGCTGTCACATCTACAGTACACCATGACCATGGTTGAGCAATGATACCAACGTCAAGAGTCGACGCACGCTCGGAGTGTAGATCCCGAGTTCCATAGTTCAGATAGTACAATTCGTTAAAGGTTGGCGGACGAAAGCTCATGCTCCAACCGGCACGAACGGCAAATCCCTCTGCCAGGGGGCGGCGCAGTGCGATCATGGGTGAAAACGCCACGCCAACATCCGAGAAGCCATCGACACGTGCGGCCAGCCGCAGTTCAACATCTGAAGAAAAAGGATCTGAGATGATGGCGTCAGCTGCAGCACTGATCGATCGGCGCTGGACGGCTTCACCAGTGGAGCTTCCTATCGATGCCCCCTGAAGGTCAGCATGCGAAGCATCAAGGCGAAGCGTTGTGAGCCAATCAGCTTGCTGATGTCGCCATATAGTGCTGAGCGTTGCATCGCGCTGCACGTACCGGACGTCGATGCCCTGCGTGCCGACAATCGTCGCATCGGGATCGGCAAAGTTCTGATCAAGGTGACGAATTGACGTCAGGACTGTCAGACGGTCGGTCGCTGACTCCAACAGCACCGTGCGGACAACGGCCATGACGTCCTCATCGCGCAGTCGAGCCCGTGCCTGAGTGATAGCACCCTGCACCACGGCACCGGGTACACCGCGATCAGCTGCACGCATGATCAGTGTTGCAGCATGACGGTCACCACACTCAAACCTGGCGAGCCCCCTGACGTGGCGGGCATCGCCGTTTTGCCGATTCACCTCAAAAGAACTACCGAATTGAGACGTCCGAAAGGGAAATGATCCACGCGTTCCAAGCACGTCGATATCGACACCTAAGCGTGTGTCCGTGCCAATGTTCATCGTCGCACCGATCGCAGAGCGCCATTCATTAAAGGCACCGTGTGAGATCAAGGCTGAGACACTGGCTGTGTCAGCGAGGTGCAATTGAACGTCGAGAGCTCCTGTCAAGGCATTCGCACCATAGAGTGCCGACGCGCCACCGCGGATCAACTCCACACGATCAATAGTTCTCACGGGTAGTGAGGCCAGATCAATGCTGCCATTCTGGGCTGATGATAAACGCGCTCCGTCGAGCATCACCAGAGCTTGTGCAGAGGAGCCCCCTCGCAGCGAGATCAGTTGCAAACCACCAAGTCCTCCATAGTCACGAACAAAGACTCCTGGAAAGAGCGTCATTGTCGCCGTGATTGTCATCGGAGTCATACGGTCTATCACCTCGCGCGTAAGCACCGACCGCGCCGGTCCAGCCCCAGTGATGTCCGCCGTCCATCGTACTGCGGTCACTACAATGGCTCTGTCACGCTGCGTGACGCGCAGCGAATCGACGTCTGCAGCGCGTGCCGTTACCAGCAACGCTGTAACTAGCAGAGAAACACATATCGTCAAAGGGGCTTTCACCGGACTGCGAAACTACGCCACCCAGCAGCGTCATACTTTGGAGAAATGCCCGCTGAACCGTAGAATTGCAGCCCATTGGTCGCTTAGCTCAGCTGGTTCAGAGCGTTCGCTTCACACGCGAAAGGTCATAGGTTCAAATCCTATAGCGACCACCAGATAGGTTTTAGGTTTTAGGTTTTAGGTTTTAGGTTTTAGGTTTTAGGTTTTAGGTTTTAGGTT
>CAYMTW010000035.1:9814-21172 GCA_964393485.1 uncultured Melioribacter sp. | reverse complement strand
TGTGGGCCCGGCCGGATTTGAACCAGCAACCAACGGATTATGAGTCCGCTGCTCTAACCGTTGAGCTACGAGCCCGATGATAACCATGTCGGTCAGTTGAACAACCCGACAAAGATGCCAAGCTGAGCATTGAGACCGTTGATTCCGATCGAAGATGGCACATTGACTGCTGGTGAATCCGAGTTTGCTGTCCAGTCAGATGCGGAGATCTGAGCAGCATAGGCGGCCTGCAGTCGGATGTCGAGGTACGGTGTTACCGCGTACTCAAACGAAAGCCGAGGCATGAGGCAAAGAGAGCTCTGTTCGAGCACCTGACGTGAGGTGTTATTCTGTGCTGAACTCCAGTCATAGGTCCCGCTGCTGGCAGACGACGTGATCGTTGTATACCCCCAGACGAATCCCAGACCTGGCAGTATGGCCAGCTTCGATGCCGGTACGATGGCATACTCAATATGTAGCGAGCGGGTGGAGATCGCATACTCAAGACTGCGCGTCGTACCAGCTCCGCCTGGACCTGGTATCACCTTGGTGCTGCTAACCGATCCCTTGAGCCATGAAAATCCCACACGGGCATTGGGAACAATACCGATGGCGGTAAAGAACTCAGCCCCTGCAAGGATCAGGGGAGAGCCCATGTTATCAAGACCTTGTCGCTGGGCCAGAGCATTGATATCATCGACCTTCGGCATGAAGAGATTTATGGAAGGTCCGATGCCGATAGCTGAATAGGCTACTGTTTCCTCTGGAAGGGGCTCTTCGTCGAAATTCAACTCGTTCAGACGATCATCCTGTGCCACTACGCTACAGAAGGTGATGAACATCATGACGATGGTAAGCTTACTGGCGGACATACATCGGCTCCACGAAAAGTTGAGTGCGAAGATACGGGGCTCCGTAGTTTCGTCGCCATGAAGATCGTCGCAATCGTCATGGCAGGTGGACTCGGAGTTCGTCTCTGGCCGAGAAGCACCGAACGCCGTCCAAAGCAGTTTGTGCATGCACTGGGTGAAGGCACATTGATCCAGAACACCGTAGCCCGGTTGCAGCCAATGATCGCCTCGGAAGACGTGTACGTGATCACGACGGCAGAGCTCCGAGACCACGTTGTGGATCAGCTCCCGATGGTCACACCCGAGAGGATCATCAGCGAGCCCTTTGGACGAAATACTGGTCCGGCCATTGCCCACTCCGCTGCTGTCATTCAGGAACGACTGGGTGAAGACACCGTACTGGTGGTCCTCCCAAGCGATCACGTTATCAGCAACGTCAGAGAATTTCAGGTCATTGTCGATACGGCTTGCACGGCCGCCGTTGATCTGGACCGCATCATGACCATCGGAGTGATGCCCACGCGCCCTGAAACTGGTTACGGCTACATTCAGGTAGGTGATCCTGTTGAATGTGGAAATCCTCTTGTGCGTGGTCACGTCAAGAGTGTGCGGAGCTTCGCAGAAAAGCCGGACGCGGCAACGGCACAGAGGTTCCTCGATGCCGGAGACTTTGCCTGGAATACTGGGATCGTTGTCGGCACAGCGCGAGCCATCCTGCATGCCGTTGACGAGTATATGCCAGATCATGCACCTCTGATCCATCAGTGGCAGCGACGTAACCGTGATCTCGATGACGGGGCTGAGCTCGAGGCTATCTACCGTCAGATGCGCTCGGTCTCATTCGATGTGGCGGTACTCGAGCGGGATCCTACCATTGGCGTGGTGGAGGGGTCCTTTGGTTGGAGTGATCTTGGTACGTGGGACGAGCTTTACCGGATGTCGCTCAAGGATGGTAAGAACAACGTCATCGAAGGCACCGTCGTTGCAGTCCGTACCACCAACAGTCTAGTTTCGGCCAGTTCGGGACGTCTTGTAGGTATCATCGACATGGACAACATTATCGTCATTGAAACTGAGCAGTCTGTTCTCGTCTGCCGACGTGGCATGGCTGAGAATGTCCGCGACCTCGTCGAGCTTCTTCGTCGTCGTCAGATCTCAAAACATTTTTAGCCCCCTCCATGGCGCGTCTGTCAACCATCCTATTGTTTGCACTGAGCGCGCTATGCGTGCTGACATCGTCGCAGGCACAGACGACAGCGGTTGCGGACTCGATGGCGCAGGCACTCAAGTCCGTGCGGCGGTCCATCGAGCGAGACCGGCGCGCGGCCGATAGCCTACGCAGGGTATGGGACCGGCAGTGGAGGGTCAGCGATAGTCTACGCGTGGAATCCATGTTCGCACGAATGCGGAGCGACTCGCTCAAACGAGTCGTCGCTGCATCTGAGCGACGTGAACTTGAGATGCTGCAGTCGCTTGCTCAGACTGACACGGCGGACGCATCTGTGAAGGGGCTTGCTGATGCGGCCAACGCCGTCCGAACGCCGGTGGACTCGCAGATGGTTGCCAGTGCAATGCGCACAATCAGGTCTTCGGGTATTGCTTCTGGCCGGACGATCAGTGACTCGGTTACGGCCATGGTCCTGCGCAGTGATGCCGATACAGGTGTGGCCTCGTATTATGCCGAAGCCTTTCATGGTCGCAAAACGTCGAGCGGCGAAACCTTCAATATGAACGAGCGCACCTGCGCACATCGCTGGCTACCGTTCAACACCCGAGTGTTGGTTACGAACTTGGCCAACGGACGTCAAGTGATCGTCCGGGTCACCGACCGCGGTCCATGGAAGAGTAGCCGTCTTATCGACCTTTCGAAACGAGCGGCGATTGACCTTGAAATGATACGCGCTGGTACGGCACGTGTGTCAATCCAGGTGGTCGAAGCAGTAGATGATACTGAAGAGACAACGCTACCGGCAACTCGCTGATGACCGTAAGGGCTTCTGCGAGAGCGGTGCTTCGCCTGCCCCGTATCAGCAGAACGGAATCTTGACAACTTCTGCCGGGAAGGCAGTGCCGCGGGCTGAGAGTTCAACTACTGTGCCCGGGTTTGACAGTACTGTCGGAACATAGCCGAGTCCAATTCCGACGCCCAGCGTAGGTGACTGGTTGCCGCTGGTGACCGTGCCAACAACTGCACCCTCGTGCATGATAGGGTACCCACTGCGTGGGATGAGCTTCTCTGTGAGCATCTTGAATCCGACGAGTTTGCGGGAGGGTCCGGCTTCCTTGACAGCTGCAATGACGTCGCTTCCGTTGAACGCCCCCTTGGCAAGTTTCGTGATCCAGCCCAGACCCGCCTCGATAGGGTTTGTCTCATCGGTGATGTCATTACCGTACAGGCAGTATCCCTTTTCAAGACGCAGAGTGTCGCGGGCACCAAGACCAATCCAGGCAATACCATGCTCACTGCCAGCATCAAATAGTGCATTGACGATGGTCGCAGCCACGGCCTCATCGCCGATGAAGTAGAGCTCAAAACCGATCTCACCAGTGTATCCAGTGCGGGAGAGGATCATCGGTACACCGGCAAGTGTTCCTTCAGCAAAGCCGTAATAGGGGATGACGGACAGATCAGTGGCTGTAAGCTTCTGAAGCGTCTCAATGCTCTTCGGACCTTGTACCGCCAGGAGACTGTAGTCATCACTGCGGTTGGTAAGCTGCAGATCAGCAAAGCTGGCAGCGTTCTCGCTCACCCATGCCCAGTCTTTATCGATGTTCGCCCCATTGACGACTAGCAGGTAGGAGTTCTCTGCCAGCATATACACGAGGAGATCGTCCACCAGGCCACCGTTCGGCCGCGGTAGGGCTGAATATTGGGCCTTGCCCGGCGTGAGTTTTGAAGCGTCGTTCACCGTGATCTTCTGGATGAAGGCCAGAGAATCAGATCCGGAGACAAAGAACTCACCCATGTGTGAAACATCGAAGATGCCAACGCCTGTGCGCACGATCTTGTGCTCGGCGATTATGCCTGTCGGATACTGGATAGGCATTTCGAACCCGGCAAATGAAACCATTTTTGCGCCGGCAGCGAGGTGGATGGCGTGGAACTTCGTGGTCTTCATGTCGTACCTTCGTAGAGTGAGCTGCGAATATAACCAGTCATAGCACCAGGGAGTTTCTGCATGACATCTCGTAGGACGGTGTTGCGTTCGCTTGCGGCGCTGGGCCCAACAGCACTTTTCGCCTCGGAGGCACTTGCTTCCGTTACGCGGTGGCTACCGACGGCCCTACCAAACGTAGCGCCCTCGCTAGTGGCCACAGACGAAGACTACTGGGCTACGGTGCAGCAGGCCTTTGATGTGGACCGCTCGATCATCAACCTCAACAACGGTGGCGTATCCCCATCGCCCCGTACCGTGCAACAGGCCTTTCGGCGCTACACCGAGCAGGCCAACAACATGCCGGCCTATGAGATGTGGCGCCATCAAGAGCCGCAGGTTGAGACGATCCGCGAAGGACTGGCCGAGATGTTCGCCGTCAGTCCGGATGAGATCGCCATCACCCGCAATGCCAGCGAAGCACTCGAGGCCCTGCAGTTCGGTGTGCCGCTGGAGCGCGGAGACGAGGTCCTGACCACCACGCATGATTACCCTCGCATGCTCACAACCTGGGATCAGCGCGTACGCCGTGATGGTATCGTGCTCAAGAAGGTCAACTTTCCTGCGCCGCTCAAGCGACGTCAGGACTTTATTGATGCCATCGAAGCTGGCATCACCGAGCGTACTCGGGTCATTCACATCTCACACGTCGTGTTCATGACGGGACAGATCCTCCCGGTACGTGAGATCTGCCGCATGGCTGCCAAGCGTAACATCCGCTGCTTTGTGGACGGGGCTCATTCGTTTGCACATTTCCCGTTCACGCAGAAGGACCTTGAGTGCGAGTACTTCGGAACATCGCTCCATAAATGGTTCCTGGGTCCGATCGGAACCGGAATGCTCTATATCAAGAAAGACCGCATCGCCGATATCTGGCCGCTGATGTCAGCCCCCAAGGACATGGATGCCAACATCCGCAAGTTCGAGGAGATCGGCACCCACCCTGCGGCCATGCATAACGCCCTTGTCGAGTCCATTGCCTTCAACCGTGCCATCGGAACCGAGCGCAAGGCCGCCCGGCTGCGATACTTGCACACGATCTGGACCGATCAACTGGAGAAGATGGACAACGTCCGCTTTCTGACCGATATCACTGACGATGCCAATCAATGCGGTCTTCGTCTTGTGCACGTTGACGGTACCGACCCTGGCAAGGTTTCTAATTACCTGCTGGAGAAGCATCGCATTTTCACGGTCTCGATCGCCCACGATGACTTTAAGGGGCTTCGCGTGGCGCCGTCGGTCTATACCACGGGTGCAGAAATGGAGCGTTTCGCAACGGCGATGATGACGATCGCCCGTGGTCAAGCTGGATCGGCTGTTTCAGTTGATGTGAAGGGCTGAGGCTCCTGAACGCAGGGAGGTGGGCTCGTTCCCCGGAGCCGCTATTCCGTTTGGTCGGAATACTTCGTCAAGCTCATCCTCGAGCGTACGCGTTTCGTGATACCGATCCTGGTCTCTGACAAAGCTGGCCATGATCTCAAGGTGCCACGGCGGTAGCAGCGTCACATGTACGGCATCGTCCCATTCAAAGGTGCGCATATCAGCCCCCAGACATCGCATCTCTCGACGCAGATCAGTCAGAATCGAACCGATGACGTCGGCGATATCGGCCTCATCCTTCAAGCCCAATAGAATGTGCAGATGATCCTCGCGAACGTGCACGGCGCTGCAGCGGAGTCTGTGCCGCTCGGTGGTGCGCTCGATCGTGCGCGCGAGTGATTCATGGACGGGATGGGGAATAATTGAACCTTCCCGGGGTATCAAGATCAGGTGCAGGCCAAGGCTGTGAACGTGATGCATGGGATGACTCCGTACGATGATGAGTGAAATCAGAGAACAGCAAGAGACTTCGTACGTTTTTCGACAAAAACGTGACGCGGGCAATGGTGCCGTGGAATGATGTTCGGCCACTCACCTCGTAGATTGCATCTCACCTGTGTGGATACTTCAATGATCAACATGCTCCGTTCATTGCTCGGTGGGTCCAATGATGACCTTACAATTGCACTCCGTCAGGGGGCGATCATCATCGACGTGCGCACTCCGGCTGAGTTTTCCGGCGGGAATGTAGCGGGCTCGGTGAATATCCCCCTGCAAGAGATACCAAACCGTTTGGGGGATTGTGATTCGACAAGGCCAATTGTTTTCTGCTGCGCCTCGGGCGGACGTAGCGGCCAGGCAACGTCATTTGCCACGGCACAGGGCTATGCGGCTGTCAATGGCGGACCATGGACCAATGTAAACCGCGCACAGCAACAACTTTCCGAGGAGACTTCGTCATGATGAAACTCATACATACCATGATCCTGGCCGTCGGGATCATCTTTGCCTCCAATGCCTGCGCCCAGACATTTTCCGACGTTGATGTGGCCGCAGCGCGAACGATGGCCACAGCCAAGGGTGTGGTCATCCTGGATGTACGAACGCCTGAGGAGTTCCGCGAAGGGCACCTGAGCGGGGCTTTACTGGCTAACATCAATGACCCCTCGTTCGATACCAAGATCGCCACGATAGCCAAAGACAAGAGGGTCCTGGTCTATTGTGCGGCCGGCCGTCGCAGTGCAGCGGCCAGTAAGATCATGGTCGAGCGGGGTTGGAAAAACGTGACCAACATGAAGGGCGGCTTTAACGCTTGGTCAGCTGCCGGTTACCCGAGCGTTAAGGGCGACAAGTAACCGCGCCATGCTCACACTGAAGCTCAAACCGCGCGAAGAGCGACGTCTTCGCGACGGACACTTGTGGGCATTCCGCGACGAACTCGTCGAGGTGCCGCCGGCCGAGCCAGGCGAACTCGTTCGACTCATCGCGCACGATGGCACATCCGTCGGATCCGGCTTTTACAATCCGCTCTCGAAGATCACCGTGCGCCTGATAGGGGGCGAGCTGGACATCGTTGATACCGACTTCTTCGTCCGCCGGTTCATGTCCTCGCTTGATCTGAGACGGCGCGCCCTACCGGGCGAGGAGGCCTACCGGCTGATCTTTGGTGAAGCTGATCTGCTGAGTGGATTGATCGTTGACGTATACGGACAGTATGCAGCCATTCAGATGCTCTCCGCCGGAATGGACCGTGCCAAGCCCTATATCGTCGAGGCACTGCGCACGGTGCTGCCTGACCTGAAGGGAATCATTGAAAAGAATACTGCCCAGACGCGAAAGAAGGAAGGTCTAGAACTCGTTGATGCCGTAGTCTGGGGATCCGTTCCCGAGCGTGTGCACGTCAGGGAGAATGGCCTGGCCCTCGAGATCGACCTTGTAGCAGGTCAGAAGACCGGCTACTTCCTGGATCAGAAGCTCAACCGTCGTGTGGTCGGCTCGCTTTCGTCCGGACGTCGCGTGCTGGACTGTTTCTGTAATGTTGGAGGGTTTGCACTGAATGCCACGGCGGGCGGTGCCAGCCTTGCCCTTGGCGTTGATTCATCTGCCGCAGCCATTCAAGGGGCTACGCGTCATGCCGAAATCAACGCTCTTGCAAACTGCACCTTTGAGCAGGCCAATGTTTTTGACCTGCTGCGTGAGCATGTTCAGCAGGGCATCACTTGGGACATGGTCATCCTTGATCCGCCGTCGTTTGCCAAATCACGCAATGCCATCCGTGGTGCTCTGGCCGGGTATGCCGAACTCAACCGAACGGCCATGAAGCTGCTCGGTCCCGGCGGAATGCTGGTCTCGTCCTCCTGCACACAGCTTGTGAGCGAGCACGACCTGCTCGACATCCTGTACCGTGAATCTGCACGAATCCGCAAAAGACTTCGTCTTGTCCACCGCGGATCGCAGGCTCCCGACCATCCTGTCCTTTTGGCGATGCCGGAGACGCAGTACCTTAAGTTTCTGGTGTTTGAAGTGTTGGGCGATCCGTGATATCTTTTCGACGGAGCCGCTATGCTTGAATACGAATACGACGACGAACAAAGCGAACAGGATCGCAAGGACCTCGATGAGACCCTCAAGAGGTTCCGTGAGTCCGTGCGTAGCGGTCAATGGCAGCAGGGCTCACCCACACCCGAGGCGCTGGAGCCGATCGTTCAGTTCTGTCTTGAGACCAACAAGTTCGACGATGCCCTGACCTTCTCACGGATATGGGTCGAGAAAGCCCCCTACGCCAGTGATGCCTGGCATAAGCTTGGAATGTCATTCGGAAGTCTAAACCGTTGGATCGAGGCACTCGAGGCCTATGACAAGGCCCTTCAACTTGACCCATGCGACACAGATGTCATGGTCAATAGAGCCATTGCTCTGGAGCAGCTGGGGCACCTCGAACAGGCCCATGACGTGGTGGAAGAGGTCCTTTCAACGGACCCCTCAAATCTCGATGCGCTGTTCACCAAGGCCCTGATCCTGCAGAAGCGGGAACGACACGAAGAAGCGATCCGCTTGTTCGGTTTTCTATCCCGTCAGGACGGTTATGAACGTGATGCATCCTTTGAGATGGCCATCTGCCATGAGTCTATCGAGCAATACAAAGAAGCCATGGCGGTCTATGATTCTCTCATCGATATGGACCCGTATGACCAGAACGCGTGGTTTAACCGGGGTGTGATTGCCGGCAAGAAAGGGGCCTATCGGGAATCACTACGCTGCTACGACATGGCAACGGTGATCAACGCTGACTTCGTCAACGCCTGGTACAACATGGGCAATGCCTTTGCCCATCTTGGTCGCTCCGAAGAGGCTGTTGACGCCTACCGTCAGGCCCATCGTGCAGACCCGACGGACATTCCGGTCATCCACAATCTGGCGTCATCGCTCGAAGAGTCTGGATTGTTTCGCGAATCGATCGAAATGTTCACCAAGGCTCTGGCCATGGACACGTCACATGCTCAGTCCTTTTATGGAAGGGGCACATGTTACGACGCCCTTGAGATGCACAAAGAAGCACTTGCGGACTACGAAGCCGCCCTGCTGTTGGAACCGAACTATGCCGATCTGTGGTATGCCAAAGCCGATGTGCTTTTCAATCTGCGTCGTATCGAAGAATCGCTGACAGCCTACCGAAAGGCCCTGGACCTGCAGCCCGATGATGCTGAGTGCTGGTATGACTATGCCTCAACACAGCTCGAAGCTGGTAATGTTCTTGAGGCCCTTCACGGCTTCAACGAGTGCACGCGCCTACTGCCAACCTGGGCTGAGGCCTACTTTGCAACGGCAAAGACGCTCTGTGCGGCGGGTCAGCCGGCCATGGCAGTGCCGTTTCTGCTGCGGTCGTTCGAGTTGGACCCCACGAAACGGGCCGAATATTCGTCAGACTTCCCGCTCATCGCCGGACCTCTGGGGATGGAGTTTCTGAATCATGCACTTTCTGAAGTTGAAGGAACCAAGTAATGCCATACGATCCGATGCTCGTGCAACCGATGCGCGAAGAACTCACCAAGCTGGGTGTCGAGGAACTGCTTTCAGCCACAGACGTTGACGCTGCCATGGCGCGCCCGGGAACCACGATGGTCGTGGTGAACTCGGTCTGCGGATGCGCCGCCGGTGGTGCGCGTCCAGGTGTGGCAAAAGCATTGCAGCATGAAAAGAAGCCAGATCACATTGTTACGGTCTTTGCTGGACAGGATCTGGAAGCCACTGAGCGAGCCCGCTCATATTTCACGGGGATGCCCCCATCAAGTCCAGCCGTTGCCCTGATGCGCGACGGGCAGCTCGTTGGCTTTATGCCGCGGCACCACATCGAAGGGCGTTCACCAGAAATGATTGCCGCTTCTTTGACTTCGGCATTTGATGAAATCGTATCCTGACATTAAGAAGTCAATTTAGCACAAGTAAAACAGCATAACGGTTGCCTTAATAAGGCAATCGTTATGCTGATATTATTATTGATGAAACGAGAAAG
This sequence comes from uncultured Melioribacter sp., assembly GCA_964393485.1. GTDB lineage: Bacteria > Bacteroidota > Ignavibacteria > Kapaibacteriales > Kapaibacteriaceae > UBA10438. The sequence continues at coordinate 11,351 of CAYMTW010000035.1, read as the reverse complement.
ATATTGAGATAGGTAAATACTAATTTATTCTTAGTAGAATAGACAATGTAGGGCTAAATATTAATTATTAGCAAAAAGTAACAAATAAAGCATAAAACAAACAGAATACGTATCTGTCATATGCGACAAATTGTTATTCAGTAATGAGTAAATGAGCCATATTGCATACTAAATACACAGCTAAAATTGTAATCGCACAATCATATATCAATACGTTGCGTCAACAATAGATGTCCATCCATTAAGAATAGCAGTAGATAGACGATGATCAGAATACATGCCATTCAAAAGTGACATAAAGCCCCTTCCATGGTCCATGTGGACCAGATGGCAAAGCTCGTGTATGACAACACCACGGATGCAGACGTCGGGAGTGCGAACCAGGTGCTCATTCAGCGTTATCAGCCCCGTGCGCGTACACGACCCCCATCGACGCCGCATCTTACGCACTCGAAGTCCGGCATAGCGCAGTGCGGTTACCCCAAAAGCGGGGAGGCATTCAGTGATCATCGTGGAAAAGACGGTCTCGGCCTGACGTCGCTGCCATGCGTCAAGCCACTGCGGTGCCCGCTCCGGCGATACCGATTGCGGCAGGATCACATCCGTGTCCTGCCAGCCCCATGTCAGAAGCGAACCACGCAGATAGAGCTGGTTTGAGGTCGTACGGCGGGGAATTATGCTCTCACGAGCGCGAGCCTCGGAAACCTTTGCGCGGATCCAGTCCGACCGTTCAGAGACAAAGCGCTGCACATCTTGTTGTGCCATCCATGTTGGGGCTCGCACCAGAACCCGGGCGTTATGATCGACCTCGACGGCGATCGTCCGCCGGCGGCTCCGTACGAGCTGAACGTCGAGTCCCTCGACGGTGGGTAACATTTTGGCGGAACTTCGGTTACTTTACGGGTATGAAAGGCAGCTACATCGAATATACCGACACCGAGCTTTTTGCGCTTCTGCGCACCGAGCATCGGGAGGGGGCGTTTGGTGAGCTGTATTCGCGCCTTTCGCCGAACGTGTTTGCCTACTGTATGCGTGTTCTCGGGAGTCGCGATGCTGCCTACGATGTGTTCCAGGATGTGTTCATTCGGTTGTATCAGACATCCGAACGGATCGAACACCTAGAAAATGTCCGTGGCTATACCCTGGCTATCTGTCGAAATCTCTGCCTCAACGAAAAGAAACGGCAGGCTACCCAAGGCGTCGAGTTCGAAGATGCCATCTATAACCCGGGTGAATCACGCGATGCTGAACGCACGGAGATGCTTCGCCTGATCAACATGGCCATGGAACTTCTGCCCCATGACATGCGCGAGATCTTCGTTCTGCGAGAATATGATGGTCTCTCCTACAATGAGATCAGTGCCCTACTGAACATCAAGCTCGATACGGCTAAAGTGCGCGTATTCCGCGCCCGACAACGTATCAAGGAGATCCTTCAGCCATACCTGGATGAGCTGTGAATGACGAATGACCAATGACGAATGACCAATGACCTGAAACCTCACACCTGAAACCTCACACCTGAAACCTCACACCT
>CAYMTW010000035.1:0-9714 GCA_964393485.1 uncultured Melioribacter sp. | reverse complement strand
TGACCAATGACCTGAAACCTCACACCTGAAACCTCACACCTGAAACCTCACACCTCACACCTGACATGCCCCATTCCAAACTCATCAATGACCTTCTCGACGGCGAGCTCGACTCGGCCGGGGAGGCTGCCTTGTTTGGCAAGCTTGCCAACGATTCAGATCTGCGTGCGGACTTCATGCAGCAGCTTGCCATTAAGACGGCACTGCAGCAGGACAGAGCCACACTTGTTCCACCGATCTCACTAACCGGAGCTGTTTTCACTGGGTTGGGATTTGCTGCCCCATTCGCCGGCGCTGCCGGCGCGAGCGCATTGAGTCAGTCCGGCGGAATCATGAGCACCTGGCTGGCCAAGATTGGAGTTCCGATCATGGCAGCGCTCGCTGCTGCCGGCATAACCTACACGGCAATGCGTGGCGATGGTTCTACTGATGCTGTACCGACGGATGTTGGGTCGTTCTCTCAAGGATCTGCACCGTCTGGTGTAGCGGCACCAGAGGTTAGAAGCGAGGTCGGTGATGGTGCGGCAACGCCGTCGCTAGAGTCGCCGCGCGTCGTGGAGCGCATTGTAGAGCGGATTGTCGAGCGTCCATCGGCTGTGGATGAACAGCTCATGCGCGAGAACGAAGACCTTCGCCGCCAGCTTGTTGAAGCCAGCACTGCGCAGTCTGAGGTTGTCGCATCAAGCAACGTGGAATCCGAAGCCCTAGCCCCCGTCATTCCGATCCAGCTGACTTCGATGATTGAGATCAAGCGAACTGCAGATGACCGCATCATTCGGCCGCTGGAGATGCGCCCTGAGAGCCCCCTATTCCAGACACCGGCGTTCTCACTGTCTATGCGTGGACTCAATGGCCAGGCATCTACGCTGTCGGTTCCGGCTCAGACCGGCTGGTATCAGAACTTTGGCATCGGCATGATGTATCGGATCAATCCGTCATCGGCTATCGGTCTCGAGGTTGGTGCCGAATCATATCCGATGTCCTTCGAGGGAACGCGTAACCAGCAAGTGGTGCGGTTTGAGCTTCAGCCCCTTGCCACCTGGGCGGGACTGACCTACCGTCATGTGTTTCCACAGATCGGTACGAGTGGCTTCTCGCCGTTCGTGCAGGGGCTTATCGGCGGAACAGAGTTCGGTCCGCTTGGACGTGGCTCGGCAGGACTTCTGTATTCACCGGCCGGACCCCTTTCGTTTCTACTTGGTGTCGAGGGGGCAGCGCTGGCCTTCAACCACCAGAACCGCTGGTTTACCAGCACTAAGTATGGTTTCACCTATGGCGTACTTGTCCGCCTCTAACGATCACAACGCAAATGTTGACTCGAATGAAACAGCACAGAATCACAATACCGTTTCTCATCATTGCGTTGGCCGTAGCGCTAGCCGGGTCGGGGTGTACATCTCCGCTTGACAGTACCGCGCCGCGTAAAGAAGTGCCCATTACTCCGGCAGAGCTCATCACACCGGCATCCACCACTGTTTCCTTCACCACCGCCTACGGATCCTTCGCGGTCAAGGGGCTCCCCACGATCAAGGTGGACACATCAGTTTCTCCCATGAGGTTCTGGTTTGATGTTGCCATGGATGCCATTGACACGGCTGGCAAGGCACCCTTACTCCATGGCTTCCGGCTCCGATTGGATTCTGCCTTGGGTGACGGGATGATCATTCCTCTGACGAGTCGTGAAGTGGAGATGCGGGCCAATTTTGGTGCTTCCTGGGGCGGATTGCAGACGTACTGGTCCGACGAAAAGACCAATACCGCCTCCATGGTGATCGCCGAGCATCCACGCGAGCCGGGTAAGCCCCGTATCGTTACGGTGACGCTGTATCTGTTCCTGAATAAGGATAACTACTTCCGTCCTGCGCGCCAGGAGCAGATTCTCGGAACGTTTACCATTGAGCTCTAATTGACTGTAACTTTGCCTGCCACGGTGGTTTTTCAACCACGGCTAGGCGAAGCCCGAGCCTCGCCACTTCGATCGTAATCAATGTCCTACTAACTTCTTCCAGGAGAATCGCTATGAACATGTTGCGTGCGATTCAACAAACTCTTGGCCTTGCAGCCGTCGGCATCATGATGTCGATTGCGGCACTGGCCCAGATGCTTCCGGCTCCGACAAATGTCACGGCCACGTACACGACCGGTGCAGCAAATACCGGCGGCTTCATCACCGTAGCCTGGTCAGGCGTCACCGATGCTGCTGGCAATGCCATTGCATCGAAGTACAATGTGTACCAGGCCAGCGGCATCACCGAAGACGAGACCAAGTTTGAGAAGGTCGGCTCGGTGGAGCACAACGCGGGAAATCGTGAAAACCGTTACACGTTCGCCGTGCAGGGACCGAAGGTTGGCTGGTACACCTTTTTCGTCCGCGCATACTTCACCAATGGTGAAGGGCCTCGTTCAGCGATCGCCAAGGTGGAAGTCAAGGCAACAGATGCTCCCGTCATTCGATTTGTCTCAAGCCCTGTTGGATCGGCTCTTGTTGGCAAACCGTACTACTACCAGACCAAGATCGAAACTTCAGCTCCTGGTCCGGTGACCTATAAGCTTGATGCTGGTCCTGATGGAATGACAATCACAGATGGCGGCAAGCTCGTCTGGAATGAACCAAGAGTAGGCCGTTATGAGATCGTGATTACCGCCTCTGTGACCAAAGATGGCAAGAACTACGATGTCCGTCAGGCCTTTGTGCTGACGATCACAGACGGCACGGAGCAGGGATTGAAGTTCCTCACCGAGCCGATCAAGACAGGCATTTCCGGAGTTAGATACGTCTATCCGGCACGTGCCGGTGTGGTCAATGGTTCGGTTCTCCCGACGTATTCGCTTGTCATCGGACCACGAGGAATGGTCGTCGATGCCAAGACGGGCCTCGTCACCTGGGAGCAACCTATCGTCGGCAAGTACGACGTTGTGATCGCTGCCACGGTGGTGATCAATGGTGTTGAGACCACAGTCAAGCAGACCTATGCACTGGAGATCAAGGAAGGTAAGCCAGCTGAAAAGGGCTGTGCAACGATCACCGGTACGGTCACTTTCGATGACCCGACAACCACTGCCAAGCTCGAAGGCGTTGTCACCGCTTGGCGTCAGGAAGTTGTGAAGAAGGACAACGGTTCGTCCACAAACGTGTACCGTCCGGTATATAAGGGTGAGATCAAGAGTGGTGTCTACACGATCAGCCTCCCTGAGGGAACTTACAAGCTACGTGTTGAAGGCATGTCGTTCTTTGCCGAATGGCATGCCGATGCTATGGAGCTTGCCGATGCAAAGGATGTGGTCGTTGCCTGCAACACAACAACGACCGTTGACTTCGGCGTGAAGGTCCGTCCAGAGCCGGTGCTTGTTGTCGCTGAAGGACGTGTCTTCGATGCTGTCACGAACGAGCCAGTCAAGGCCGTGGTTGTGTTCGAGTGTCGCACGAAGGAAGTCGGCGGTGTTGATGATCGCTACCGTGTCGTTACGGCCGAGACCCGCACAGATGGTTCCTACGAGGCCAAGATTCAGTCCGGAGTGAACTACGTCGCCATGGTTCGCGTGATCGCTACGAAGGACAATGCAGCCAATCAGTATCTGGCTGAGTTCTGGAATAACACTAATGATGCCACGCAGGCCACGGTGATCAACGCCACCGCCAATATCAAGGATGTCAACTTCCCAATGGATAAGCGTCAGCTGCGGAACAACGGTTTCAGCGGCACGATGATGAACCACTACACCAGTGCTCCGGTTGTGGGTAAGGTTGTTGCCTACCGTTTCGTGACGCGCGTTGGTGAAAAGGGTGACACCGTGATGACCAAGGCCGGTGCAATGACGGTTGAGACGAACTCCAACGGTGGCTACCTCTTTACCGATATGGAGCCGGGCGACTACATCATCATGGGTATGCCGGCAGGACGCCCTTTCATCCCCGGATGGATGGTGATGGGTCAGCTTGCGGCCAAAGAATGGAAGAGTGCGCAGGTCGTGAGTGTAGGCGATGTCATGATAGCTGTTCAATACGATATCCGTCTCGACACGGTCAAGGGTGAAAAGGGCAAGGGTCGCGTGCGTGGCTTCGTCTACGACAAGCGTGGTGGCATCGTGAACAAGCCGATCGACGTCGTCAACTCGAACAACGGTGTTGTTGGTACGCTTGTCATCGCTCGTGACGAGAATGGCGACATCATCGACTTTGCGATGTCTGAGAACGAGGGGGCCTTCGAACTGTCTGAAATGGCAATTGGAACGAATACGATCACGGCCGACCGTCTCGAATTCGATCCATCGGTACAGGCCGTGACGATTGATCCATCGACCACCGAGCGCGTGATCTCCATCGGCATGCAGGCCGTCAAGACCACGACCAGCGTCGATGTGCCGCTGAACGAGGTCGGCGCATCGATCAATCTGTGGCCAAATCCGACGAATGGTGCTGCATCGGTGCGCTTCAATTCGACGGCAGGTGAGGTGATGGTCCGCCTGGTCTCGACCACAGGTACGGAGCTTGCCTCCGTTGCCGTGGTCGTCTCCGGTGGGGAAGTGTCGATCGCCCTGCCAACATCAGAACTTCCAACGGGAATGGTCATGGTACACGTGACGAACGGTCAGACAGCTTTCGCGCTGCCGCTGAACATCGTCCGCTGATCGGTCATACGAACGATTATTCAGAGGGGTCGCGACGTTCGTCGCGACCCCTCTTTCGTTTCGATCATTAGTTTCGTGCGATATGTGCAAGCCCCTTACCCTGACAGCCTGCCTGCTGGTGCTCACACTGAGCACGACCGCGCAGATCTCTCGTCCGACGCTTTTCCGCCCACAGCGGTTTGACGTGCAGCACTATGACGTGGATGTGCGGTTTTCGGATCCGGCAAAACGTCTCATTGAAGGACGCGTTGACACGCGTCTATCATGGACTTCACGCGCGGAGAACGGCGAGTACATGTTCCATCTCAGGGGGCTGAGCATTGACTCTGTCGTCATTGACGGCAAATCCCGTGAATGGAAGACCTACGGTGTGCCGGCTGATGACACAATGCACCATCGCGTCGTGGTGCCGGGTTCGTTCGACTCGGGCGCTGTTTCCCGCGTATCGATCTACTACCACGGCACCATGACCAATGAGGGTGGAAGTTCACCATGGGGCGGTGTACAGTATGATGACAGCGTTCTCTATGCGCTTGGCGTCGGCTTTGCCAATGCCTCCGTGAGTGCCACCCAGCACTGGCTACCGTGTTATGACCATCCCTCGGATAAGGTCACCTTCAACGGACGGTTTACCGTGCCCGATTCGACGTGGATTGTAGTCTCGAACGGACTTGAGAATCCGGCAGTGCGAAATGCCGACGGATCGATCACCTACATCTGGAACGAACAACGTCCGATTGCTTCCTACCTGATGACCTTTGCAGCGGCGCGTTTTACGTCGTTCACTTTGCCGGGAAGAGTTCCGCATGTGTTCTACGTTCTACGCCGCGACAGCAGTCTCAGTGCGCGGTCGTACCGGCTCGTACCGCGAATGACGGAGGTGTACTCGAAACTTTATGGGGACTATCCCTTTGACAAGGTCGGATACTACAACTCGGTCAAGGGGTCTATGGAGCACCAAGGTATGATCGCTCTCGCGCTCTCGATCGCCCGCTCCGGTGACAGCGCGAACGTGACGGGCGCTCACGAGCTTGCACACCAATGGTTTGGGGATTGCCTGTCTCCGCGTGACTTCCGCTATGCCTGGCTGACGGAGAGCTTTGCGACCTACAGCGAGTGCTCATGGCTTGAGTCCTTGCGCGGCTGGCCGACCTATCTCACGTCGGTGCAAACCAAGGCTCGGAGCTACATAACGCAGCTTTCAAAGAGCGAAGGCGTTTTTGCTTTAGAGGACTTTCCACGCGGTGCCCCCTCCTCAAACTATCCCGGTACGATCTATGCCAAGGGGGCGGTGGTGCTGGCCATGGCACGGGCTATCGTTGGAGACAGTGCGTTCTATAGCGCTCTTCGAACGTACGTTGCCGCCCATGCCTATGGTTCAGTGGTCACGGAGGATTTTCGTCGAGCCATTGCGCCTGCACTCGGGGACCGCGCCGATGCGTTCTTCGCTGAATGGATCACTGGTATCGGTTGGCCTCAGCTCAATGTTGATCAGGTCAGTGGCAACGGCGCAGTAGATATCACCATCACTCAGGTGCAGCGGCAAACAAATCCTGCGTGGCCGGTCTTCACAACTCTTCCACTTAACGTGCTTTACACGCAGCGACGTGATGGGGCCACAGCGATCGATACGGTAGACGCCCTGCTATTGCCAGAGGCGGACGGAAGCTATCGTTTCCGATGTGCGCAGTTGCTGGGTGTTAACGCTGGTTCTAAAGGTCGATCACTCGTAGAGATCCTGCGCACCACCGACACTCCGCAGGATGAGCGCGCGCACATTGGGACGATCACACTTGAGCCACAACCTGCTTCAGAAGTCGCGCGTCTGCGCCGCTCTGATGCTTCTTCCGCGGCCAGTGTGCGGGTCGTGTCACTTCGCGGCGAGGTCGTCCGTACCGTGCCATTTGAGCAGGGGGCTACTGAGCTGACCTTGGACCTTGGCGGACTCTCCGGCTCCACGTACATTGTTCTGGTCGATGGCGGACATCAGCTGGCGCGCCTGCCCCTTCTTGTCACACGCGGAGAGTGATCCAGCGCGCGATTTCTTTCAGTGTTGGCTTCTTCCCGTAGGAGAGAATTCCAATACGGTAGATGCGCGAGGCTAGCCAGACCGAACTGAAGAAAGCACCGATGCTTAGTGCAATGCTCAGTAGCATTTGCCATGTTGGAACGTCGGTGGCTGCTACCCGCACGGTCATGATAATTGGCGAGAAGAGGGGGATCAGCGACAGCGTCACGGAGAGCGTGCTGTTCGGCTCGCTGATCACGGCTCCGATGAACATCATCGTCATGATGATCGGCAGAGTGATCGGTAGTGTCAGCGACTGTGCATCGGCCTCCTGATCGACCGCCGAGCCTACGGCGGCAAAGAGCGAGGCGTAGAGGAAGTATCCGGCAAAGAAGTCGAAGATGAACATCAGGATCGATGACAGCGGAATGGACGGCAATACAAGCCCCTTGCTCGCAAGCAGTGCGGCGGTATCCGTTGTACCTTGCATCGGCATCGGTCCTGCCGCTGCCTGACCTGCTATGCTATCTGCCATCATCGGCCCGAGGATGAACCCGAGCCCGATAAACGCGGCTATTCCGAGTAGTCCCCAGATGGCCAGCTGTGTAAGCCCGACAAGTCCGATGCCGACGACCTTACCCATCATGATCTCAAAGGGGCGAACCGAGGAGGCAATGACCTCCACGATACGGTTGGCCTTTTCCTCCACAACACCGCGCATGACCATTGAGCCGTAGAGGAAGATGAGCATGTAGATCAGGAAGCCTGCTACATAGCCAATGGCGGCCGATGCCTCGGATGCATCGGCTTCGATACCCTTTTCGGTGACCTTCAGCGAGTTGATGGTCACGCCCTGTTCGATAAGGTCAATGACCGACGTGTCAACACCCCGACGGGCCAGTCGGGCCCTGGTGACAACTTGATCGAAGTCATCTGAGACCGATGACTCAAACGCAATTCCCGAGCCCCCTTGCGAGTACATTACCAGACGCGAGCTGTCGAGAACGTCGGGTGGAATGATGATGTAGGCCTGGATCGTTTCAGCGGCCAGTGCAGAGGCCAGATCTGATTCAGAGCGCGAGCCGGCCAGCTCATACTTTACCGTGTCGGAGGCCATGACCTGCGCGGCCAACGAATCCGTCCGGTCAACCAGCACAACCTTGCCCCGGCTACCATCGCCCGAGAGCACCGCCACCAATGCCGGAATGGTCATCAGCAGGACCAGTCCGAGCGGGCCCAGCAAGGTGGAGATAATGAACCACTTGGCCTTGACGCGGGTAAGGTACTCGTGGGCGATAATGACGCTGATCTTGCTCATGGGGCTCAGAAGAAGGAGGACGAAGGGCATGAAAGTTACGGTTTGTTTCATCATCACTACGTAAAGACGCACGGCCATTGGTTCCGCCGTGTTAGTTTTGCACGCCATATTTTCCAAGGAGAACACCACTATGAGCATCCTTCACGAGAACCTCACGTCACAAGCAGAAGCCCTGCGTGCCAAGCGCGCCGCATTGCTCAAGGAGCGCGGTGAAACCGTACTCGGAAGCGTGACCATAGAACAGGTGCTCGGAGGTATGCGTGGTGTACCGGCCCTTGTCTGCGACACGTCCAGCGTGTCTGCCGATGAAGGTCTGCGCATCCGCAACACGCCGATCCTCGAGCTCACCGACATCACACCAGAAGAAACATTCTGGCTGCTGGTAACGGGTAAGCGCGCCACCGACGACGAGCGCAAGGAGCTCAGCGGCATCTTCGCCAAGTACTACGCTGTCCCGCAGTACGTTGTCGATACGCTCAAGGCCATGCCAAAGGATTCACACCCGATGGCCATGCTTAGCGTTGGTCTGCTTGCCATGGAGCGCGAAAGCGAATTCCGCGCTGCCTATGACAAGGGGGCTGGTAAGGATGTCCTGTGGCAGTCCATGGTCAATGACTCCGTCCGCCTGGTTGGCTCTATCCCGGGCATCGCAGCTGCGATCTACCGCATCCGCTTTGACAAGGGTGATGTGATCGCCCCACTCGCAGATGACAATGACCTTTCAAACAACTTCGCGCACATGCTTGGCGTGAGCAACGATGCATCGTGGAAGGAACTCATCCGCCTGTATCTGGTGCTTCACTCGGACCACGAAGGCGGCAATGTGAGCGCCATGACGTCATACGTTGTGAGCTCAGCCCTGAGCGATCCGTTCTACAGCGTTTCTGCCGCCATGTGCGGTCTTGCAGGCCCCCTTCACGGACTTGCCAATCAGGAGTGTCTGCGCTTTATCATGGACGTCCGCGAGCAGTTCGGCGGCGTGCCAACCGATGAGCAGCTCACCGAGTACACGTGGAACCGCCTGCGTAACGGCCAGGTCATCCCAGGGTATGGTCACGCCGTTCTGCGCGTAACAGACCCACGCTTCACGGCATTCCACGACTTCGGCGTCAAGCACGACCTGACGGATGAGAACGTGCAGATCGTCCACAAGATCTTCCGCCTCGTTCCGGGTATCCTCAAGGAGCACGGCAAGGCTAAGAATCCATGGCCAAACGTCGATGCCGCCTCCGGCTCGCTCCTCTATGCCTACGGCATGACAGAGTTCGACTTCTACACCGTGATGTTCGGCGTCAGCCGCGCCATCGGTCTCTGCTCACAGATGGTCGTCAACCGCATGATGGCCTCCCCGATCGTACGTCCAAAGTCGCTGACGCTGGATGAGCTGAGCGCCTAAGAAGGTGTGGGGTTTGAGGTGTGGGGTTTGACCCCCAGATGCAATTACACGAATAGGTTTTAGAAGGGTCGCAGTGTGCTGCGACCCTTTTTCATTTTTCGAACACGATCGCCGTTATCGCTACTGCTAGTGTTGCAGAATGCTGCGACCCTCTGCTGGCATGAACGAACTTGTAACTCCGTACCTCTGTAAGTGCGTAATTCTCTTCTTGCTTGCTGTTGAAATGTAAAAAGCCCGTCAATCTGACGGGCTTTCTATCTTTGTGCCCTTGGGGGGCAGATGTCGTGGTGGACGCTACTAGATTCGAACTAGTGACCTTTACGATGTCAACGTAACGCTCTAACCAACTGAGCTAAGCGTCCC
>CAYMTW010000034.1:0-21322 GCA_964393485.1 uncultured Melioribacter sp. | reverse complement strand
ACAAAAAAAGCCCCTAAGCGCTATGCTCAGGGGCCTTATTGCTGACGTATACGTCAACGCTGCGTTACGGACATGCCTCGCATGGAGCGCATGCCGTTGCGCAGGTGCTGTTGCTATATAGGCTAACGCCGGCAACTGCCAGCGAAATGGCCACGATAACAGCAAGGACAATGCGTGATGGTTTCATACGACCTCCTGGTTAGTGTCGGAATCACGTCAAGTATACGCCTGATGTGATCATACGGACAAGCCCAATGGCGTCATGGGGGGTACTGGAAAGGGGCGGACTGCGTACTTTGAAGAAATGAAAAGGGGCATACACGGCTGGGTACCGCAGGTGATCGATGGTGCGATGCATCAGCGCTTGCTGCTGTGCATGGTCGTGCTTTCTGCGGCTCTGCTCAGAGCCGCTATTGAGCCCGTACCTCAGGCGAACGACCCATTCGCCACACTCGTTGTCCTCGGAACGCTGCAGGACGGTGGCTCGCCCCATGCCGGCTGCCGACGTGAGTGCTGTCGCAAGCTGTTCCTCAATCCGCCCGCTGATCGCAAAGTTGTGTGCCTGGGTGTGATCGATCGGCTGAACCAGCGCACGGTAATGTTTGAGGCAACCCCGGACATGCCGTCGCAGATGAAGATGCTGAAGTCGATGGCCGGAGATAGTGCGAAGGAAACTCCTGATGCGATCTTTCTCACTCATGCCCATATCGGACACTACACGGGGCTAATGTATCTAGGTAAGGAAGCAATGGATGCGAAGGCAGTACCAGTGTACGCCATGCCACGGATGAAGTCCTACCTCGAATCGAATGGCCCATGGGGTCAGCTCGTGACCCGCAAGAATATTGCGCTGCAGGAGCTGCATGATGGCACACCGTTACGCATCGGTGCATTGGAAGTAACGCCCCTTCGCGTTCCGCATCGCGATGAATACTCAGAAACCGTGGGTTACCGAATCCGTGGCCCGAAGAAGACGGCGCTGTTCATTCCCGACATCGACAAGTGGGAGAAGTGGGACACAGACATTGTGGAGCATGTCCGCACGTGCGACTACGTGCTCATTGACGCTACGTTCTACGATGCACACGAGCTTCCTGGTCGCACCAAGGCCGAGATTCCGCACCCGTTCATCGCCGAGAGCATGGCGCGGTTTGATTCCCTTCCTGCTGCCGATCGTGCGAAGATCATCTTCATCCACCTTAACCATACGAACCCTGCCCTGCTTCCCGAAAGCGTCGCTTCAGAGGAGATCCGCCGACGCGGCTATGTGGTAGCGCGATTTGGTGATACGCTGGAGTTGTAAGGGGCTGGGTGGGCTTGTCAGTGCACAACAGTCATCGGCAGGCTACGCAGCAGGCCATTGTCGGCATTGTACATCATCATTATGTAGGCGCCCGACGGCAATGTTCGTGTGCTGAGCGTTGCCGGTAAAAAAGGAACGGTTTGATCGATGTAGTGATAGCCCATTATGTCGGTGATTGTGACCCGCCATGCTGCGTTACCGTGTTCATTACTACGAACAATGAGCTCGTCCACCACCGGATTAGGATAGATCGAAACATCGTCACGTTCATCACGAACACTGTTTGGTACCTGGCACGTCTGGCTGCTGTACCCCGGGAAGTAATGGGCTTCGAGATAACTCCGTGTGACGCGTACAAAGCTATCAGCAAAGGCCCTGCGCTGGTTCGTGTTGAAGCGTATGGCCGAGTACAACTCCATCTGAACGGCATCGATCGTACCGCCGGGACTCGACCCATGCTGAAGCGTGTTGTACCCGCCGTTGAAGTACGGATCGTCGGCCAGGGGAAACGGATCCTGACGTGACGGTACGCCCGGGAAGCCCCTATCGGCAAAGAGCGTACCCAGTGCGAGTCCTCCGCGAATGAGATCAGCATGAGGCAGATCTCCGAGGTTGCTGGCAGCAAGATTCCTAATGGAGCTTACCCGAACGCGCGCCGGCGTGTTCATCACAGAGTCACTTTCACGCAACTGTGATCCATAGAGTAGATAGCCGTATTCAATGCGCTGCTTGGTGTGCCCATGTCCATGCAGGTCGATGAAGAGCCCCTTGCCAAATACCTTTACAACGCTGTCCTTGGCTGCGGTGATAAAGTCCTGATAGTTCTTCCAATAGACTTCCAACGAGGCCATACTGTCGGTGGCCTCAAGTAGCTCTCGGTTCATGTCGAGCTTCTTGCGGTGCAGCCGGTTGATGATCACATGCGGATAGCAGCCTGTACGCTGGATGGAGAAGTCGCGGATCTCGCGGGCTAACTCCTGGGTAAAAGAATCACGCAGATAGGAGCATCCTTCGCAATCACGATCCGGAATATCTGTTGGTTCGAGGTCTCCACCATGCGGCACCGAGATGATCAGGGGGCTGTCTCCTGCCAGATACTCGATGTAACTGTTTGCACCGAAGTACACCTGGCCAGGGAGGTAGGTCTGGGCGCAGACAAAGCCGGTGACGAGGAGTAGACAAACAGGTGCGGCAAAGAGTTTTCCCATGGGATGAATATACTCTTCGTGACGCCTGCAAAGAAGTTGCGCCCGTCTGCGTTCGATGGGATGCAGACTCTAAGAGTTATCAATCGAGATGGGCCTCAGGTCTTTTTCCCCTTGAATAGCCCACCTATGCTCTTCATCATCTTAGCGGGATTGGTGAACTTGTTGTTTCTAAATGAGTCCGGCGCCTCAGTATCATAGTGACTCATCATGCCCTTCACTGTCATGGATTTGATTGCACTCGTTGCGATGTTGTCCGCCTTAGGTGGGTTCAATACTGCTTGGAGATTTGAGATGATGTCTTGAATAAACAGTTCGAACGTTTTGTATTCATCACGACTGGTATCCACGCTCTTGATGACACCTGCGCGAATCTCATCGGATTTCGATAGGACCATTGAAACAATCTGTTTAAGGTCGTTCATATTCGAAAATGCACCAACGGCAACGCCCACCCCGGCTCCAGTCGCGCCGAGCGATGCAAGTGTCCCGTAAGCACTACTACTCTTCGATCCGACTACCATTGAGGCAGCCGTTAGTGCGATGGCCCACTTAGCCTTCTTTTGTTCCTCGCTGTGTTTAGCTACCGCTACCTCTACAACCTTTGCATAGGCCTGGATTACAATCTGCGAGTGAAACATTAACTGGTCATCAATGTCATGCTTCTTGTCTTTGTCAATGGCAAATGCCTTTTCGAAGCAGAATAGTGATTCATCGACCGTACGACCATTAGCAAGCTGATACAACTTTGTGACACCTAAGCCGATCCATGCTTCTGCTGAAGAAGACTGTGTAGCGAGATTCATGTAAATCTTCTCAGCCTCGTCATAACGCTGACCCTTCAGCGCCATTGTTGCAAAGTCGAGCTGCACGTCATTTGCCATTACGTGATGCCTCTGATTTGTGTGGTGAATGATTCAAGGAGTATCCTTGAGTCCCCGATAATCCTTTCAAGGATAGTATCTACAGTTCATAATGGTCGTGTGGTATTCGTGGTATTTACTACTCCACAGAAATCTTATTCCGACGGATCATACACATCACTGCTGTTCAACTCCGTCCACGAGTGTACTTGCAGCTTTCTGTAGATGTTCCGGATGTGTGTCCGCACCGTTTCTACGCTGATAAAGAGTGCTTCGGCGATCTCCTGATAGCTGCGACCGGTTGCCAGGATGTGCAGGACTTCTTGCTCACGAGGGGTGAGCTTGCCGACTTTCATCGAGGGGACCTTGACAAGGTGAAACGCCTGGATGAGTTTGCGTGCGATGGGGCTGCTCATTGGTGAGCCACCTGCATATACTTCGCGCACAGCCTTTGCCAGACCACCATCGAGATACACTTTTCCAAGGTATCCAACAGCCCCAGCAAGAAGGGCACCATAGATACGGTCGTAGTCCTCATAGGCGCTTAGGACCAGGAAGCTGGCATTCGGTAGCGACTTACGCAACTCAACGATGAGGGCAGCACCGGTAGTGTCGGGCAGAACCAGGTCGACGATCACGACATCGGGATTTGCCGGTGCGATTTCAGAGCGTGCCGCCTGCGCAGTTGATGCCATTGCCACAACGGTGATGTCGTCCTGCGTTGCAAGGTCCTGCATAAAGCCAGCAAGCTCATCGAGATGATCTTCAACGATGGCTACTCGGATCATGTGATATCCAATGGTATTGTGATGATTACGCGTGTCCCATCATTGCGCGCCGATTGCATATAAAGGCCGAGACCGGAGCGCTCAGCGCGGCGCCGTATACTCTTGATGCCAACCCCTACAGAGACACGTTCAACGTCATAGCCAATACCATCATCAATGAGTGTCAATGTAAGCTGATGCTCATCGTACGCAACCTCATACCGGATCGTCCGTGCTCGGGAATGCTTAATGACATTGGTCATTGACTCGGTGACGATAAGAACAGTGTCTCGTGATGCCTGAGGGGTTAAAATCCGTGACGGGATTTCGGTTGGAATGTGAACGACAAGCCCCATGCCGGCTTCTTCGCTCATTGCACGAACCCGTTCGACTGTGATAGCAAGAACAGCGTCGAGCGTATGCGAATCGCTGACAGACCAGATGATATCACGGAGCGTTCTGCTGGCTTCGAGACACAAACGCGAGATCTCTCTGTTGTTACTTGGTGAAGGATCAGCTCGTGCGACAATACTGATCCGAACGAGATCGGCACCGACAGCATCGTGAACATCCTGACCTATTTGAAGACGCTCGGCGTTACGAAGACGTTGCTGTGCGTCTCTTCGATGTTGTTGTGTGAGGAGTACATAGCGGATCGAACCGGTAAGAAGACCGAAGAAGAGAATGACAACCCCAGCTCTGAACCAAGCAGTCTCCATTATACTAGGAGTCACAGTGATTACCATCTGAATCGGTTCGTGTCGATCATCGCTACGGATGTTAAGATGATGTTCTCCAACCGGTATGTTTCGGATATACTCAATGCGGTTTGTACGCGAGGCAACATGCTGACCTGACCACGGAAGTGAGAATGACTGCCGAATCGATGTTGTGCCCCAGGAGAAGGGGCGTCCACAGATTACTTCGAGGTCCCTGTACGCATCTCGTAATTCGAACGCAGCGCCTTCAGATGCAACCTTGAAATGGGTCATTGTCGGCGTCCGATAGCATACAGTGCGCTGTCCGGGACCTCGGTTCGTTTTCGAGACTGACGCAACAAGCAGACCACGAGGACTGATCACGCCAATGATGTTGTTGGAAATGCCAAAGGAGGCAAGAGATAACGCAGTATCGGTCGGGATTACCGGAGGGATCGTATGGATCGTAAATGACTTTTCTAGTACATCATGGAGGTATGTGACATTGCCCCATGCCCATACGCGATACTCCGGTAGCGGTATTGAATACAATGGTGCCGGCAGATTGACCAGAGTACGAGATTTCGAAGAATTGATTCCATGTAGATATGTCACAATCGGATTTGCCGCGGTAAGAGAACTCTCATATTGGTAGGGTTCCTCCTCAGGGCGTCCTCTAACTAGTAGACCTGGTGTGATCGTGAGGCTGTCGAACACCACTGGGTTGAAGAAGGGAATCGTTACCCGAATCGACGAGTTTGTAAGTACGCCAATCGACGTAATCTCAGCTTTGTTAAGGTAGTCCGGGGCTAGTACGACCCTGCGTATCTGGCTGCTGGACGGAGTGAATATCCATAATCCGTGGTCGGTACCAACAAGTATCGTGTCAGTGCTCAGTCTATACCCGCACGAAACAACACCTTTCCAGATCCTGCCACCAATCCGCATCGGAGCGAGTTCTTGAGGTCCGTGCCTCAAAGTCCCATAACCATAGCGATCGCCGAAGAAGTACAATAGCTTAGATGTATCCTGAACGCCTACGATGCCCGATGGGACTGACCCAATCCAGGGTATCCATGAGAATGTAACCGAAGGAAGCAGGTTGTTCTTCTGTGAGGGGGCTCGCCCAATGAGGTTAGCCCAAGAAAGTGTATCCGTGGTACCGTCGTACCTACCGATTTGAAGGACTTGCTCGTTTGCTGCGAGCGAACGCACAGGCCGATGTGAGTCTAGATAGGGCATTGTTTCAACTGGCACGAGGGTACCGCCAATGTCGATGTATAAGCCCCGAAGCGTTCCAACCCATTTCCATCCACGACCATCAATAATTATTGATGTAATCATCGCAGAGTCGAGATGTTCGGGGACCCTGTGATAGGAGTCTGATAGGTACCGTGGAATGAGTCGACGAAGAACATGTTTGTAGTGTCTCCGCACCCGTGACACACCCAAGGCCTCAAGCTCCATAGAATCACGTCGATGGAGCCTGTGAAACTCCCGTTCTATCCTTTGCCATGATGCGCCCATGCGACGAAGGGCCAGAGAGTCCCGCCACAGGCTGCGATAGAGGGAGATACGAACATCTTTCTGTGAATATGCTTCTCTGTCACGCTTTTGATTCGCAAGGATTGTGAGAGCTGAGTCAAGCTGATTCTCCGCACGACCGTACATCCGAAGCCCGCCGTAGGAACGAGCTCTCAACATGTGCATCCATGCTACGGATACAGGATCGGTGACACCTCGAAGTCGATTCAATAGCTTCGACTCGTCACAGTAGGCGAGTGCTACGTGGTACTTCCCAGTGCCGGCATACAGTCCGGCCAAATTGCTGGTAACGTCCACACGCGATGGTTCAGGGACATTTGCTAACGCCAGTATGTACCACTCGATGGCCTTTGTGGTATCCCCTGCCTTCTTAAGGGCATGAGCCAGCGGAATGAATGGCTGAAACACTCGCATGTCCTGCTCATCCCAGTCCAGTCCGAGGGTGGCAACTACCGACTGAATTGCTACTTCAAAGTCTTCTGTCTCAAAGCCTGTTTTGTTGAGACATCTCCAGAAACGGACCTCGTCGATAAGCGGAATACTCGTCAGTGGAATGGCGCGCAACTTTACAAACTGGCGGACGGCTAGCTCGTAGTCAGCTACCATTAAGGAGCACTCGATAGTATCCAGCCCCTTGCGAAACTGATTCAGGTATTCCTGCTCGTCAGTCGGGTTGAGGTATCTAAAAACAACGTACGCAACAGCAATGCTCAGTGCGGAAAGCACTGCGATTCTTCCCGCCCATCCTTTGCATGCGATCATATCCAGAGCTTCACTATGACGGTAGAATAATCCGCCCAATCTGCACATTCGAGCCGTCAAAATAAATACCACTATTATCACATGAGATAAACTCTACGATTACCGAGGTTCACCAATCATCGAAACCAGAAACCACACTGGATCTCGACCACACATCACTATTGGGAATGCACATGTCGAAACTGATTCCACTGCTGATTGTCCTTGCACTCGTCGGCTGTGCAAAGAAGTCTGAGGATACAAAGAAGCTGTTAGCGACCTATAGCTGGGTGGGAACACCTGACAGCATCGGACAGATTGTTGTCTTGAAGGGTCATGCCTATGGATTGGTGGATACCAATGCCACGGTCCTGGCCGAGCCAGTGTACTCGATGATCGGACCGTACGTTCAGTCTGTGCGACGTGTGCAGAAGGGTTGGGGCAGAACGAACTATTATTCTGAGGCGATAGATCCTGCACGAGAGGGTGCCATCGATTCACTTGGTAAGGTCATCGTCCCGGCAAAGTATGATGCCGTCGACGGCTTCTGGCGGTCTGATGACTTCACATTGGTAGCGCTCGATGGAAAGGTAGGCGTCTACAGAATTGATGGCAAAAAGGTGGCCAGCCCGACATACGACCGTGTAGCATTTGTCTATGCCAGTAATGTGGTGTGGAAGGATGCTCAACCTTCGAAGAAAAAGCGTCGAGGACGTCGGAAGGAAGAGGATTCACCATCGGCAGAAGCTCCACCGTTGTTTGATTCTTTTGGCCTGGCCGAGGTTCAGCGAGATCGTCTTTACGGTTGGTTGGATAGTTCTGGCACTGAAAGAATTGCTCCAAAGTATGACGATCTGAACTCTCCGAGAACCAACAATGACAGTGCCGTATGGTACAGGAAAGGCGGCAAATGGGGCTTGGTTAGGTTGAATGGTAAGGAGCTTACCCAGCCGATCTATGATGACTACACATCGTGGAATGGGACTCATTGTATTGTTCGCTCCGGAGATCACTATGGGATCCTGAATACTCGAGGGAAAGAAACTCAGCCATTGGTCTATCGATCGATCCGTTTTCTCAATTCACAATTCTGTGTGATTACCCGGGATGAGACGCAATCGCTTGAAGGTCTCGCTTCAGTATCATCATCGAAGGTATTCATCGAACCAATGTACCGTGATGTCGTAGGACCCCATGCAGACGATCGATTCATCGTTCAATCCAATGAAAACTACAAGTACGGAGTTATCACGACCACCAACAAGGCCATCGTACCATTTGATCATGATATGATTCAATGGGATCTCGATGGGTCCTTTGGTTACTATCATGTGAGAATCGATCGTCTTGAGGGCTTTCTCACAGCAAATGCAAAGCCATTGGGCGGGATCCAGTGGGAGAATGTATCCAATTTTCGTAGTGGACTCGCGTTTGTCGCCAGCACATCAACGGGATATCTGCTGAACTATTCCGGCAAACTCAAGGAGATCAATCGGCGGAAGTGACCTCTCCACACTCCGCGGCTCCTGCAGTGCGAAGCCCCCTTTCTGCATTCTTCTTGAGTGCGGTCTGGGGGCTTCGAAGTATCCAATCACAGCTTAGCGGAGGATGGAGGTGTTGTGCTACTATACATGCGCTATATTGACAATCATCTACTCGGAAAAGGTATGCGAAGCTTGCTCTTGCCGTTCCTTTTGATTGGTATGGTCGTTCCATCTGCCGCCCAGCTCTGGACATCAGCCTGCCGGGTATTCCCTACGGATAATATCTGGAATACGCCGATCAACAAAGTCCCGGTACATCCGAGATCATCAGCCTATGTGAACACGATCGGGGCGGACCTTTCACTGCGTAATGACTTCGGATCGGGACTCTGGAACGGCGCTCCGATCGGGATTTCATACAACATCGTGGGTTCTTCTACACCTCGCTCAAGCGTGGTGTTTGATTACACCGACGAAAGTGACATCGTCGGGTATCCGATTCCCCAAGCCCCGCTTATTGAAGGGGGCGATAGTGGCACCGGAGACCGTCATGTACTGATGCTGGATACGAGCGAGTGCAAGCTCTATGAGCTGTATCACGTGTATAATCGGAACAACGTCTGGACGGCTGGTTCGGGAGCGGTGTTTGACCTGACCTCGAACACTCTGCGTCCGGACACCTGGACCTCGGCCGATGCAGCCGGACTGCCGATTCTGCCGGGCCTTGTGCGCTATGAGGAAGTTGCGGGCGGCGAAATTGGACACATGATCCGTTTCACGGTTCCGAAGACGAGTCGCGCCTACCTCTGGCCCGCTCGGCATTATGCGTCATCAATCACGGACCCAGCCTATCCGCCGATGGGATTGGTGATGCGCCTGAAGAGCACCTTTGATACCAGCAAACTCAAGCCGCAGGCTCGGGTTATTGCTCGCGCGTTGATGACGTACGGCATGATCCTGGCCGACAACGGATCAGCATGGTACATGTCCGGCGTGCCCGACGAACGGTGGGACATGGACGATCTGTTTACGCTACGTCAGATCAAAGGACGAGATTTTGATGCGGTTGACATTTCATCGCTCCGCATCGAACCGAACTCCGGCAAGGCCAAGCAAGCCGCGACAGGTGTTGAAGTGAACGAGACGAACCATACATTGGTTTCCCTCTCTGGACGCTACATCGACATTGATCTTTGCGGCGTGGCCTCAGTCACCGGTCCTGTCCAGGTTCACTGCTATGACCTCGTCGGCTCCGAGCAGATGCTCACGCCGGCTGAGTCGTCGCCCGAGCATGTTCGTCTTGATGGTTCGCACCTTACACCGGGTGTGTACATCATAGTCGTTGCAGACCATGCTGCAGCGGTTAGTGTGTGGTAGTGGAACTACAACTGTTTCGGCATTCGTCCTCTTCTCGTACTTCCGACACCTGATGACGAAGCTCTCCATCCTTGTATCGGTCCTGCTGCTTTGGCTGTCAGGGGGCCGACTTACCGCACAACCCAACGGTGGGCCCTGGCAGAGCGGACTGCGCATCGCGTGGTCAAGCGACGGGAGCAACTTCGGCTCGTGGACGCTGTTTCAGGATTCCTCCGGGGTGCCGTCAGCGGTGCGCTGGAAAGGAGACACGATGGTCTGCGCCTTCCAGTGGTTTCGCGAACCGCGAACCGCACCGACTTGGGATCGCGTAGCCGTAAAGTATTCGTACGACGCGGGGCGCACGTGGACCGAGCCAACACCGATCGTCGTCGAGAACTTTCCAGCCGGATACCAGCGTCCGTTTGATCCGACGCTGGCCGTCACTGATGGACGTCTGCGGCTCTACTTCAGCTCCAGCGATGGCATGCCGATGGGCGGCTTGACGTCCATCGTGAACACGTATAGCGCAATCAGCAATGATGGTATCACCTACACCTTCGAGCCCGGCGCACGCTATGATGTAGCCGACCGCCCCGTGATCGACCCAGCCGTGATCCGCTTCCGTGGGCTGTGGCACTACAGCTCTCCGCGCGGAGCCCCTCAAGAGGGGGCTCACCATGCAGTCTCGTCGGACGGGCTGCTGTTCAATCCGGTGCCAAACTACACGTCCGATGCCCAGCATAACTGGACGGGCAACTTCGTGCTTGCCGATGATTCAACGCTACGTTTTTATGGAAGCGGCCAACGCCTCTGGTATGCGGAATCCAAGAACGGGGCACAATGGTCCCCCTACATCGACATCGGCATCAATGGCGGCGACCCAACAGTTGTCCGCTCGGGTCCCGACAGCTGGTTCATCATCTACGTCGGACCCCGTCAAGTCACATCAACCGAAGAGACCGTTGATACAGAACCGATCGTCGCCCCGAACCCCATTCGCGGTGCTCTGTCGATCAAGAATCTTCTCCCGGATGATCGCATCGAGATGTTTGACGTACTTGGTCAGCCCCTTGCCATGGATGCGACGTCTGTCCCCCCAGGTCACTACATCGTGCTCATAACGAGAGGGACGAAGAGGTTTGTCAGGAAAGTGACGAGTGACAGGTGACACCCCACACCTGAAACCTGAAACCCGATACCCGATACCCGCGCGCAGCGCCTACAGCCCGATCTTCGCCAGAGGGTCTGATTTACCGATGAACTGGAAATCGGGATCGCCGCTGACGGTGCCACGAATGCCGAGTGGGCCGAGCAGCAGAATGCCAGCAACGTGAGGCGCCGCCATGGATGTACCGCTCATCGTGGTGAGTCCGCCACCCATCTTAGTGGATGTGATGTTCACCCCCGGTGCGCAGACGTCTACAGGAAGACCATAGTTGCTGAAGGAAGCCCAGGCATCAACGCTATTATGGGCCGATACGGTCCACACATATGGATCGTCTGTGCTTGCCGGCGAAGACTGCGTACAATCCTTCGATTCGTTACCGGCAGCAATCGCAAACTTGATTTTCTTCGCAGCGGCCCCCTTGACGGCGTCATTCAATGCAGCGTAGAGCGGACCACCAAGCGACATGTTGCACACGTCGCCCAAAGCCCCCTTCGTGGCTACGTAGTTTACACCGGCAATGATCCATGAATACTGTCCGCTTCCGCGAGCATCAAGGCAACGCACGGCCACAACGCGGGCACCGGGGGCTACACCGACAACGTCATAACCGTCGTTGCGCGCCGCAATGGTTCCGGCCACGTGCGTACCATGACCGTTCTGATCCTGCCATGTAGATGACTTTTGTCGTGCTCCTGTAACGTAGTTGATACTAACAGCCTGATCAACATTCAGGTCCGGATGATTTGGATCTATGCCGGTGTCAATAATCCACGCACGGCCGGTAGCAGTCGTGACCGTGCCGAATCCTGTCTTACCGATACCCCACGGAACTTGTTGAGGAGCTGTGCGTGTGTAGGCGGAGATTGTGCCACCCTTGGTACTTGCTGATTCCGCAACCGGACCAACGGAGATGGAGTAATCCTCTTCAATCCGCTCAATCACGTCTTCCTGCATGAGCTTCTTCAGTATGCCAGGTGGCACGGTGGCACTGAAGCCACGAAGCGCAGTTTCATACACGTAACCCAGCAGTAGCCCATGCTTGCGAACAAGTCCGTCTGCCTGACCGTTCACGTCAGCTGAAGCTACTCTGTCCTTCTTGAAGACGATCACATACTGGCCCGGAACCTTTACGAATCCTGGCGGTGCAGCGATGAGTTTTCCGTCCTGCAACTGGGTAGAAAGAGGCGTAGTGACGTCGTTCTGCATGGAACAACTCACAAACAGAAGGGTGCCAACGAAGAACGTGGCGGCTTGGATCAGGATGCGCATGGCGCTCACCTACGGGAAGATTTTTCGTAATTCAACGAAACATACAGATAATGTCTGAAGATGCAAATGCGGCTTAAGGCACTCGCTTCGCTCGTGAGACACCTACGGTGAGAAACGGCTGCGCCGTGAGACACCTACGGTGAGACTGGTACCTGAAACCCGAAACCTGAAACCTCAAACCTGCTTCACCTCATTCACCAGTGCACTGAGAGATGCTTTTGCATCGCCGAAGAGCATGGCGGCATTGGGACGATAGAAGAGCTCATTATCGATACCGGCATAGCCGGCCTTCATGGAGCGCTTCATGATAATGACCTGACGTGAGAGCTCGGCATCGAGGATGGGCATGCCGTAGATGGGCGAAGTTGGATCAGTCTTTGCGGCGGGGTTAACGACGTCGTTAGCACCGACGACAAGCACAACGTCGGTGGTGGGGAACTCGGAGTTAATCTCTTCCATCTCCACCAACTTGTCGTAGGCAACATCCGCCTCGGCAAGTAGTACGTTCATATGTCCGGGCATGCGTCCGGCTACGGGATGGATGGCGTACTTCACCGTCACACCCTTACCCTCGAGCTCATGTTCCAGTTGATGACAGACGTGCTGGGCCTGGGCTACAGCAAGACCATATCCCGGGACGATGACGACCTGCTTGGCGTAGGCCATCATTACGGCGGCATCGGCAGCAGAGACCTCGCGGTAGGAGCCACCGGATTCGCCCCCTGAGCCTGCTGCAGATGAACCGCCGAAGTTGCCGATGAGGACGTTCAGGAGCGAGCGATTCATGGAGTTGCACATCACCACGGTGAGGATGGTGCCGGCAGATCCCACAAGGATGCCGCCGATGAGCATCACCATGTTGTCATAGAGAAAGCCACCACAAGCAGCGGCTACACCCGTAAATGAGTTTAGGAGTGATATTACCACCGGCATGTCAGCGCCGCCGATAGGCAAAACAAAGAGAATGCCGAAGGCCAGGGCCATAGCTGTAAGGATGTATAGCGTGCTGATGCCTGACATGGAGCCAAGCACCATGGCAGCCCCAACGGCGATGGTGGCAACTAGCAGCCCGTTGTTCACGAGCTGCTGTGCACCGAAGCGGATATCGCCAAGACGGTCTTCGAGCTTCAGGTACGCAATGATGGAGCCAGAGAACGACACCGCACCGATGATGAGTCCGGCCATGGTAGCCAGGCTGTGTCCGGTCGACATTGCCAAGCCCCCTGCCGTGGCGGCCTTGTACTCGAGAATGGAGATCAGTGCGGCGCAAGCTCCGCCCATACCGTTGAAGAACGAAACCATCTGCGGCATAGCCGTCATCTTCACGCGCACAGCCATGACCCAGCCGATGGCCGTCCCCAAGCCCAGTGCGGCAAGGATCCACGTGATGTTGTGAAGGGGCTGCCCGTTATGGCGGTACAGGACAATTGTACCAACGATGGAGATGACCATGCCTGCAGCGGCGACAAGGTTGCCGACACGCGCCGTCTTGGGCGAGCCGAGCATCTTGATGCCGAGAATGAAGGTGACCGAGGCGATCAGGTAGAGGATAGGGAGAAGTCCGTCGATCATGGCTTCCTCCGAAACATCTCGAGCATGCGATTGGTAACCACAAAGCCCCCTACCACATTGAGCGTGCCGAGGACGACGGCCACGAAGCCGAGGACCATTGACAGTGTATCGTCGGCGATACCCATGACAATGATAGAGCCGATGATGACCACGCCGTGAATGGCATTCGCGCCCGACATAAGGGGAGTGTGGAGCACCGAGGGAACGTGTCCGATGAGCTCTACGCCCAGGAAGACCATGAGGATCACGAGGTAGATGAGTGAAAGTGTTGATTCATCGATGATCATGTTCTCACCTGTCCGTTATGTACCACAAGCGTTGATGACGTAATCTCGTCGGCCATGTCGAATACAAAGCCGTCGGGCTTTGCCACGTGAGTAAGAAAAGCCACAACGTTCTTGGCATAGAGCTCTGAGGCGTTCTGTGCGGCTGAAGAAGCAAGGTCCGTCGGACCCAGCACTACTACACCGCCATACTCTATGCGCTCGTCTGCCGTGGTCAGCTCGCAGTTACCGCCTGCCTCGGCAGCCATATCGATGATGACCGCTCCGCGCTTCATACGAGAGACCTGGTCAGTGGTGATGAGCGTAGGAGCCTTGCCGCCAGTGACCAGTGCAGTGCAGATGACGAGGTCGGCATTAAGTAGTGACTTCTCGACAGCTGCTTTCTGGCGTTCGAGCACGTCGGCGCCAATGGCAGCCACATAGCCCCCTTGCACATTCACCTGTTCGAGACCTTCCACGGTAATGAACCTGGCGCCGAGTGATTCGACCTGCTCCTTGGTTTCGGGTCGGACGTCGGTGACCTCGACCTGAGCGCCCAGACGTCGCGCCGTGGCAATGGCCTGCAGGCCGGCAACTCCGGCCCCAAAGATCAGCACCTTAGCCGGAGGTACCGTACCGGCAGCTGTCATCATCAGCGGAAAGATCCGTCCGAGCTCTGCGGCGCCGATCACCACGGCTTTGTAGCCGGCAAGATTGTTCTGCGATGAAAGCACATCCATCGTCTGCGCGCGCGTTGTGCGCGGAAGAGCGTCCATGGCAAAGACGTGCACATCCTTTGCAGCAAGTGATGTGAGCACGTCCGCATGCCGCTTCGGGTAGATATACGAGACAAGCGTTTGTCCCGGCTGTAACTCGTCGATCTCTGCGGCTGCAGGCACGGCTACGCGAAGAAGACATTCACTCTGGGCCACAACTTCGGTCCGCGTCAGAATGCTTGCTCCCTGGGCGCGGTACATCTCATCGTCGAACCCCGCACGCAAGCCGCAGCCCTGTTCGATGTTGACGCTGTGGCCGGCTGCGATAAGCTTTGCCACCACTGCCGGGACAATCGAAACGCGACGCTCACGATGTCCGGTTTCGGAAAGAACACCAAGCTTCATCGGATTCCTCCGTCAGGTAGTACAGGAACGCGGTACCATCTCAGATACTAAGGTCGATAATAGGGAGAAACTGCATCCCTGACATGATAAAGAAATCAATTCCTGTATCTTCCGTCAACATGATGGTCTATTGGTGGTAGTACGGTTCCAGTATCATTTTTGAACGATTTGATGATCTGTGTACGAATACAGCGACTCGGCTTGGTAATGGTTGTCGCTTTGATAGCTGCAGTGCAGGCCCCCTGCCAGACGTTTCTTGGTGCCGGTGTTGGCGCTGCCGTTCCTATGACGAAGTACGTCGATGAGTCGGAAATGGGAATCCACGGCGAACTGCAGTATGGCATTCATCGCTTCTGTGATGTCTGGCCGGTGCTGACGCTGAACTATGGTCGGTATGCACCGAAGGACACGCTCTCGGCGCTTACACCATCCCACCCTAATGCCGTGACCCTGCAGGCCAACGTGCGGTGGTTTCCGTGGAGCTCGACCAAGTTTCCGCTGTATGCAAGTGTCGGTGCCGGACTCTCGGTGATCACTGGAGAAGATGATGCTTCGGTCGTGGGTATGCCGGGCACGCTCGAGCTCGGCTACCTCTTCCTCTACGACAACCCCTGCTGCGACTGGTTCATCACTGCGTCGCTTCGATACACCGCATTCAACATGCTGCGCGATCTTGACAGGCCGCACTTGAGTGGTCTGTCGGGGATGCTCCATCTGAGCATGCCGTTGGGAGGGGGCCGGAAATGATCAGACCTCTTGCTCTTCTCACACTCGGTGCTTTGCTGGCCGTTGGCTGTGCATCGGTCGATACCAAGCCCGACACATCGCCCTTCGAAGATGCGGTGCGTATCAAGCCCGAGGCCGCTCACCGATATATTCAACTGGCCTCGACAGCCGCCAATCGCGATGGACGCACCTTGCGCGGTGTGGTGTCGCATGTGCTCATCATGGTGGATACATCGGGTAATCCGCTCGATACGGTATGGGCCTATCGTGACAAGTTCGATTCGACGCTCTCAGACACGCGTATTGCCATTCCCCTTCGCGACATCGAACTCATCCCAACCATCTTTCCAGACATCAAAACAGGTGAACATCGCGGCATCAATCTCGTGGAGAGTTACCACGTCACGAAAAACATCCCAACGATTCGTGAGCTCCCCGTTGAACGATCCGATGCACCAAAGAAGGACTGCGATTGCGAGCCATTCTCCGTGAGTATGGCTCTGGGAATCAAGCTGCAGTGTTACGACCGCGACTACACACGCTTTACGATGTCAGGCGTGGGACGCGCCTCAATGTACACGGATGGCAACACGATGCTTCAGGCGGGGAAGGTTGCCTACGGAGGAGACGTCATTGCTGGATATCGTTTTGGCGAGGATATGCGCTGGATGCTGGGCATGACGTTTTCGTCAGGCCTGCCAACGGTGAACGCTGGCGATATCACCCCAACGCTGACCACGCTCAATGATCTTTCCGAAACAGCGCGCCCCCTGGCACTGCTGACGGGACGCTATTACTTTATGCCGCTGAAGCAGTCCGAAGCACTCAAACACAAGGAGCGTCCATATGTATACATCGACGCATCCATTGGCGAGCAGAAGCCAACACCCTCCGAGGAGGAGCTCCGACGTTTACGTGCCAACGACTCCTGGTTCAAGGCGGTGTTCGGCTGCATCAAGCCCTATGTGTACGGCGAGGTTGGTATGGCTCTTGATGCAATGACAACCGGGGCTGCGTCGCTCTCGCTGGGCGGTGTGCAGTGCTCAGAGTGCACGGTCTCTCTTCAGAATGCTAAGGCCAATGGTTCACTTGATGTTGACTGGTCGATGCCCGTGAGCTTTGGGCTGGGCGTTGGCATCAACATCCCCATTGCCCCTTTTCTCGACCTCGAGATCGACGTCGGTTACCGCAACATCGCCGTCGGAGACGGCCTGAACCTGCTCGGCTTTACCAACGTGCCCGACGTGCGGCGCCTGGAGTCCTTTCAGATACGATTCGGAGTGATGTACTGATGCGCACACCAATAACCATCGCCGTTATTGGCATCTCGGCATTGCTGTCCGGTTGCTGCTGCTTCGAACCGGTTCCGGTCGATCCCAAAACAACGCCCATCGTTCGTGAAGCCACAATAGCGGAATTCAACAGTCAGTTCGTTGGTGCCTCGCCGGCGCCGTCATTCAACATTGCAACGTTCAAGTTTCCGGCATCGACGGCCTCGTCGGGAGATCTGCCCAATGATGACCGGTTTCTCAAAGGTCCGTGGAGTTTCTCACAGACGAACTACCCTCTCAGGGGGCTGATCGCGAACTATACGTTCCGTTCTCCGTCCAATAGCCTGCTTGCCGGAGACATCATTGTTGATACGATCATCATCTCGCAGCTCGACACGGTGGCCATGATCCGTGTACGAGGATCGCTCTTCCGTCTTCCGCCCAATCCATCACTCCGCACCGATGATGCGAGGGTGGTCGTTACCGAGATCCAGACGTTCTATGCATCCGCAACGCCAGATCCCGGGAAGAGCATCTGCGCTACACTCGAAGCAAAAGCTGTCCCATACGGAACAGACACGCTGAGCCCGCAGACCGATTACACCATCGATGTGACCGATAACGGTCGGCCGACGGTGTGGTCCTATCCAGCAAACTGGCCAACGGACAGTAAAGGCAATCTTCTGCCACCAATCAAGCAGCCGCTGACGGCCGACATCGGCTATTACACACTGGCGATGCGCCTAGGTGACTGGTTCTACTACCGTGCCGTTAATGGCATGTCATTCATTGTCGTGGTAACGAATATTCAGCGCGGCACCATGCCGCCATTTATCCAACGGATGACGATAAAGTTTGCCGAGAGCTATGGTTGTGAAAACTGTCTGCCGTAACCATTGGGCCATCATTCTTGCCCTCGCCCTGTGCATCGGCTGTGAATCGGCATCGGATGTTTCCCGTTCCGGACCTTCCAAACGTCCAAACGGTGCCTTCGGTCGTGCGGTGAATAGCCGAGGTGATGAGTTTGCTGCTGGTTACGAGGGGACACAGCAGGACTCGTTCCTGATGTTCACTTCGAATGTATCTGGACGCGAAACGGTTTATCGTGTACCTCTGCCACGCGTGACGTCCGACGATTCACTGCGCACCATGGGAGCCCCTTACCACGAGATGCCCTCTGCCCTGGCGCGAAACACCGGTACCGTGGCTTCAAACAACCACACGACGGTCTTCGCCATCTCGGCGGCTGTGCAGAAGGACCTTGCGAAGATCCTCAAGACGTCCGGCGCTGTGGTTGGTGGCAGCGACATCTTTGAACGACGCAATGGGGGCGAAACACGCAATATCGAGGAGCTTAACAGCTCAGCATGGGACGCACAGCCTGCGATCTCGGTGCTGAAGAACTTAGAAGTGATGGTGTTCAGCTCCGATCGCATGAGTACAGATGGATTCTCTGCACCGTATGATGGTGTGGAGCATCAACTCAAGGATGGACGTATTATCCGCGGCAATGCTGATCTGTGGTATAGCTTCCGTGCGGTAGGCTCCGAGCGCTGGTCTGCACCGCAGAACTTTCGTGGCATCCAGTCAATGGACTCGGTCAATACCCCATCAAATGAGTACTCGCCTTTCCTGTACTGTATTGATGGCACTCCACACCTGCTGTTTGCTTCCAACCGAAGTGGCAGCTACGACATCTACGATGCATCGATCGTGATCGATCCTGCCCGTCGCGTGGTGAAGGTCACGTCTGTGCGCCCCCTCTCAACAGGTCCTGACGCGGTGAATAGCGAGGCGCGGGAGATGTTTCCATTCGTTCCGTTTCCACACACGAATGCAACCTCCCAGGTGCTGGTGTTCTCATCTGATCGATTTGCCGTGCGTGACTCTGAGACTGCACTCAAGGAAGGGGCTGGCGGACTTGACCTGTATAGGCTGACAACGCAGATGATGTGTGAGGTTCCAGACACAACGCCCCCTGCGCCGGTGATCACACGAGGAAGCATTCGATACGTGGTTTCGATCATCGATGGATCCACGGGACTGCCAATGGTTCATTATGCGAGGTTGAGCACGACCATCTCCGGCACTCGGCAGAAGCTCTCTCTTCAGGGCGATAGCGCGGACCTAGAATACGTGATCACCCCGAACGACTCGCTCATCGACGGAGATCGTGTGACCATTGGTACGCGCGGAGGCTCACTCTATGCGCAACGTCCGTGTAGGGAACGCGAACCGATCATTACGTCCTACGCACAGCGCTTGATCTCGGATCGCATCCGCAAAGTGAGTCCTCGTCAGCGCATTGTTACCTACGATACCACTGTGCAGGATGCAGCGATCTCCGTGCGACGGATCGTACGACTCTACGATACGCTCAAGACCGGTCAGGAATTCATTCCATCAACCAAACGTCGAGAGTTCGTTGAAGCCACAACTGATGGACGGCTACGTATTGGACGGGATACCATCGTGATGGTGGACTCCCTTCCGCCGATGCGAACGATCGTCCGTCAGCGCACGGAGTTCTACAACGACACCTCGTTTCATTACGACACCACCTACATCCCGGCCGCTGATGTTCAGGTGCCGTCTGTGCTCACGTCATCGGGGTCATTGACCGTGCGCCGTCCGCAGCGCGACACCGTCATCCACGACACGGTGATCGTGTTCCCCGTTATGGAAGCGGGAGCCCCCTGCATGCAGATCTTCGCCACGTCGGATAGCGTGCGCAATGTGCCATACTTTCAGACCGGATTTTGGGAGGTCAACAACTCCGTGGGTTATGAACGTCATCTTGGTCGCCTTCGTAAAGGCGATCTCGAAGATGCGTCGTGGATCGAACTGAACTGGCGCAACAAGTACTGGGGAAGCCGCGCTCCAGGCGATGTTTCAGATCGCCTTGTCCGACGTCGGGCTGAGTACCGCAAGAAAGCACAGATCATCGATGACAACATCGATAACCTTGTGGAGCGCACGTCAGAGATGCTCAAGCGCTTCTGGCACGACCACGCCGACGATCCCAACGCCAAGGTGATCGTGTCGATGATGGCATACTCAGATGTGCGCCCCATCATGGCCGGACGTTTCATCTCCGACACAAGCGTGCGCTACATCGCGGCCTCATACGACAGCGTTGGCCAGTCCTTCGGCATTCCAGTCGCCGTTGGCATCCGTCCAGGTGCTTCTCTGGTCGGCACCGACAACGATACGCTATCAAAGCTGCGCGCCTACTTTGGCTACACGGCAGTGGAAGAGAGGCTTGCAACTGATTCCCTATTCGCGGCCCTTCGTGCTAAGGGGCTAGTGGTCCTCCCAACCGATGCCACGACCCCCGACGAATACCTCCAGCGCGTCCGCTCTGCACGTATCATCGTCCTTGCCGAAGGCCGCAAGGTGGACATGACCGTTAACCCGCGCGTCCGCGGCTATGTGGGCGATGATGACGACTACTACGACCTCGACGCTGTCCGCCGCGTAGATGTCCATGTGCGACGCATCGACCTGCGTGCTTCATCGTGGGTGTTGCCGGAGTGTTGCCGGTAGGACAGGTGTGGGGCGAACGTCATTCCTGCGCAAGCAGGAATCCAGAACGTCATTCCTGCGCAAGCAGGAATCAAGGCGTGATTGTGTCCGCACAATACCCCACGGCTTCAGCCGTGGGAAAACGTGGGAAAACGTGGGAAAACGTGGGCACGCAATGGTCAATGCGTAATGCCAACGATCGAAACATGGTGTGATCGCTCAACGCATACCTAGGCCTACGGCCTAGGCTGGTATGGAGCGGGCCTTCAGCCCTTTCCGATCGATCATTTCATCATTGGTCATTGGTCATTGGTCATTCTCTTAACAATCTCTTCATGCTGCGGAAACAACTCTAGCAGTTGCTCGCGAGTGCCGAGTTCGAAATCGTCAAAGGCAAAGCCGGGGGCGACCATTGCCGAGACCAGGACGTCGGTGCCGGTTGTTT
>CAYMTW010000033.1:0-23188 GCA_964393485.1 uncultured Melioribacter sp. | reverse complement strand
AGGAAGAAGCCGGTCAAATCAGACACGCGCGCGGCCTGCTGCATGTTGTGCGTCACAAGTACAATCGTGTAGGTGTCCTTCAATTCCGTGATCAGCTCCTCGACCTTTCCGGTCGAGATCGGGTCGAGCGCCGAACACGGTTCATCCATCAGAAGAATGTCCGGGTTGATGGCAACAGCACGGGCGATGCACAGTCGCTGCTGCTGACCACCCGAAAGACCCAATGCCGAGTGATGCAAACGGTCTTTGACTTCATCCCAGAGAGCAGCTCTGCGCAGGCACGATTCGACGATCGAATCGAGATCTGATTTTGTCGGCCGGTCGTTGAGCGTCAGTCCGTACGTAATGTTCTCGTAGATCGACTTCGGGAAAGGGATCGACTTCTGAAAGACCATGCCGATACGACGACGAAGCGTGACGACGTCAACGTCCCGAGAGTACACATCCATGCCGTCAACCACCATGTGTCCATCCGTCCGCGTTCCGTCGATGAGGTCATTCATACGGTTGATCGAACGCAGAAAAGTTGACTTGCCGCAGCCTGACGGGCCGATAAAGGCCGTGACCCGGCGCTCGGGAATCCCCAGCGTGATATTGTGCAGTGCCTGCTTCGCCCCGTAATAGAAGCTGAAGTCGTGGGCCTCGATCTTGAGTGGTAGGTCTTTTGCCATGGGTAGGGGGCTCCTTATCGCTTCCGCAGTCGGGAGCGAATGAGAATGGCCGTAAGATTCAGCAGAAAGGTCAATCCCAGCAGAACTAGGGTGGTAGCATATTGCAGCGGCAGCGTCAGGTCGACATCTGGGGACTGCGTTGAAAGCACGAAGAGGTGATATCCCAGGTGCATGAACTTTTCGGTGACAGCTGACGGTATGGACTCCGAGCTGTACGTGACGCCGACGAAGAGGATCGCTGCAACCTCGCCAGCACCACGCCCGACGGCAAGGATAGAACCCGTCAGGATGCCAGTCACAGCATTCGGGATCACAACCTTGGTGATAGTCTGCCAGCGCGTCGCGCCGAGGGCCAGGGAGGCCTCGCGCAGGTCGCGTGGTACGGCTCGCAGAGCTTCTTCGACAGCCACGATCACCACTGGCAGCGTCAGCACGGCCAGAGTTGCTGATGACCACAGCAGCGATCCATCACCGAATGATGATGTTCCCAGCCAGCCGTCGATGCCATTGCCCATGAACTGAATAAAGAATCCCACGCCGAAGAGTCCAAAGACGATCGACGGGACGCCGGCCAGGGTGTTGACGGCAAACCGCACGGATCGTGCAAACCACGAGTCCTGCTTGGCGAACTCCGTGAGGTAGATCGCCGTCGCTGTGCCGACCGGCACACCTAGGATCGTCATCAGCAGCACGAGGAGCGTCGTCCCGGCCAAGGCAGGCCAGATGCCCCCTTCAGTATTGTTGTTTCGAGGGAACTCCGACAAAAACGTCCATGTCACGCCACCGCCCCCGTTGGAGACGAATGACCCGACCATGCCAAGGATAATGCCAAGCACAGCAACGGCAGCCGTCATGGCAATGGCAACGGCAAAGAAGCCGATCAAACGCTTGGGAAGGGGCAGGGATGAGGAGGAAGTCTGCATCACTGACCCTGAAACTTCTTGATGAGACGCTTCTTGACGTAGAGCTCCGTAATAGCGTTGAGTCCGAAGGAGAACACGAACAGCAGCACGCCCATGAAGAACAGTACACCGTAGTGTTCAGAACCCCAGACGACCTCGCCCATTTCGCTGCCAATGGTTGCAGCAACGGTACGGGCTGGTTCCAGCGGAGAGAAGCTCGACAGGGGGGCGTTCCCGGTTGCCATGATGGCGATCATCGTTTCACCGAATGCACGTCCGATACCCAGCAGTACGGCGGCAAACACGCCGGGAGCTGCGGCCGGCAGCATCACGCGGTAGGCGGTCTGCCACTCCGTGGATCCGAGCGCCAGAGATGCCTCACGGAGAGACTTCGGAACGGCACTCAATGCATCTTCGGCGATCGAGAACACGATCGGGATCACGGCCAGTGCCAGACCGATGCCGCCAACGATGGCGTTAAGTCGGTAAGGGGCTCCGCTGATGTCCTGAATGTAGGAAGCAACAGTCACCAGGCAGAAGAAGCCGATGACCACTGAAGGGAAACCAGCCAGCAGCTCGATGGCGGGTTTGACAACTTCCCGCACGCGACGCCGGGCAAAGAACGCCACGTAAAGGGCTGCAAGAATTCCCAGTGGCGCGCCGATGAGGATCGCGATCGTGGTGGTCTTGAGCGTGCCGATAAAAAGGGGCTGCACACCAAACTTTGGCACCTCACCAACAGGTTGCCAGGAATCACCAGAGAGCTTGGCAAGAACGCTTTTCTGCGCGATGGTGTCTACGGGTTCCGACTCTTCGACCAAGTTACCAGCATTAGTAGGCTGAGATGCCGCGGGATCCACTGCCTCGGGGTTGTACACATCTGGTTCTGTTGAGGCCGGCGCTGATTCGGCTTCTGGATTGTACGACTCTGGTGCAAGGTCGGCGGAGGTGTCTCCTGCGGATGAAACCTCAATTGACGCATCAGCCGTGTTGACGAAGAGCGTTGCTGCCTCCCGCATAACGAAGAGCAGGATCAGAAAGATGACGACGATCGAGGCGGATGCGACGAGGCGAATGGACCATTCCATGATCCATTCGCCCGGACGTTTGCGTGTTTGTTGAAACGGATTCGACACTCAACCCTTTACTTCTTCCGAATCGGATAGTACCCAACTTCGGTGACGACTTTTTGACCAGAGGCCGAAATTACCCAGTCGATGAATTTCTTCACGTTACCATCTGGTTTACGACTCAAATAAAAGTACAGGAAGCGGCTGATCGGGTATTCACCAGAATGGATCGACGTAACATTGGCGGCGATGGCCTTGGATTCGGCGTCTTTGGCGATCGGCAGGGCTTTGACGTTCTTGGCGTAGGCAGATCCACCAAAGCCGATCCCATTAGGGTCCTTCGAGATGGCATTGATGAGTGCAGCCGTTCCGGCCATGTGCTGGGCGGATGCGGCGAAGTCCTGCTTGTTGAGAACGTGTTCCTTGAAGAACTCATATGTGCCTGAGTTGTTCTCGCGGGAGTACAGCAGAATTGGCTTGTTTGCTCCACCGACATCCTTCCAGTTCGTGACCTTACCGGTGAAGATGTCTTTGACCTGAGCCATGGTGAGTTGCTTGACGGGGTTGCTCTTGTGAACGTAGATCGCCAGGCCATCCATTGCTACACGGATCTCGAGCCCCTTGTATCCGTACTTCTTCTCCAACTGTGCAACCTCATCCTTCTTGATCGGACGGGACGAAGAGCAGATGTCAGTTGTTCCATTGATCAGTGCCGCAATACCGGTACCCGAACCACCACCGGTGACCTGGAATTCGACGTTCGTTTTGTCAGGATAGACCTCGGTCCACCGCTGAACAAGGATGACCATAGTGTCGGAGCCCTTAATGGTGATCCGATCCTTTGGTAGCGCCAGTGCCACGAGTGTTAGCAGGAGAAATGTTGCCGTGAAGGGGGCGAGTCGACGAAAGATGTTCATGATTAGATGGAATGTTTGTGAACAGAACCGTCAAAATTCGAGAGATGAGCAATGCGCGTTACCAACTTCATCGACGTGTTACGCGATCGTAACATCCCGGAGCGTTATATGCCGAGCTCCACATTGAAGCGTGCGTAGTAGTTCGCCTCCTCAAGGTTGGCCTTATTGTAGAGCGTTGTCTGGTTTGTACCAAGTTCGAAGTTCGCCTTTATCCGGTGACGATTGAAGTAGTATCCGACAACACCGGCGATGTTTATCTGCTTGGTGTACTCCGAAAGGCCTGCAAGCTGTGAGCCGGCATCAACGACGGCGTAGCGTGCGGCAACGTTCCACATCGAGGGGAAGATGTAGGATACCTGGGCCATGTAGCCGGTTCCAACGAAGATCGCCGAGGCTTCCTTGCGCGTTGTATCGCGATACGTTACGGGGTCGTTCGAAGTGCGCTGGGCATACTCCGTATAGACCGACAGTCCGCTGTATTTGAAAAGTGCATCAGCGTAAAGAATGTCCGAGGAGCGTTGAGCAAACAGCGCCTTGCCGAGTGTGCCTCGCGTCTTCGTCTGACGGTCGTTGCGCTGGTATGACACCCCGATGCTGAGCTTGGGCTTCTGTTCGCGCAGGATGTCGCCTTCGAAATAGTCGCCCCCTCCGGTAAAGGCCCCCAGCGGGAGTACTTCCATGCGTCCGGTGTAGGCAAGACCACCACCGGGAATGACCGGCTGGTTGCGTCCGTCACCCGAGGAGATAGCTCCGCGCAGATTTACGATCACATCACCATGGATTGGACGCCAGAAGCCCTGGAATCCAAAATCACGATCGAGATTGAAGGCACCGTTCACGATCGATCGGTCTGGAATCTCAAGGTCAGCCGATGAAACCACGCGCTGGCGATTGCCGGGCAGCTTTGTCTGTCCAATACCTATTTGCAGGTTCTTACTGAAATTCCAGAACACCATGGCATCGCGGATGATGTTTGGAAACTGCGTGTCGTTCCAGTCCATATCGGAACGCGAGAATGAGAGCTGCAGGTTGAACGTCAGACGCGGATCGGCGAGTGCTCCACCGAAGCGCAGACGCAGACGGCGCGTGACGAGATCGGTCGAACCTGCCGAGAGATCGAATTCGTCCTCGTCGGTCATGTTCTTGGTCGTGTACGTAGCCCAGTTCTGCATCCGGAAACGCATGGTGACCCGTGTGCTGCTGTCAGCCGACTGAAACACAACACCGTCGGTATTGAAGTCGAAACTGCCGTGGGACTGCGTCGATGCCTGAGACCAGGCCTGGGCAGGTAAAAGGCACAGCATTCCGAGAAGGATGCTCGTGCAGAGAGCAATGCGTCGAAAAATGTTCATGACGACCTTCGCACTGTTACGAAATGATTAGTGAATTGTTACGGCGCAAACGTATGGTAACACTCAGGTAATAGCGAGTTACCATTCCGTAATATTGGCGTAACGCGCGTTACATGGCAGACAAAACACTGTATGACCTCGGCGCGTATCTTCGCAGGTCATGAAACGTATAGCATTGTTCACCAGTGGAGGCGACGCTCCCGGCATGAATGCCCACATCCGGGCTGTGGAACGGGTGGGCGAGAAACGTGGTCTAGAAGTCATCGGGATCATCGGCGGGTATTCCGGGATGATCGCCGGGCACTTTGAGCCCCTTGACCGAATTAGGACGGCAAATGTTATCGACCGGGGCGGTACGATCCTCAAAACATCTCGATGTGAAGAGTTCTTCGATATAGAGGGTCGGTCCAGAGCAGCCGATCAGCTACGCCGTCATGGTATCGAAGGTGTTATCGCCTGTGGAGGCGACGGTACTTTTCATGGTGCGCATGCGCTATGGACCGAGCATGGGATCGCCATTGTGGGAACACCGGGAACGATCGATAACGATCTCGCCGGCACGGATTACACTATCGGATACGATACCGCTATCAATACTGCTGCACAGGCGATCGATAAGATTCGCGACACGGCTGATTCGCATGGACGTCTTTTCTTCATCGAAGTGATGGGACGTCACGCTGGATTCATCGCCATGGATGTCGGCATCGCCTGTGGCGCTGAGTATGTTGCTGTTCCGGAGACGATGACAGACATCGATGAGCTCTACCGGCGCATCGTCATGCAGGGGCGTGACAAACGCACCGTTGTGATCGTTGGTGAGGGTGATGAACTCGGCGGCGCACTTGGAATCAGTAAGGAGATCAACCGTCGTTACGGCCTTGAATCAAAAGTGTCGATCCTTGGACATATCCAAAGAGGGGGCTCGCCGACTGTGCGCGACCGGGTGCTTGCTTCCCGACTCGGTGCCGCGGCCGTTGATGCATTGATCTCGGGCATTTCCGACGTGATGATCGGCGAGGTAGCCGGTAGCGTCCGTACCGTGCCTCTTGAAGAAACATGGACCACCCGCAAGCCCGTGCCGGGCTATCTCATGGAACTAGCAACGATCCTGGTATGAAACCAAACTTTCTGATGTTGATCCAGATGTACAACTTCGAGGGGATGATTGCCCTCGGTAAGGTGCCTAATCCAGCCACGAATCAGATGTCAAAGAGCCTTGAGCATGCTAAGTACGTCATTGATGTCCTGGAAGTGCTCAAGGAAAAGACAAGAGGAAATCTGGATTCGGAGGAGAATCGCCTCCTCGATCAAACACTGAGCTCGCTGAAGCTGAATTACGTCGATGAAATGGGCAACCCCGATGCCCCCTCCACGACGGAGTCGCTGACCTGATGCGCCGCATCGCGATCATCGGCTACCTAGCACGTCCAGATGCCGTCGGTGGTGTGGGGCGAGCAATAGAGCGTCTCACTTCTGCCGGTATTGAGGTCATCCTGGGGCAGGAAGCGGCGGAACGTCTTGACGCTGAGCTTGTTTCTCGGTGTAGCGTGCGCAGCCAGGATGATTTCGAGAAGCTGGCTGATATGGTAATGACCTTTGGTGGCGATGGTACGCTTCTAGCTGCAGCCCGTCTGCTGATGGGTGCCGATGTCCCGATCATGGGCGTCAACGTGGGCAAACTCGGCTTCCTTGCCGAATTCTCGATGGCGGAACTCGAC
The DNA here is from genome assembly GCA_964393485.1 of uncultured Melioribacter sp. Taxonomy (GTDB): domain Bacteria; phylum Bacteroidota; class Ignavibacteria; order Kapaibacteriales; family Kapaibacteriaceae; genus UBA10438. The sequence goes on along the minus strand of CAYMTW010000033.1, from coordinate 16,555 downwards.
GAGGCGATAGACAGCGTCATGGCGGGCTCGTATCGTGTCGTGGATCGCACAACTATTGAGGTTGAGCTCAAAGGAGTGCGCACAACGGCACTCAATGAGATCCTGCTTGAGCGGTCCTCGAAAGCCAAGATGATCTCCGTACGAACATGGGTCGATGATCACCACGTAGCTGACTACCGCGCCGATGGTGTGATCGTTGCTACGCCGACCGGTTCGACAGCATACTCGCTGGCTGCTGGCGGACCCATCATTGCGCCGTCAACAAGTTCACTTTGCATCACTCCGATCGCTCCGCATACGCTCACGCTTCGCCCCCTGATCATCGACGATACGTCGGAGGTGCGCATGCACCTTCTTTCCGATGCTGCGCAGGGTCAGGTTGTGGCCGACGGACGAATTCTCGGCACCGTATCGAGTGGCGAACCGATCACGATCCGGAAGGGTCCGCACCTTGTGAAGCTCGTCAAACGCATCGGAAGCACCTATTACGACCTGCTCCGCCAGAAGCTTCTCTGGGCTACTGACGCGACCTCGAAGTAGGGGGCTGGGCGGTGCTTAGGCGAGAACTGTCACTTTTTCAGGCCACGGCGATCAACATGATCGATATGGTCGGTATCGGGCCATTCGTTACAACGTCGCTTGTAGCCGCCACCATGGGCTCGGCACCGATGGCGATGTTGGCCTGGTTAGTTGGAATGGCGATCTGCCTGATCGATGCTACGGTGTGGAGCGAACTAGGATCGAAGATGCCGCAGGCAGGGGGCTCATATGCATTTCTACTTGGCTCATATGGAGAGAGCCGATGGGGACGTCTGATGTCGTTTCTCTTTGTCTGGCAGACATCTTTTCAAGCACCCCTTGTTGTTGCTTCGGCTTCACTAGGGTTTATGAAATATGCGGCTTTTCTTACCGGTCCATTGGACCCGTGGCTGAGCCGGGTCTGCTCAGCCCTTCTTGTGATGTTTGTCACGTTCCTCCTCTATCGGCGCATTGGCGACGTGGGTCGCATCTCTATAGCGTTATGGTTCTGCGTGGTGGGCACCTTCTTCTGGATCATCAGTTCGGGATTTCTTTATGGCGATGTTACCAAGGCCTTCTCGTTCCAGGGCCAGGCGCACCTGAATGGCGATGTACTCTGGACGGCATTGGGGATAGCCAGCATACCGACGATGTACTCGTTCCTTGGCTACTACAATGTTTGTCATCTCGGGGCTGAGGTACGGGATCCGGAGCAGACGATTCCGCGTAGCATGTTTCTTTCGATTCTTGGTATCGGAGCGCTGTATCTGTGCTACCAGCTCGCTGTGTTTGGAGTTCTTCCGTCCATGGAAGTTGCCTCGTCGGAATTTGTTGTGAGTCTTTTCATCGAGCACCTGTACGGCCATACGGCCGCGATGGTTGTAACGACTATGGTTCTCATCGTTGCGGCCTCCTCGCTGTTTAGCCTGATGCTCGGGTACTCCCGTGTTCCCTTTGCAGCGGCACAGGATGGCAACTTCTTTGCAATGTTCGGTAGGATTCATCCGACGAAGCACTTCCCGCATGTGTCTCTGCTTGTGCTGGCTGCGATCGGCGTGGTGTTCAGTCTTACTCTCACGTTGGGAGATGCGATCAAGTCGATCATTACCATGCGGGTATTCACACAATTCATCAGTCAGGCAATCGGATTGTTGATCCTTCGGGCCCGTGTTGGAGCTGATGCGTTGCCCTGGAGGATGTGGTTTTACCCAGTGCCGGCTCTACTGACCATATTTGCCTGGCTTTGGATCTTCTCTGCTGCTGCACCGGAGAAGCAGATCGCCGGTGTCATTGCTCCAGTCGTAGGCATTGTGGTCTTTCTGTTTCTTGCCAGAACTCGTCATCTCTGGCCGTTTATACATTCAGACGCCAGCGTAGCGGAAGGAGAGCGTCCATGATGACCAAGCATATCGGTGGAATGATCGTCGACATTCATACCCGGCGGACATATCCGGGGATCGTCACGGTTGAGGGCCAGCGCATCGTAGCTATTGAGGAGGTGTCAGAAGCCCCCTCTGAGCAATTCATCATGCCGGGGTTTGTCGATGCTCATGTCCATATCGAATCATCGATGCTCATCCCCTCTGAGTTTGCCAGGCTGGCCGTTGTGCATGGTACGGTGGCCACCGTCAGCGACCCGCATGAGATCGGTAACGTTTGCGGCATCGACGGCGTGTGGTACATGATCGAAAACGCGTCGCGTGTTCCATTCACGGTGGCCTTTGGAGCACCGTCATGCGTTCCGGCAACGACATTCGAAACCGCAGGTGCCGAGATATCCGCCGAAGATATCCGTTGTCTTTTTGATGATCCTCGTGTGCGATACTTGAGTGAAATGATGAACTGGCCTGGTGTGCTTCATGCTGACCCGGTTGTTATGGAGAAGCTCGCCATTGCCCGCAGCTATGGTCGCGTCATCGACGGTCATGCTCCGGGTCTGCGGGGTGAAGATGCGCGCCGGTACGCTGAGCACGGTATCAGTACCGATCACGAGTGCTTCACACTCGAGGAAGCCCTTGATAAGGTCCGGTGCGGAATGAAGATCCTGATACGCGAAGGGTCCGCCGCACGTAATTACGATGCGCTGCACTCGCTGCTGGGACTGCATCCTGAGCAGGTGATGTTCTGCACAGATGATATGCATCCGGATGCGCTGGTTCTTGGGCATATCGACACACTGGTACGGCGGTCACTTGCTCATGGCTATGACCTCTTCAGTGTTTTGCGGGCCGCTAGCCTTCATCCTGTAGAGCATTACGGTTTGGATGTGGGACTCTTGCGTGTTGGTGACCGTGCAGATTTTATTCTTGTGGACGATCTGACCTCATTGCGGGTTCAGGAAACATGGATTGCCGGTACATGTGTTGCTCGTGACGGGGCGTCACTCATCCCACATGTCCATGAGATGCCGATCAACAGGTTCTCTCGCTCACCGATCGATCTCTCAGATATTACAGGAGTGCCCGATGGTTCCAAGGTTCGGGCTATCGTGGCTCATGATGGACAGCTCGTCACAACAGAACGGCATGTGGTCATCCCGTCTGACGACGTTCTGAAGCTGGTCGTTGTCAATCGCTATGCTGACCAGCCTGTTGCCGTTGCCTACGTCAGCGGATTTGGGCTTGGCCGAGGTGCTATTGCCAGTTCGGTAGCGCATGATTCGCACAACATCATCGCTGTTGGATATCGAGATGAGGACATCGTCGAGGCCGTCAATGCCGTCATCAGCTCCCAAGGTGGCATTAGTGCTGTCGATCAGGGCTCTCTCAGTGCACTTGAGCTACCTGTTGCTGGACTGATGAGTGCGGAAGATGGCTACGCCGTGGCGCGGGCGTACACCGAACTTGACGCCGCTGCAAAGCAGATGGGGTCGCCACTCCGAGCCCCCTTCATGACGCTGTCATTTATGGCTCTACTGGTCATCCCGCAGCTGAAGCTCAGCGACAAGGGGCTTTTCGATGGACAGACGTTTGCCTTTACGAGCGTCACGGTCTCGTAGATTTGCCGCATGAACATGAAGCACCAGAGGGCGCAGTTCCCGGTTGATTCTTCTGTGCTGAGGCTCATTCAGTTTGCCTTGCACGAGGATATCGGTGTTGGTGACATCACGAGCGATCTGTGTATCTCACTAACAGAACAGAGCTCCGCGCGTTTCATCGTAAAGGAGGCGGGAGTTATCTGTGGGCTGCCGATCCTTCCGATCGTCTTCCGTCAGCTCTCTGATCACATTGACGTTGAACTGCTTGTTGAAGAGGGCTCTCATTGTGTACCGGGGACGGTTGTTGCAACGGTTTCAGGACCTTCGCATGCCTTGCTCTCCGGCGAGCGCACAGCCTTGAACTTTATCCAGCGGATGAGTGGAGTGGCCAGCAAGTCCCGCAGTTATGTTGAGCGTATTGCCGGCACACGGTCCTATATTCTTGATACCCGGAAAACGATTCCCGGCTGGCGTCTGCTGGATAAGTATGCAACACTTGTCGGTGGAGCACTGAATCATCGATTCGGACTCTATGACATGGTCATGATCAAGGATAACCACATCACCGCCTGCGGTGGAATCCAGCAGGCGGTCGAACGTGTTGTCCGTGAGATCCGCTCGCACAAAGCGATGCGTATTGAGGTTGAGGCTCAGAATCTAGATCAGGTGCAGCAGATTCTCGACTGCTCCGGAGTCCACCGGGTGATGTTTGACAATTTCACGCCGGAACTGGTCGCTCAGGGGGTCAAGCTCGTGGCGCAGAGACTAGAGACCGAGGCCAGCGGTGGTATCACCTACGCGAATGTTCGAGACTACGCTCTCACAGGTGTCGACTACATCAGCGTGGGTGCGATCACCCACAGTGCTGTGGCTCTGGACATCTCTATGAAATTCTCGCCTCGATAGAGAGATCTGTGGCGGTTCTGCTGCTACCCAGGACAACTATTTCTTCGTGCGTGCTGAACGGTTGCTGGCGGCGCCCCGGCCAGAGGATGACCTGCCCGATTTTTTACCCATGATGCCGTCGCTGGACTTTACAGCAAAAATCGATGGCAGGGGGCCAGCCAGGATGTAGGTGCGCTGACTGTGTTCGTAGCGGATCGGTAGATCCAGGCCATTCATCATGTAATCGAAGTCGCGGGCAACTGTTCTCTGGCTCACATCTAGCGTTCGCGCCATACCGGCGGCTGTGACACGTTGTCCTTCAACGAGGTGCTGTAAAATAGTCCGTATACGGACGAGCATAGGGCGCGACGTGGATTTCATTGGGACGATTAAAGACAAAGAATTCTATACAATGCTACGATACGCACTATGCCATTTATTGTCATAGTGACGCGATACCGATACAACTACCACGAGCTTCGCATCCGATCTATTGTATCAGACTCGTGTCAGCAGAGGCACTGAATGAGCCTTCCTGCTGAACCAGCATAACACCTCAGCTTTACAACTCTTTGCGAAGTCTGGCAACAGGTATGCGAAGCTGCTCACGGTACTTGGCCACCGTTCTGCGAGCTACGTTGAAGCCAAGTTTCTTAAGGTCCTTGCAAAGTTTCTCATCGCTGAGCGGCTTGCTTTTGGATTCCGCGTCAACGAGCTCTTTGATCTTCTGCTTGATGATTCGAGTCGAAACCTCCTCACCATCATCCGTAGTGAGCGATTCGCTAAAAAAATATTTGAGCTCGAATGTTCCGAACACTGTTTGAACATACTTGCTGTTGACGATGCGACAGACTGTTGAGATATCAAGGCCAGTGATCTCTGACACATCCTTATAGATGAGGGGCTTTAGATGCTCCGGTCCGCTCCGGAAGAAATCCTGCTGAAGACCCACGATGGATGTCATCACTCGAAGCATTGTGTTCTTCCGCTGTCGAAGTGCTTGCATGAGGAACTTGGCATCCTCATACTTTTTCCGAAGAAACTCACGGGTCTCCCGGTTGAACTTCAGGAACCGAGCTTCCTTCTTTAACCTCTCATAGGCGGTGCTGACGCGAAGAATCGGAAGGCGTGAGTCGTTGACCGTGATGAGGAAGTCAGTGCCGTCTTCAGTTGCCTCTACGGTAAAATCCGGTACTACCGTGTTAAACTCGGCATTGATCGTACCACCGCCAGGCCTCGGAGTGAGGTGGCGGATAACATCGATAGCCTCGCGAAGGTAGTCTTCTGTTACGCCGAGCTGTCTCTCAATGATGTGATAGTGCTTCATGGAGAATGCTTCGTAGGCCTTAGTCAGAACCAACAGCGCTAGTTTATGGGCTGCATTCGGCTTGCCGACGGCTCGGAGCTGAGCAATGAGACATTCCTGAACGCTCCGGGATGCGATTCCTGGGGGATCGAGTGATTGAACCTTCTTGAGGACCAATTCGGCTTCTTGCATGGAAAGGGGCGCTACCTGGCGGTCTACTCCCTCGAGTAGATCACGTTGGTACAATGTGACACGCACCCCATTACGAATTTGCAGCAATGCAAGATTGTGTTCGCTGAATCGGTTGTTCACCTCGTCCAGAAGCTCGTCAAGAGGACGTCGCAGGTAGCCGTCATCATCGATACTTCCAATCACGTACTGTCCGAATTCGCGCTCTTCGTCTGAAAGAGGAAGGTAGCGTAGCTGATCAAGAAGGTCTTCTTCCAGGGTGCTGGTTTCACTGATCTGCAGGCCGAAGTCTTCGTCGTAGTCCTCGCCCCCTGCACCGTCAGCGGCGCTTGTTGCAGAGTCATCGCCCATGAGAAGCTTCTGGAACTCAAGAGCCTCCTGCATGTCAAATTCGGAGACCTCAGAAGTGGACTGGGGTGTATCGTCAGCCATTTGATCATCGAGGCGCACTGCGGCAACTTCCGGTGCCGGCATGGTGTAGGCCGTGGACTCAGCAGAGCCCTCTTGGTCACCAGTGACGCGCTCAGCTTCTTCAGCCGTCAGCTCGTGCTCCGATGATTCTTCGAGCATGGGGTTGTTTTCCAGCTCGTTGCGCACATGCTGTTCGAGTTGAAGAAGCGGCAACTGCAGCATCTTGAGATACTGGATCTGCTGTGGTGTGAGTGACTGGCTAAGCCCCGTCTGAAGATTTAGACCAACCTTCATGCGTCACCCTCGTCCTCGCCCCGGGCAGCCTTCAAGATTCGTTCAAAAAGGTTCTCGCCATAGGCACGCACCAGCGCATCTTTCAGGGATTCAACCAGTGGAATATCCAGTCGCTCGCCCAGTGCACGTCCCGGTTCACATTCGTCGATCTTTTCATAGTGCAGGTATGGGCCGCCAAAGTTGGCCACGCGTATCGGGAAGAGATGGCAGGAAAGGGGCTTCCGGAATGTCGATTCTCCGTTGAACCATGCCCGCTCAAGAGCACATTTGGCAACGTCCGATTCGTAATACACAAAGACACAGTCGGCATCATCGAGGCATGCCACCGAGTGGTCGCCAGGGTCACCCTCAACCGGGTCGTGCTGTTGCAGCCAATCTCGGGACCTCTCCCCGAGATAGGGCAGGGCCGAGCTCATTTCCCGTCGCAATTCGGCCACCTCCTGGTCCAGTAACGGAGCCCCTGCGCCCCCTTGCAGGGTGCAGCATGCCCCCTTGCATCGCTTTAGATCACATGAAAACGATGACGTCAGGACCTTTTCCTGGAGTAGCAGATGGTCGAGCAGAATCATACCTTGGAAAAGTTAGCACGATTCTTGCTAGGAATAATCCACACCTACCTGAGTGAGCGCAACCGGAGCGAATTGCTAACCACCGTCACCGAGCTCATCGCCATGGCAAAGGCGGCATACATCGGCGTTAGCTGAATGCCGAGAATGGGTAGCAGGGCACCGGCAGCAAGGGGAATTCCCAGGACGTTATAGACAAACGCCAGAACGAAGTTCTGACGAATGACGCGCATTGTTGCGCGAGAGACATCCAGGGCGGTCACGATCGAACGCAAATCGCTCCGCATGAGGGTAACATCTGCAGAGGTCTTGGCAAGATCGGTTGCCGTGCTCATCGCAATGCCGACGTCTGCCTGTGCAAGGCACGGGGCATCATTGATGCCATCGCCCACCATGGCCACTAGAGAACCCCGACGCTGCAGAGTTGCGATAGCCTCGCGCTTACCCTCTGGGTTGACGGAATGGATGACCTCGTCGATACCGACACGAGATGCCACGGCTCGGGCCGCCGATTCCCGGTCCCCGGTCAGCAAAACAACCCTAGCTCCGATGCGACGAAGTTCGGCGGCAACGCCTTCAGACTCTGGTCTCAGCTCATCGGAAATGCCAAGCGTGGCGCAGATCACGCCATCGATACTGACAAACACCGAAGAGCATCCTTCAGTGGCTTGATCGTCAGCTTGCTGCAGGTGGGCCGGTGGAATGATCAGAAGGGAATCTTCCATCATTGCGACATTGCCGATACGTAATCGATGCCCGTTCACAATGCCCGCGGTTCCGCGTCCGGGTGATGTCTTTACGGATGCGGGTTCAACCAGTTCGACCCCCTGACCGCGGCACCAGCTAACGATGGCCATGGCAAGGGGATGTTCCGAGCGATGTTCGAGACTGGCGATGTACGAGAGTATCTGCTGCTGATTGAGCGTAGGGTGTGACGAGAGATGTGCGTGCATGACCCGCGGCAGGCCAAGCGTCAGTGTGCCGGTTTTGTCAAGGACAAAGGTGTCGGCAGAATGCAGCCTCTCAAGGCTGGTGGCAGTTCGAAAGAGGATCCCGCGACGTGCAGCTGATCCAGTTCCGACGATGATTGCTGTGGGCGTTGCAAGTCCCAGTGCACAGGGACAGGCGATCACCAATACAGAAATGGCTGAGACCAGAGCATGATTCATCGCCGTGGCTTGGTTGTCGAACACCATCCACGCAGCGAACGTCACGATAGCGATGATCAAGACGATCGGAACGAAGATCCCGCTGATCCTGTCGGCAAGGCGCTGTATTGGGGCCTTGCTTGACTGAGCGGCCTCGACCGAGCGGATGATGCCGGCAAGAACGGTGTCAGAGCCAACGGCCGTTGCCCTGGCCGTGAATGAGCCAAGAGTATTGACCGAGCCACCGATGACGCGATCAGAGGGTAGGCGTTCGACTGGTAGACTCTCGCCGGTGATCATCGACTCATCAATAGCTGAAGCACCGGTCATGATCACGCCATCAACTGGGATTTGCTCACCCGGACGCACGATGAAGAGATCGCCAACCACGACGCTGTTGGCCGGTACCTGCTGCTCCTTGCCATCTCGAACGATGCAGGCCTGTTGCGGATGCTGCCGAAGGAGTGTAGAGAGGGTGTCCGCTGTTGACTGCTTGGCACGCGCTTCCAGCCATTTGCCGAGGAGGACGAGCGTGATGACCGTTGTTGTCGAGTCGTAATACGCTCCGGCATGAACGTGCCCTGCCACGACGTGGGGTAGAAATGTCATCAGCACGCTGATGATGAATGCTGAACCCGTTCCGAGGGCAACGAGGGTATCCATGGTTGATCTTCTGTGCCGCAGAGCAATGAGTGCTCCCGAAAAGAATATGCGTCCGGACCACAACACAGGAAGGGAAAGAACGAATAGCAGGGAATTGACGCTATTTGGCTGCCAGCCCGTCATCGAAGCCATCGCGATGATGAGGATGGCAAGACTGAAAGGGGCTGAAAGTAGCAGTCCCCGACGGTAGACATGAGCCGGTGCTTCCAGTCGACGGACCAACTCCAGATCGTCGGTCTGCAAGCGCTCGGTGTAGATCGCCTCCACACCGTAACCGACGGACTCAACAGCTGCCTTCAAGTCCGAATCATTGACCTTCTGCGAGAGGTTCACCACCGCACGGTTCGTTACGAGATTGGCCGTTGCCAAATCTACCCCGTGCACATTGCTGAGTGCCTGCTCGACAGCAGTTGTGCAGGCAGCGCAGTGCATACCCGAAATGTCGATCGTCCGGGAGGTCATCTATCGTGCATCATTGCGCAGTCTGTCCTTGAACTGCTTGCGGAATTTTTCCACTTTAGGACGCACCACAAAGGCGCAGTAGGGCTGTGCCCCATTGCGCTCATAGTAGTTCTGGTGGTAGTCCTCAGCTTTATAGAATGTCCCGGCCGGTGTGATCTCGGTGACGATCGGGTCTGCCCACGTTCCGGAAGCCGAAAGCTGATTGACGTACGTCCGACTCGTCTCTTCCTGCTCCTTGCTGAGCGTAAAAATCGCACTTCGGTACTGTGTACCGACGTCGTTACCCTGACGATTCAGCGTCGTTGGGTCATGCGCGGCAAAGAACACTTGTAGCACGTCGGCAAATGAGATCACCCCCGGATCAAAGGTCACTCTACACGCCTCGGCGTGACCGGTGGTTCCATCGCAGACCGCTTTGTAACTCGGGTTTTCGACCGTGCCGCCGATGTAACCACTCTCGACGGAGATGACGCCATCGACGAGTTCGTACACGGCCTCTACACACCAGAAGCAGCCTCCGGCTAGAATGGCTACCTCGCGTTGCTGTTGTGATTCCATAGGATTCGGTTTGGTTGGATTCATGGAAGCGGGCTTGTTCTGCGCATCAGCGCAACGAACGCTTACCAGGGAGGCAAGCAGTACCGTTCCCAAAAGTCGCAGTGCAGAAATCTTGATCATGATCATGAGCGGACAATGGTAAAGCCAAGAAAGGCCATCAGGATGCCGCCAAAGACGGTGAGGAGAACGTAGGCAAACACCGCGGTGTGGTCATGACGTTCCAGCAGAAGGGTTGTTTCGACCGCGAACGCAGAATAGGTGGTAAAGCCTCCACACAGTCCGGGGCCAAGAAACATCAACAAAGAGCGGCGCACAGACTCGGAGTCATGGTTCGCTCCAGTCAGTGCGCCGAGGAGAAATGAACCGACCAGATTCACGGTAAGCGTCGCCCAGGGTATGCCCGTTCCAACCGGCAGGAGAATGCCAATACCATAGCGAAGGCCACTGCCAACGGCACCACCAAGAATGACATATAACAGCTCCGTCATGCCGAAACATACGCCGTAGTTCGGATATCTTTGCGGTCATGAAAGCCGTATCTCTTCTCTTCTCGATAATGCTTGGCATAATCACCCTTTGTGCCCAAGCCCCTTTCATTAATACCAATTCATTCGTCGATGCTCCCGGTTCGGAACCGCGAGAGCATCCACTGGATGTTGAGCGCATGACCGTGCGGGTGCGATTCGATGCCCCGAAGGGCGTTGTGTACGGAACGGTTACCCATGTCTTCAGAGTACTGCAGCCAATGGTTGACTCCGTGGAGCTGGATGGGATCAAAATCCGCATTTCTTCTGCACAGCTCGGATCCAGGCAGATCCGGTTCCGGTCAACGGACACATCTGTGATCGCCTACTTCACTCCGGCACTGCGCTGGGATACCTATGATTCCTTGACATTCACCTACGAGGCAACCCCGCGCAAGGGCATCTACTTTATCGGCTGGAATGACCCGTCAAACAGGATGCGCAAGCAGATCTGGACGCAGGGTCAGGGCATCGATAACCGCCACTGGATACCGATGTACGACGAGATGAATGACAAGATGATCACCGAGACCATTACGACATTTGACGGCACATATGAGGTGCTTTCGAACGGGACGCGTCTTGGTGTAACGAAGAATGCTGATGGCACCAAGACCTGGCATTACCGCATGACCCAACCTCATGCTTCCTATCTCCTGATGCTCGCTATTGGCAACTATTCCATCACTGAGCGTCGCTCGGCCAGTGGAGTGCCGATCTACCTGTATTCCTATCCCGAGTATCCGGAGCGAATTGACCCGACGTACATGTACAGTGTGGAATCGATGGACTTCCTTGAAAGTGAGATCGGCGTGCCGTATCCGTGGGAGTCCTACAGCCAGATTCCGGTGGCCGATTACATTTTCGGAGCAATGGAGAACACCACGGCCACGGTCTTCGGTGATTTTTCCCAGACCGACCGTCGAGGATGGCTTGACCGCTCGTACGTCGGGACCAATGTACATGAACTGACGCATCAGTGGTTTGGCGACCTCGTAACAGCGCGTAGTCAGAAGTCCGTCTGGCTGCAGGAGAGCTTTGCGACGTTTTATCCGCATCTGTTTACACGCCGTATTCCAGCACTCGGAGGTGAAGACGGCTACCAATGGGGCCGTCGGGGCATGCACCGCAGCGCTCTTGCTGCCGGAGAGAAAGACCGCCTGCCGATCGTTCATCCGTCTTCGGGTTCAGCACGCATCTATCCAAAAGGGGCCTGCGTATTGGACATGATGGCCTATGTCTTTGGCGACTCGGCACTTCGTCGCGTCATACGTCACTACGCAATGCGACACATGTATCAGAACGTTGAGACCAACGATCTGTACCAGTCTTTTCAGGATACCTTGGGTGTTTCTCCTGAATGGTTCTTTGACCAATGGCTCTACAAGGGCGGAGAGCCGCACTACAAGGTCACTCATACGCAAGGGAGTGCGGTTGTGACGGGCTCAATGACGCCTGCAACGTTCGTTACCATTGAGCAGATCCATCCAACGGATGCCTTGACGGGGCTCTTCCGGATGCCAATCGATGTGGATGTGTACTACACGGATGGTACATACCGTCGTGTTCGTACGGACATCTCCAAGCAGGTGACGTCCGTGCAGGTTCCGAATCCGGAATCAAAGCAGGTCTCGTTCGTGCTGTTCGATCCAGGGTCTTACATCCTCAAGATGGTTTCATTCGAAAAGCCATGGGAGGAACGTCGTGCCCAACTCAAGGGTGCTGCCAACATGATCGATCGATATGATGCTCTTGAATCGATGCGCGCCGATAATGATCGAAATGCAGAGCGTCGCGTCCTTCTGGGTGAGGTGATGGCGAAGGAATCATTTCACGCCATGCGCTCCGAGGCCGTCTCGCAGGCTGTTGAAATGGCCACGAATGGATACATCGACGCATGGGGAATCGTACGACAGGGATTGTCGGATCGCAGCGCGGACGTCCGGAAGGCAGCAGTCAACGCTATCACGGCCATTCCTGGGGAGTTACGTTCGGATGTTGAACAGTTGCTCGCTGACTCTTCGTATCAGATTATTCAGACGGTATTGACGAAGCTGGCCCGTTCCTTCCCGAAGGATATCAAGCGATACACCTCGAGAGTAGCTGATGTTCGTGGAATGCATGAACGTGTGCGGATCGCCAGGCTCGAGCTTGAAGCAGAAGTGGGCTCAGCGGCGGCATTGGATGAACTGTCTGACCTTTGCGGTTCTGGTTGGGAGTTTATGACGCGTCAAAATGCGATGGGAGCGTTTCGCCGATTAGGAACCATTACGCCCCGTGCTGCTTCGGCAATGACTTCCGCTGTCCTGAGTACAAACAACCGCCTCAGTTCGGTCGCTAGCGGCGTGATAGCCACACTCTGCGAGCAACCGAAGCTGAAGACCATTTTCCGCCAAGCTGTTGATATAAAACAACTTGACCAAGCCCAGAAGGAAGTTTTGGCGCCTATACTGAAGTAATGTGGAAAAGTTGGTTCGATTTTTGCCTTCGAAACTTCGGTTGTTGAAGGCAATCGTGCAGTCGAGATTGTTTTCAAAGATTGACTTGGCTATTTTCCAGACTTGTGTGCGGCGTAGTTTGCTTGATAGCATCTACGAGCAACCAAATCGTAAAAAAATCGAACAAAATCTTTTCAACTCCAGGAGGAGCCATGCTTCGTACAACTACAGCGTTCGTCGCCCTTTTTGCGGCGTTGATCCTTGGTTCGCCATCCTTGATGGCCCAACCATCGATCTCGTTTGTCTCTCATCCCGAAAGTGGTTACGTGTGCTTCGGCACTCAGTACCGCCTCACATGCATTGCCAATACCCCTGCAACGGCACGTACTGTTTACCAGTGGTTCCGTGACGGTGTGCAGCTGAATGGACGTACGGGTAATTTCCTCGACCTCACGATCTCGGATTATAGCTCGGCAGGTGTTTACTCCTGTATGGTTACGGCCACGGACACGGTGACGTTCACCGGAACGTCAAGCTCGATGTCAAATGGTGCCTCGGTCATGGTCGTGCGGGAATCACAGATCACAAACCACCCGTCATCCATGCCAGTGGCGATGGGTAGCACGGCGAATCTGACGGTCTCCGTCGAAGTGGTCGGCGCCCCGCAAAACTACGTTCCATCGTACCAGTGGATGAAGCGCACATGGAATTCGTCAACACTCAGCTACAACGATTCACCGATCAATGATAACGGACGCGTTTACGGATCGCAGTCGTCAATCCTGACGATCACGAACGTTGGGGCTTCTGATACCTCCGGTATGTATGTCTGCCAGGTGACGGGCTTCTGTAAGGGTGCGGTCACAACACGTGCAGCTCGTCTGTTTGCGCCGTCGATGATGGCCTCCAACATGACACCGAAGCTTTGTGTAGGTGGAACGATGTCTGTGTCCTGCGCGTCAAGCATCGTGTCGCTTCCCGAAGGTAACGCTGCGTATCAGTGGTTCAAGGGAAGCACGCGCCTTGTCAACGGCTCCGGAGTGACTGGTGCAACGAGCAGCGTACTCTCAATCGCTAACGCAACGCCGAAGACGGCAGGCGAGTACCACTGTGCCGTTTCGTTTGGCACGCGCAACCTCACGTTCGAATCGAACCCAGTTACTGTCAGCGTCGGCATTGAGCCAACGATCGTTCGCAGCCCTGAGACGATCACCGCATGCGAAGGCCAGCCAGCTGTGCTTTCTACAGTCGCTACAGGTGAAGGTCTGACGTTCCAGTGGATCAAGGGCACAGAGATTCTGAAGAATGAATCTGGATCTACGCTCTCACGCGTGGCCACGTCCGACGATGCAGGATTCTACACCGTCGTTGTCACCAATGAATGCGGAGCGAAGACCTCACGCATTGCTGAGATCAAGGTTGAAGCACTCCCTGGAATCGAAGGACAGCCAAAGGATGCAGCATTTGTGGAAGGTGCTCCGGTGAGCTTCTCGGTGCTTGCAAAGGGACGCAACATTTACAACTATCAGTGGTTCCTGAATGGTGTTGCTATCACCGGTGCAACGGAAGCCACCTACACGGTTGCAACTGCCAAGCGTGGTGACGAAGGTCAGTACTATTGCGAAGTCTCGAACCTCTGCGGATCTGTCAAGTCACGCGTTGCTACGGCATCTGCTGTCATGGGTATCACGAATGACGTGGTCGCTGGTGGATACGTACTCAGTACGGCAAAGCCAAACCCAACGGCTGATGCAGCTGTCATCGGATACACGCTCCCAACGGCATCGACGGTTCGCGTTGTGTTGAGCGATGTTACTGGCCGCCAGATCACGGCGCTTGTCAACGAAAGTGTTGATGCCGGTACCTATGCCGTTAGCTTCAGTGCTGGTGCGCTCAACATCGGTCCTGGAGTGTACAACGTCACACTCACGGCCGGTACGTTTGTGGCCACGCAACAAGTGGTTGTCGTTAAGTAAGCAATTCACCTCGGTACAAAATCAAAGCGGCGTCAGGCTTATCCGCCTGACGCCGCTTTTCATTTCTTCCAACCGAACAGACCCATCAGCGAAGGTCAACGAGCTCCCACCGTTTCGGAACCACATAGGTAAACTCGCTGCTCGATATCGGTGGGTTCGTCTTCAGGCCACTGATCGCGTAGGTGACGCGTGACGGCCCAGACACGATCACCACCTTGGAAACGTTGCCGGCCTTGTCCAGGGTTAGATCAAGAGCAGAAACATTGGCTATGACTGCCGCCGGCTGTGGTGCCGTTAACCGCAACACGGTGGTTATAGGGCTCTGCTCGACGATGCTGGAGCGATAGACGGAGATGATCTCAAAGAACACCCGTTCTAAGGAAACATCACTGGAAAGAGGCTTGTAGGTATTCATAATGACGGACTTCGTGGTAGCGTCAGCATTCCACACTGTGCGTCCGTTGCAGACAATTGTCCGTGTGCCGATTTCAATACGATAACGGCCCCCGCGTTGTGCTACGATCAAACCACTGATACCATCAGAGCCGACGAATCGCATCTTCACTGACTTCAGCGAGCGATACCGCGCGTGGAACTGATCGAGAACATCCGCACTACTTGCAGAGAGCGTGCCCGTAATCACGATGCCCACTGCAACAATCCGCGTCAACATCCGCATTTCGATACACCCCCTATCGTGGAGAAGAAACTCTTGCTGCGAGAGGTCCTCGAAGACCCGAGTACGAAGTGAGTTCAGCGTCGATTGAACCGATCGGGATCTTGGTGCTGACCTTTACCGGTACACGACGTTCGTCATCACTGAGCCACAACAGCAGCTTGCCTTCGAATTTGAAGAGGCTTCCGGACTTGATCACCGGTTCGACCACTATACACCGGTAGATGCCGGATTCAATCTCGATCTGCTGACGTCCGAGTACTTTGACGGCGAGATCGTGTGTCTCACGGTCAAAAAAGTTCTGCAGGTAGATCACATCGCCCCGCTTGTAGGTTGCGAGATTCAACGCACGGATGTAGTAAAAGGCCGAGACAATGTCATGCACAAACGTCGGAATCGCGAACGTTCCTTCGCTGGTCTGTGCTGTTTTCCCGACATGATCAAACGTCGCTGAGAAGTCCTTCTGGAAGCCCCCTTCCCGAATGCTCTGTTCAAACTTCCAGGGGAAGATGCCGTCAATATCGACGAGCGTTCTGTACCGATCTCGAACACGGTACAGAAAATCAAGTGACTTCAGCGAAGCGACTTCAAAACGGATGTCGTAGCACGGACGTCCGGCCGACGTTACCGGCTGCTTGCCGATCGTGAATGAGGCTGTGCCGGCTTTAATGAACTTGTATCCTACGCTATACTCGAGACGTTCGCCGACTCCAAATGCATCGTTGACGATGTGGCGCAGTGGAGGAGTTGCATCATCAGCATGAATGAACAACGAGGCCGATACCACCAAGGCGAAAATGGTCAGGGGGCGAACCATGCGATCAGAACAGACGCGCATGTTCCAGAGGTCGTGTGACCCAATGGCATACCTGATGCAGCATAATCAGCGTGCGCCTTGTGCGTGAGAGTGTGGGCCCGGCCGGATTTGAACCAGCAACCAACGGATTATGAGTCCGCTGCTCT
>CAYMTW010000032.1:0-23489 GCA_964393485.1 uncultured Melioribacter sp. | reverse complement strand
GAGCCCCAGTACACGTCTTCCTCCGGTTCCCAGACGTCTTCACGTCCACCGGCAAAGCCGAAGGTGGCAAAGCCCATCGACTCGAGAGCGCAGTTACCGGCAAGGATCATCAGGTCGGCCCAGGAGAGCTTGCGACCATACTTCTGCTTTACTGGCCACAACAGCAGGCGTGCCTTGTCGAGGTTGGTGTTATCGGGCCAGCTGTTGAGCGGAGCAAATCGAAGCGTACCGCTTCCGGCACCACCGCGGCCATCGCCGATGCGATACGTGCCCGCACTGTGCCATGCCATGCGGATGATGAAGGGACCATAGTGACCGTAGTCAGCTGGCCACCAGTCTTGCGAGGTTGTCAGAGCATCAACGATGTCCTTCTTCACGGCGGCCAGATCCAGCGATGCGAACTCCTTCGCATAGTTGAAGTCCGGATCCATCGGATTCGACATCGAAGAATGCTGACGCAGGATATTGAGCTTCAGCTGATTTGGCCACCAGTCACGGTTGCGTGTGCCCCCTCCGGCTGTCTCCTTGCGTTGCCCACCGGTAAATGGACATTTACCAGCACCATTTGTATGTGTGTTTTCCATGCAGATCGTTGATTCAATGATGATACATGATGAATTGTCGGGACGAAAGTGGTCGCCATTGACGACCTCACACCCCCAAAATTGGTCCGGTGTGGATGAACAACTGGACGTGGGGAAATGTTCCGTGGGATATCGTGGGCAAGGGGCTAGTCTGCCTTGTCCATTGACTGCATGGCGATCATTTCGCGAAGTGTCTTGTTCATCCCTTCGGCAGAGCCGTCGAGGAAGATCACATTGCCTTTGCTTTCCGCTGCAAAGCTCTTGATCGACTCCGTCCACATACTGAAGAGGAGGAACGAAGCGTCAAGATTAGCCTGCTTCATTTCCGTTGCTGCCTCGCTCATGCCCTTTGCAACCTCACGACGGAAAAGCGCGATACCTTGTCCGCGTAGTTGTGCAGCGATCTTCTCTGCCTCAGCGGCGATCTTGATCGCATTGCCTTCGGCTTCGGCGGCCTTCGTCTTGGTGATCAACAGGGCCTGACCCTCATTTTCGGCGGCAGCCTTCAGGTTGGACGATGCTACAACCTGTGCCATGGATTTCGTGATCGCCTCATCGAAGGTGATGTCATTGAGCTGCAAGTCCAGCAGATGATAGCCCCATGTCTCGAGCACATGATCGATGCTTTCCTTTACGGACTCAACGATCTCTTTGCGAAGCGAGAGGATTTCTGCTTGGCGTTTGGTGGCAACGAAGCCCCGGATGGAACCTTCGATCGTGCGGATCAGCGCTGTCATGAAGTCGCGCTCATCAACGAACTTGAATGCCACATTCTTGATGGTCTCCTCGTTACTGTCGAGCACCGAGTAGAGGAGCATCGCTTTGAAATAGACGTTAGCCTGATCCTGCGTGATAGCCTGAAAGTCCAGTTCGATGCTTCGATTCTGGATCGAGACGATTCGATGGACGCGCTCGAAGAATGGAATCTTGAAGTTCAATCCTGGACCGAGGATCCTCTGGTACTTCCCAAAGATGGTCAGTACGGCGATCGTGCCCTGGCGAACAGTTACAATTGTGAGTAGCAGGACGAGCAGTGCGAGGCAGAGGAGTATCCAGAAATACATCACGTTCAGTCGGTAAGTGGGACAAGCACGGCAACTTACCGATGGATGCCGCCTCCGGCAACGTATTTTGCGGTTGTTCACCGACACGTAATGAGACAGCATGTTCGAGAAAGAACTCGATCGGATCAAACATTCACTCCGGCAGCGGCTTGACTCGGGTCAGCCGTACACTATGCTGCAGTCGATCATTGACCGCACCGACATTCACCCGTCGGTGAGGGCATTTCTACAGGCAGAGGCCCGCTGGTGGATCCATGAGGAGCAAGCCATCCGAGCATCGAATTCGCGATTTGATACGCTTTCAACTGAGATGCGTTCGGCACTGAGTCAGGTGGACGACCTGCTCTATCGTTATGCGCGGTTTGACAACGAGGAGCTGCTGGCCACGATCGATGCCGCCGTCAAGACGCGCCTGAACTTCTTGTGCAGACCGCGCACCACACTCAAGTGGTTCGTCTTTCGGGGTGAGCCAACCAAGCCCCTTTACGAGATCCTTTTGCGTCTGGACTACCTGACAGATCATGCCTACCTGCTCCAGGGACTGCGTCAGTGGGCCATGAGCCGGGGCTCGGACTCATCCACCAACGAGATCCTCAGCGTTGTGGAGTTTGAGCGGATTATCGAGCGAATAGACAATGAAGCGATCCTTGATCTGTCGCAGGACGAGTTTGTCCGACTTCTCGACGGTCTCTACGCCTTCTTTGCTGAGGCTGATCCGGATCTTCCGCCGGAGAGTGTTCCCACCGAGGCCGTGATCATCTTCCTCGATGATAAAGGGGCAGTTCCATTGTCGCAAGCCCTTGAGCGTATGCTCTACCGCGAAGAACTTCGCACGCTCACACGCTCAAAGCTCATCGACGTCATTGACGGCGTCATCGCTTCCATCGATGCCGAACCGCCGAGCCCCTTGCAGGAGCTCATCGGCAACGAGCCAGCTGCGGCGGACTCATCTGGCGACACTGACCGACCCGGCGCCGACCGCCAGACATCAACCCGTTCGGCTGCCTTTGAAGAAAATGTTGACGCTGATCAACGCGGCAAGTTTCTGCGTAAGCTTTTTGCCGGAGATACTGAAGAATTTGACTCAGTTCTGCGCCGAGTTCTCGGATGCAGCGATTGGAGAGAGGCGGCCGGGATGCTCGACCGTTACTATGCCAAAAAGGGGATCGACCCCGACAGTTCTACGGCGATGGAACTGGCCCAAGCCCTGCACAGGAGCTTTGCATGAATTTTATCGATACCGCATCTATTGCGGTAAAGGCCGGCGACGGCGGTGCCGGTCATGTTTCATTCCGACGCGAAAAATATGTTCCCAAGGGTGGGCCTGATGGCGGAAACGGCGGTGCTGGCGGCTCGGTGATCGTCGAGGCCGACCAGCAGCTCGGAACGTTGCTTGATTTTACCTACAAGCGCAAGTACGAGGCGCAGGATGGTGAGCGAGGGGGCAAGAGTAACTGCACTGGCAGAAGTGGTAATGACATTGTCATTCGTGTACCCGTAGGCACGATCATTCGTGACCGTGAAACCGAAGAGGTTGTTGCCGACATGACCGTGCATGGTGAGCGCGTTGTGGTTGCTCATGGCGGAATGGGCGGTCGGGGTAACTCAGAGTTCGTCACCTCAGTCAACCAAGCACCTCGCAATGCTGATCCCGGAACACCTGGGGAAGAGTGCCAACTGGACCTTGAGCTGAAGCTTCTGGCTGATGTGGGTCTTGTTGGGTTCCCGAATGCCGGAAAGAGTACTCTCATCTCCTCCATCTCAGCAGCCCGTCCAAAGATTGCCGACTATCCGTTCACCACACTCGTGCCCAACCTTGGCATGGTGCGGGCTGGACAGTACCGTAGTTTTACGGTGGCAGACATCCCCGGACTCATCGAGGGGGCTCATCAGGGCAAGGGCCTTGGCCTGCAGTTCCTGCGTCACATTGAGCGTACGGCTGTGCTGGTTTTTCTGATCGACATCCAGAGTGACGACCCCGAGCATGAGCTTTCGGTGCTACGCCGGGAGTTGGGGTTGTATTCTGCGCAACTCCTTGATAAGCCTTGGCTTGTATGTCTTTCAAAGTCTGACGTTGCCCCTGACGACCTTCTCGATGAGTTTCGAAAAAGCCCCTTTGCCGTCAAGCATGGTGCACGCGTTATCTCAGCTGTATCAGGAATGGGGCTCCCCGAACTCACAGAGTTGATGTGGACTTTTGTCAAGAGTCAGCGTGCAATCCAGCCTGTGTAGCGAATCTGGCACGTCGCTTGATTGGTGAAATCCGGACGAAAAGTGCGATTTAACAGGCGTCCTTCTGTACACCCCTGCACGAGACCATCGGGGCACCTTCTCATATTTGGTGCTATTTGGGTTTGGCAGAACGCCTTTGTCGTGGTATTTTCGGAGAACGGGGTGGGGCGCGCGTGCGCTTCGGCCCGAGATATGATGTTTAGCAACCGAGCAGTTGCGACAATGTCGTATAGCCTTGAGAATCAATGAAGAAAGTAATGATGTACAATAACTCAACGTTTCACTTGGAGGATCGTATGAATCGATTCGATTCCGCGTTCTCGTCTTCACAACGGACTCCGGCGCTCTGGCTCCGCACCGTGTTGTTGGCGGTACTGTTCACTGTTGGCATGTCGTCGTTCGCAACGGCACAGACAATTAACCGTGCCTCGCCAGCAGGAAACCTTAATCAGGCTTGCGAAGGCCAGCAGATCGTGTACAACACCGAGAACCTCGGTACGACAGGTCTGACGTACACCTGGACAGTCGTTGGTGGATTCATCACGACTGGTGCAGGAACTCCTTCGGTCACCGTTCAGTGGCAGAACGTAGGAACCCAGACGCTGACGATCACCCGCAACAACTTCGGTACTATCACAGCTACCACGATCAATGTTGCTGTGAGCCGCACGCCGACTCCGGCCATTGCTGGAAGTAATGTTGTCTGTATCAACGCAGAGCGTACATACACGACGCTTGGTGTTGCCGGTAGCAACTACACATGGAACGTCGCCCCATCAAGCATGTGCGCCGTCATCGGTGGTGTGCCCCTCGGCGTCGCTTCGGGTTCTAACCAGGTGAATCTCCGCTGGATCAACACCGGCACGGCTACGGTTTCCGTCACGGAAACAGCTGTTGGTGGTGTTTGCTCAGCAACGACGACAGCATCGGTGATTGTCAATCCGGTTCCTACACCAAGCCCGCAGTCAACAACGGGATATGGCAACCCAACGACACGCCGTCCCGGCATCGTTGCGAATGGAACGTCGCACACCTACTCGGTAGCTGCTACACCTGGTAACGTCTTCCAGTGGACAGTAACTGGAGGTACGATCACCAGTGGCACAGCATCCAGTTCTTCGATCACGGTAGCGTGGCCAGCCGTTGGTGTTGGTACGATCCGCTGCCGCGAAACGGTTCCAGGATCAGACTGCAGCACGGAACGTCTCGATACCGTTCTCATCCGCCCGAATCCAACGCCAGCTATCACGGGGCAGGCAAGTCCATGCTCAGGATCGACGCAGACCTATTCAGTACCAAACGTTGTTGCCGGTAATTCTTACAACTGGACCGTTGGTGCTGGCGGCACGCTTGTTTCCGGTCAGGGAACGGGTACGATCACGGTCATCTGGACTGCTCCTGTTTGGCCAAACGTGATTTCGTCAACTGTTAGCGTTACCGAGGCCATTGCGGATGCTCTTCCGGTTGGTGGTGTAGGTACGGTATCTACGTCGACAATTTCCGTCTTCGTGAAGCCGGTCCCGCCGACAACGATCATCACTGGTTCAACGACCGCTTGCGCGACGAATCTTTCAAATAACCCTCCAACGATCACAAATGCAACGTACACGTGCTCGGTGCCAACCAACACTGGTGTGGGACCAACAGGCTCAGGTACAGTTGCTCCAACGTGGACCGTTACAGGAGGAAACATCATTTCCGGTCAGGGTACAGCAACGATCACTGTTCAGTGGAACAATGCTACATCTGCTCCGATCGTCGGTAATGTCTCATGTACGCATACGTCGACATTCACCTGCGCTTCGACGGGTACGTTTAACGTTACGGTCAACCCACTCACGACGCCAGTCATCACTGGTCCAGCAGTACTCTGCGCACGCACAGCTGGCGATTACAGCGTAGCTGCCGTGACTGGTAACACATATTCATGGACTGTCACGGCCGGTACGATCGTTTCAGGCCAAGGCACCAACCGCCTGCGTGTTCTTTGGAATACTCCAGGAGCCGGTGCTCTGACGGTAACACAAACGAATCCTGCATTTGGTTGCCCTACGCAGAACACGTTCAACGTTACAGTAAACCCACTTCCAACGGCAACTCTGTCGGTTTCCGGCAAGACGGCCTTCTGCGAAGGCGGAGACATCACGATTTGTGCTCCAGTTGGATTTGATCGCTACGTATGGAATACGGGTGAAACAGCCCGTTGTATCGTTGCCCGTACATCCGGTTCATACTGGTGTATGGTCACCAACGGTAACACATGTACGAACTCGTCAGACACTGTGCGTCTCAACGTAACAGCAGCTCCGGGTCCAGTGGTTGCGATCAGCGGACCAACAACGTTCTGCGAAGGTGGAAACGTAACGCTGACGGCACCAGCCGGCTTCTCGGCCTATTCATGGACGACAACAGCTGATCCTAACTGGAAGGCTAGCACGCCATCTGTGACGGTCACGCTTGGTGGTCAATACCGTGTGCGTGTTGCCGACGCGGTCACAGGTTGCACGGGTGTTTCCGGTGAAATCGATGTGGTCGTCAACCCAACACCGAAGCCAGTTCTATCGGTCACGGGTAACGTAAACTTCTGTGCTGGTGACAGCGTTGTTGTCACGGCGCCTTCTGGCTTTGTGTCCTACAGCTGGATTTCAAGCAAGGGCAATTCCTACGGAACTACGAATCGCATCGTGCTCAAGGCAACGGACACCGTCATCTGTCAGGTTGTTGACGTCTTTGGATGCGCTGGTGCTTCTGTTGCTGTTGGTGTGAAAACGCCACCAGTTGTTCGCCCAGTCGTCGTCAGCAGTGGTCCAACGACCTTCTGTGATGGACGCACGGTCACTCTTACGGCCGAAGACGGCTTCACGACGTATTTGTGGTCAAACGGCGCAAAGACACGTGAAATCACCGTTGATCGCTCTGGCGATTACTCGGTCACGGTACTCGACAAGAATTCAAGCTGTCCGGTAACGTCGGCTGATGTGTCGATCAAGGTCAATGACAATCCAATGAAGCCTGTCCTTACCCGCACGGGAGACGTTCTTTCAGCAAAGTCTTCGGACAATGTTGAGTCATGGATGTGGACGGCAGACGGAAAGGTTATTCCAAACGCCTCTTCAAGCTCTTACACGGTTACAAAGCCTGGTAAGTATGCAGCCATGGCTACGCGTACAGGTTGCACATCGACCTCAGAGGAAATCGATATCCTCTTCACGGGTGTTGACGAAGATGTCGTTGCTGGTGCATCATTCTTCAGCGTGTATCCAAACCCAACAAGCGGTCGTGTTAACCTCTCCACGGGTCTTGCTCTGACGGGTACTGTTCAGATCACAGTTACAAATGCCGTTGGTGTGTCAATGCTTGTTGCTTCAGACATTGCAACAGGTGCTGGCTTCTCGACGACTCTCGATCTGACAAGCCTGCCTGCTGGCATGTATAACGTTGCGATCAACAATGGTGGAGAGCGTTGGGTTGTCCGTCTGGTTCGCCAGTAAGACTGCTCTCTGACAACGGGACTTCTACAACGGGGATGCACTAAGGTGCGTCCCCGTTTTTATTTTGCGCCACATTGATTCAACTGCAGAACTGCTGACACGAAGATCCCTTTTCCTGCGTCACTTGTGAAGTTTTACTCATCACAGATCCTCCGGTGAAACGCTCCTCGATCGTACTCCTTGTGATCATGGTCACGTGCTCGTTCGCAACTGCCTTTGGGCAGTGGCGAGAGGTGTCGTTACCGGGTCCGTACGATCAGGGGTACTACTTGGATGTGTTCTTTCTTCGATCCGATCCAAGCCTAGGTTGGGCGTGCTCGATTGAGGGCTATGTAGTCCGAACAACCGATTCGGGACGAACATGGCGTGGCGTTCAGGTGCGAGGTGCCAATCTTGAATACGTTCAGTTTCTCAATGCTAGGATAGGCTATGCCTCAGGCCCAACAGGACTCTACCGAAGCACCGACGGCGGAGCGAGTTGGCGTGAAATCACGCCTGACCTAGTAGCGGAAGAAAAGATGTGGGGTAGCTTCTGGCTCAATGAGAACGAGGGCATCTTCTTCGTCGGTGGTTGTATGACCGGTCGCCAGTACTTCTATCGTACAACCGATGCTGGTAACTCCTGGACTGTTTCTGTTGCATCAGAGCCCAATAGTGGCCTCAGCGATGGCATTGTCTTCGCGGATGGCAACGGATATGCCGTGAGTAGTGGAGTACTCTGGGGTACAATTGATGCAGGTCGTAACTGGTTCAAGATCAACAACACCGGTTCTCGTACGTGGAATGAAGAGATCACCGTATCTGGTCGCTCCATCCTCGTTCCTTCCTCTGGTACCGATTGTGATGGTCAAACTCGAGGCGTCGGTGCTCTGCGATTCAGCAGGGATGCAGGCAGGTCATGGACTGAATTCCAAACGAGAGCCAACATGTTTGGTGCATTCCTAGTCAATGATTCGACAGGGTGGGGCGTCGGTGATGAACGATCCGTTTTTCAGACTACGAATTACGGTCGTACATGGGTCCGCCGCAACTGTGGAATCCGCGGTAACATCGATGATGTGTGGTTCGTGAACGATACGCTTGGCTGGGCTGTGGGTGACGGCATCTATCGCACAAATACTGCGATAGGGATGTCGAACATCACCATCTATCCCGATGTTCGAACAATCGCGATCTGTGCGGGTGATTCGCTCTTTGTTGAGGCGAAGGGACCATTTGCCCCCTACGAATGGAATGATGGTGCTATTGCTCCCGCTCGTTTCATCAATCGTCCAGGAACATTCACGGTCAAGGCATACGATTCTCTGACCTGTCAGTATGTTCAGGATACGATAACCGTGTCGCTACGAAGCACCTTTGTGCCACAGATCGGCTCGTCCTCAAAGGCCATCTGCCAGGGGGACACGATGACTCTTACCGTAGGTGGTCCAGTTGTTTCGTGGTTGTGGTCGACTGGTGACACGACCTCATCGATCAGGACCGGGACTGCGGGCAGGGTATCGTGTGCTACCATCGACACAGCGGGATGCCGGCGCGAGGCAACGATCGACGTCCTAGTGAACCCCACGCCACGGCCAGTCATTCTTCCCAACCGTGGAACAACGATCTGTCAGGACGAACAGATAGTACTCACTATCGATCAGAGCTATGCTTCGTACCGTTGGAACACTGGTCAGACAACGAAGAGTATCGTCACATCGGTCGCAGGTGAGTACGTGGCCGAAGTTGTGGATGCGAACGGTTGCATTGGGCGATCGGAACCAGTGACTGTTGTTGTGCGCAACGTGCGCAATCAGGCGAAGTTTCTCTATTCATCGTCAAAACTAGAGTACGTCATCACTGACCATGAAGTCGGACTGCTGCGGTGCATGAATATTGGTGTGGTGAACCTTTCTGATACCAGCGACCTCGTTATGCGGGGTGCTCGTTTCAAAGGCAATGTGTTCTTCTCCGTCCCACAGGGCCAGTTCCCGATAACAATCCCGCCATCGGGAGTCGGTGAACTTGTCATCTGTGCTTCTGCGGTCGATGTTGGGCAGATCCATGACACGCTGCAGTTTGACGACGCCTGCTCAACGGTGGGCATTCCGGTGTTCACAACGGGTCTCCCGATCGCTCTTCAAGGGACCTCTCGGTGTGATCTGCCAGTTGAAACCTCGATCGTGCGTGCAGGATCAGCTTGGCGACTGCGGGCCCCCTACCCCAATCCTTCGGATGAGATCACCTCGGTGTTTCTAGCTCGCACTGGGATAGGCTCCACGAGCGTTTCAATCGGCATTCTGGATCTGACGGGCACTCCAGTCATCGGGTCGGTCCAGGTTGAGGTCAGTCATGAGACAACCCATCTGCTGAATGTCGCAGGGCTGCGTGTGGGCCTTTATGTTGTGAGTATAACCATCGACGGGGAGCCCCTTTCGAGCTTTCCGCTCATTATCAGTCGGTGACATCAGGGGGCGAGTGGCCCGTAGAAACTTCGTAGTTTGCATCCATGGCTACGATCATTTCCCTCGATCCCCGCGTAACGCGGATGGCGATCGAACAGGATCCAGGATCTGTTCCGGAACCAAAGTCAGAACTGGATCAGTTTCACACCTATGAGGTGTTTCACCAGGGCAAAACCGGTGCGCATCATGTACACGTCGGTATCGTCCACGCTCCAAACCCAGAAATGGCGCTACTCCTTGCAAAAGAGCAGTACGGACGCCGTGGTCAGACCACTAACCTTTGGGTGGTCAATACGCGTGATGTCGTGACGATGGAGACCAGTGACTCTGATGTCTTCGTGACAACACCGGAAAAGACCTATCGGGATGTTGGAGCCTATATGGTGCGCAACAAAGTTGAAGCCTACAAGAAAAGACAGCAGGAAGGCAATTCTCATGAATCGTGATGCCATGAAGGACATGCTGCTACGCATGGCCGATGATGTGCTGATCTTGGCCCACCGCCACAGCGAGTGGACCGGTCTTGGACCGCTTCTCGAAGAAGATATCGCCTTCTCGTCCATCGCTCAGGATAAGCTGGGTCATGCTCAGGCTCTTTTTACGATCCTACATGAGCATTTTGAGGGGGCTGACCCGGATGCCATGGCCTTTGGCCGAGCCGAACAGCAGATGCGGTGTTGCCATCTTGTAGAGCTTCCTAATGGTGAGTACGACTTCTCGCTGATGCGTCACTTCCTGTTTGACGCCGCGGAGTTCATCCGCTGGTCTGCGCTGATCGAGAGCTCATTCGAGCCTCTTGCCAAGCTCGCTCTGAAGATTCGTGGCGAGCTCAAGTATCACCTCTATCACGCTCAGACGTGGATCATTCAACTGGGTGCTCAGGGTTCGGAAGAGTCCAAAGCTCGAATGCAGACCGCCCTGCGAACGGTCTGGCCGTATGCACTAGGAATCTTTGAGGTGCGTGACGGTGATGCGGATCTCGTTGTCGCCGGGGTGTTCCCTGGTGAAGATGAACTTCGTAGCCGCTGGCTGGGGTTTGTTGGCAATGTTCTCGACAAAGCAACACTCGAAATGCCAGCCGATACAAGCGCTGTGCTGGGCGGACGTGATGGCTATCACACGGAACACCTCGCA
This sequence comes from uncultured Melioribacter sp., assembly GCA_964393485.1. GTDB lineage: Bacteria > Bacteroidota > Ignavibacteria > Kapaibacteriales > Kapaibacteriaceae > UBA10438. The sequence goes on along the minus strand of CAYMTW010000032.1, from coordinate 12,540 downwards.
CCGCTGCTTGATGAAATGACAGAGGTGTACCGGCAGGATCCATCGGCGCAGTGGTAGCATGACCAGTCAAGACGTGTTGACGGCCCTACAGGCCGTGCGTGATCCGGAGATTCCGACAATCTCCGTCGTCGATATGGGCATCATCACAGATGTGACCGTACACTCTGATGAGCATGTAAGTGTCCGCATGACACCAACATTTGTTGGATGCCCGGCTATTGATGTGATGCGCAGTGATGTTGCGCAGGCCGTACGGGACCTCGGAGTGGGAACCGTTGATGTGACAGTGAACTTCGACGTGCCATGGACCACAAACCGGCTGACTGAAGCGGGACGGGCAGCATTGCTGCAGCATGGTCTTGCACCACCAGAGCCGTTTGAGTCTCTTACTCTCGAGCTCGAAGTACTGAACAATGTGGCGTGTCCATATTGCGGCTCGCGAAAGACCACGCTGAAAAGCCCCTTTGGTCCCACGCTCTGCCGATCCCTGCACTACTGCAATTCATGCCTGCAGGCATTTGAAGGCTTCAAACCTATCTAGAACGTCGTACTCACCTGTACGTACACCTGACGTCCGACAAGACCGGGAATCAGCGTCGGATCACTGATATTCAACGTGTTTAAAACACCTATGCCCACCGTGCTGCGGAGACCAAGCACGCTGAGATTGACCGATCCCGCAAGATTGATCACCGTGTATCCGGCGACGTATTCATCATCGCGGTCAAGGACCTTACGCGGCGGATCGCTGATAACATAGCCGTTCTTGTCGAGCGATTCCACGCCAAAGCGTCCGATGAACTGGAATCGGGCGTTGACGGAGTATCTCGAGGATGCATCATCGTACTGCAGACGCAGTGTGCCGCTATTGCGAGAGCGCCCCCAGAGACCACCGTAGGACTCGCGGGATAAGAGCTGATCCACTGTTCCTGCCTGCCCCTTGTCGATCGCATCAAGAACCTCCTGATCGCGGGCATCGAGGAACTGATAGCCGGCCATAAGAGAGAAGGTGCCGATGTCATCGTGTGCCAGAGCAAGTTGAAGATTCGTCTCTATTCCCTGGGTGAAGGCACGGGCGATGTTACGATACGAATACACATCTCGGCCATCGATGCGCCGTACAAAGAAGAACTCGATGAGATTGGAAAGGTCATTGCGAAATGCACGGATCTCGGCATTGTAGAGTACGGACGAGGATCCCGAAAGACGCCGCTGGCCGTCTTCATACCGCAACCCTGCATCGTAGGTTAGACTACGTTCGGGTCGAAGGTCGATACCCAGGCGCCGCGCACCAATGAGATCATACCCAGCACCAGAAAGTCGATTCGAGAACGTGACAAACAGTTGTCGAAAGTCCGGTGCCTTGAAACCAGTACCAATGCCAGCCGATGCCAGCACGTGTTCTCCTGATTTCCAAAGAATGGACAGGCGCGGGCTGATTGCTGTACCGAAAGCATTGTTGTCATCAACCCGTGCACTGAGAACGTAGGAGACATAGTCGGTTGGTAATCCTTCCCATTGAACGAAACCTACCGTGGTGCGGTAGTACGGATCCTGACCGGATGAATCGCGATAGCGCGTGCCGGCAATGTCGTCGTGAATGTACTCGCCACCAATGGTCATCCTATTCTTCTTCCCGAACATCAGATCATATTGGGCATAGGTTCGCAGAATACGTCGACGCAGGTCATCAACACGGCTACCGGAACCCTGGACGGTATCGAAGTTGTATCGCTCGTTGAAGACGGAACCAAACGTGGTGACGTTTAGTCGGGCGCGGCCGCTTCGATACTCTGCATTGCAGGTTGCCGATCCATCCCACTGGTCAACACTTCCGGAGTTTGCTGCGATCTGTCCAAAGACGCTTTCGACAAAGGCACCGCTTGTTCGCGAGGCGAATCCGCGTAACCAAGACCGGAATGTCCAGTGCCGTGATGCGCGCCACTGAAGATTGGTCTGCATGGTCCCATCCCGAAACCCGGCCACAGGGATAGCAACGTTGGCCCCCTGAAGAGTGAAGGCTGGCTGGTCTTTGATATTGGCAAAGCCAGAGACCTCGAGGGAATCTGAGCCCCATCCAAGCTCAAGGCGTGCTTCGGCTGGACCCCGAGTGAGGTTCTGCAGCAGGGCGTTTCCCGTAATGCCGTCTTCCGGACGCTTAGTAATAATGTTTATTACGCCGGCCAGGGCGTCGCTTCCGTACATGCTGCTCATCGGACCTTTGACAATCTCCACACGCTCAACATTGCCAACCGATAAGCGAGAAAGATCAAGGACTCCGGCAATACGTCCAATCACCGGCTGCCCATCGATCAGGATCAGCGTATGATCCGGACCGAGACCGTTCATCTGGATCCCCGGCCGTATCGTGCCGCTCAGTGCCAGACCATTCTGCTCTCGGAGAACATCGCCCATCGTGACGAGACCCGAGTTCTTCAGACGCTGCGGGCCGATGATCTCCACCCGAACGGGGGAGTCTTTAGCACGGAGTTCATTACGAGTTCCAGTGACGACGATCTGCTTCGACAGAACAGCTCGAAGGCTATCGGTTACGCTGGCTGCGCGAGACGAATCTGCAAGAAAGGGGCTCGTAAGAGCCGCCTGGCACACAACGGTGCTGAGGACGAGAAAAAGAGCGGTAGCCGATTGCACGGCGCAAAAATACCGCTTCAACTGCCCCTATGGAATCCACATCACTGGGATACTCGAATGCTCCGTTGGCGTTGACACGCTGAGGAAGTAAAGTCCCGAGCTATATGATGACATATCGATAGCCTCGGTTCGCGTCTGCCCACGTTCGGCAAGAATGGTCATCGAGCGACGGAACAGCGTCCGTCCGTCAGGAGTCACGAGCTGGGCCTCATATTCGCCAGGCATCTGTGCGACGAGTCCGAGTTCGATAACATTTTCGTGTTGATTGACTCGCACCGAAAATGTTGGTCGAGCATAGGTGCGGATGAGCCGACCCAGGATGTTGCAGCCAGTGACAAACAGGACGCCAGGAGTTGTTGTGACATTGGGGCATTTGGCGGCATCCCATTCGACGTTCTCCCATGTCAACGGTGCATTGAGCACCTGTCCTGCCAGGACTACGCCTCGAATCGATGTGACCCGCTGACGGGGTGAGATGATGTCGAGATTCTCGATCCTCAAGTGAGCCAGCCGATCATTGCCACGGATACTAGTGCGGAGAGAGCCGCGATCCGAAGCCTTCGGAAAGAACGACGAAGCATCCTGAACGAGCGTTGCTCGCATCTCATCAATATGCAATGGTAGAAGCTCCGAAGGAACGTCAACGATCACAGGAACGCCAACACTATCGTGTCCCGCTTCGGCGGTGACGCTACCAGCCATCAGCATGATGGGAACGGTATCACGAACAGTGATCCGCAAAGTCTGCGTCATTGAACAGCCCAGAGCGTCAACACCAGTGACTGAATACGTAATGGACGTATCGGCTGTTATCGATTGCACAGCAGAGGTGCTGTCCTGAAGACCTGTCGTCGGCGTCCACCGATACTTCCACGCCCCGCTTGCTCGCAACTGAAGGCGATTGCCACGGCACGCGGTGCTGTCACCTGTCAGGCGCACCTGCAGACGTGATACGAAAACGGTGACGGAGTCGAAGTCCTCGCAGTCTCCGATGCGGGAGCGGAGTACATACGTCGTAGTCACCGCTGGTGAAGCCGTCGGCGTCAGACTCGTGGGGTCATTCAAACCATCGGCGGGCGTCCATAGAAACTCATCACCGAAGCCAGAGGCCAGCAGACGCTTTCCCGCTCCGGTGCAGATCGATAGGTCGGCGCCTGCGTTGATAATGGGGCTAGGACTGACTGTAACGCGAATGGTATCGCGAATGCTGCAGCCGAGATCATTCGTTGCCGTCACAACGTAGGTCGTTGAAGACCTCGGCGAGGCAACGACGCTAGTTCCAGAATCACTATTCAGACCGATCGATGGGCTCCATCGCAGGCGAGAACCACCACCATCAGCAGACAGCTGGACGCTTTCACCTGAACAGATCCGAACGCCCGATTGAACACGCAGCGTCGGGCGCTGCAGAGGAGTGATGATGAGAGAGTCTTCAGCACTGCAACCGCCGCTCCCGACACGAAGGCGCACAGATGTGGGTCCGGCTCCCATCACAACGCGCGTTGACGACGATGCGGCATCAAGCACTCCTGGGCCCTGCCAGAAGAACACCGTTCCTGCAGAAGCGGTCAGCACAACGGTATCTCCGAGGCAAGCGTTGTCCGGCCCCTCGATACGCACACCGAGGGAGTCGAGTACTGTGACGGTGACAGTGTCATAGATGACGCAGGAACCCGCTGTGATCGCTACGGTGTACGACGTAGTGGACCGAGGCTGTGCTACAGGAGATTCTGATGTGGAGTCACTCAGTCCCGTGGAGGGTGACCATGCAAAAGAAACACCTCCGGTTGCTCGAAGCTGTGCGGTAGCGCCTGCGCAGATCGTTACATCTGGACCGGCAGAAGCCGATGGAATGCGCACAAGAACGGTAGCCGTATCCTTGCATCCAGTTGGCGAAGTACCGATCACCGTGAATACGGTCGTTGACCGAACTTGAACGGTAGGGCGTGATGATGTCGGATTGCTGACCTGGCCCGCGGGCAGCCATTGGTATCGATCGGCACCCGAAACCTGCAATTGGATCGGTTGTCCCGGACACGCAGTGACGAGCGAATCAACGATGAGTGAGGGGCGTTCAAGAACGGTGATCAACGAGGACGCAGTATCGGACGCGAAATCTGAACGAACTACCAGGCGCACCGTGTACACGCCAGCACGGGGGAACATCACACGCGATGGTGTTCGCTCCGTGGACGTTGCCGGTGAGCCCCCTTCAATAGACCATTCCCAGGAAGTGATTCTGCCAGTGCTGCGGTTTGTGAAGGTTGCCGTCTCACCTTCGCAGATGGCAGCCGTTGTTGAGAATGCTGCTCGGGGCAGTTCACAGAGATTGGAACGATTCGCTTGATCAAAAAGAAGTGGCGTGGGAATGTTGGGAAGCCCTGTGCGCACAATGCCGGCCGAACGGATTGCTTCCTTCCTGAAGTCAACCAGTGGAGCACGACTATTTGGGCGGTCGATCACACTGAGGAAACTCGTTCCGGGAATTCCCACGTAGATGCGGCCATCGGGACCAAGCTGCAGCGGGACCCATGAAGAGGTCGTACCGAGATCGGCGATGATCTCCATTGATGCTACAATCTGCTGAGCCGAGGGAAGGCTTATGTCAAACTGGTAGATCTGCGTTGTTGCATCGGATTTGGCATTGGTCACGGAAACATAGACCTTCTGTCCGTCAGGAGAGAACGACGCTCCATAATGTTCCCCGAGCTTGTCCACCCCGAAGAGGTTGAGGCCCTCAGCAAGACGGCCAGATTCGGCATCAAAGTCAAAGAGCTGGGAGCTCCCGGAGCCTGAGGTCATCAGGACATGACGGTTATCGGGAGACACCTGCAGTTGACCGGCATCGCGCACATCGAGCTGATTATTGGCAACGGAGGATACTACAGGCGAGATCTCGAGATAGGCAGCGGTCAGGTGCAGACTGAAGAAATGGCGCGTAAGCCTGCTGCGAGATATGATCCACCATCCATCGCCCTTGCAGTCTGTCGTTGCGGTCAGGTGCTCGGTGATGTCACTCAACAGAAACTCATTCTTCTTAGTGATGTCGCCACGTCCATCATCGGCACGCATATCCACGATGCTGTAGTACAGACATAAACAACGTGACGATGCATCTGGAGCAGATGCAGGTGCCGCATTGAAGAGGTAGTACACATTCTGCCTGCCAGGTGCCGGGATGATCAACGCGCTCTGGCTGGTTGTGGGGTCACCCATGAGCCCCGTTCCATTAGGCATGACCTCATGAAAACGGTTCCAAACCGTGACGCCGTCGGTATAGAACAGGAGCTCCCCGGTTGTCGGGTTTGACATCACCGCCGACCCCCTGTTTGTAACCATACGGGAGCCGTCCAAGGGCTCCGCGCCCGAATTCGTGAACGTGATACCGCCACGCTGCCCGAAGAACCAGTTTGAGGAAGATGCTGATTGTGAGCGCGCAGGGGGAGCGAAGAAACAGCACAAGAAACCAATAACCATCAGCAAAAAACGTTGCCGATGACGAGCTCTCCCCCCGGAGAAATATGGTCGATTTGGTGTGCGCACAGAGGCCGTGGAAAATAACCAACTTCTTGTCCCACGATACAGCTTCGTATTACCGGAATTTAACCGCCGGCGCGTGTCAGCTCGCGTAACTTCGCACTGCGTATGACACACATGGGACCATCGCATGGATAAGAAGATCCTGATTGTCGATGACGAGCAGGACATCCTTGATCTCATCTCGTATAACCTCTCCAAAGAGGGGTATAAGGTGCAAACTGCACCGGACGGGATGAAGGGGCTCGAGGCGGCCCGTAGGGTGCGTCCTGACCTGGTCATCTTGGACGTGATGATGCCCGGTATGGACGGGTTTGAGGTCTGCCGGATGCTTCGCCAGGACAAGGAGTTCGCTGAGACGTCGATCATGTTCCTGACGGCCAAGTCCGGGGAGATCGATCAGATCCTCGGACTTGAGCTTGGGGCCGATGATTATCTCCAGAAGCCGATCTCACCGCGCGTACTTCTGGCCCGTGTCAAGAGCATGCTCCGTCGTGGAGGCGATTCCAGCAGGACCGAGACGATCGTTGCTCCCGAGATCCTGCGGCTCGGAAATCTCGAGATCAATCGGCAGAACTATACGGTCCGAGTTGACGGAAAAGAGATCTTCTTTCCAAAGAAGGAGTTTGAGCTTCTCGCATTTCTCGCCGCCAATCGAGGCAAGGTCTTCACCCGTGAGGCGCTGCTGCGCCGGATATGGGGCGAAAGCGTGTTTGTGATCGACCGCACGGTCGATGTTCATGTCAGTAAGATCCGAGAAAAGCTCGGCCCCTACGGTGCATGGATTGAAACGGTAAAGGGCGTAGGATACCGTTTCACCGAGCAGGTCTAACTTTGCCGTCATGGCAGACGCCCCGTCGTTCACATTACTGACAGTTGTCCTCCTCTGTGGGCTTGCGAGTATCGTGGGGGCGGGTATCGTGGTCATCGCCCAGCGTCGGCGATTACAGAGATCCGTTCGTGATCCACTCCAGATCGTCGAGACAGTCACCACGTCCATTGCCCAGGGGGCTGTCAGCGCACGAATATCGCTGCCACTAGATTCCGATCCGTCTGTTGCCCAGGCTGCTACGGCCGTGAACCGTCTGGCTGACCGTGCTGCACAGGACATTGACGAGATGAGACGTCTTGAGCGCGTGCGATCTGAATTCATCGCGAATGTTTCTCATGAGCTGCGCACGCCGATATTCAGTGTGCAGGGGTATCTCGAGACTCTTCTCGACGGAGCGATGGACGATCCAGCCGTTGCGATACCGTTTCTTGAGAAGGCCTATCACAATGCGATGCGGCTGAACGTGCTGCTGAACGACTTGATCGATATCTCCCGCATCGAGAGTGGAGAACTCAAGTTCTCCTTCCGGTACTTCGACGTCGTTGATCTGATCACTGAGCTTGTGCATACGAGTGAGATTCGGGCCCGGCAGGCCAACGTGACGGTGGCCTTCACACATGACGCTGTGCGCTCGGTCTATGGCGATAAGGAGCGACTCTCACAGGTGCTGACAAACCTTCTGGACAACGCCATTAAGTACAACGTCGATGGTGGCCGCGTCGATGTCATTACGCGGGCTGTCGAAGGTGGTGTGCGTATAGAGATCAGAGACACCGGCATCGGTATTCCCGAGCAGCATTTATCGCGCATCTTCGAGCGGTTCTACCGCGTTGACAAGGACCGCTCACGGGCCGTTGGCGGAACCGGACTTGGCCTGGCCATCGTCAAGCACATCCTAGAAGCCCATGACGCTCATGTTGAACTAACCTCACAAGCGGGACATGGTACGCGTGTTTCGTTCACGCTTCGGGCTGGTGAACAGGTCTAGCAACGGTCACCGAAGGACTGGAAGCATCCTGCTTTTTGAACGTGCACCATTTCGGAGCGTCAGCACGTAGGTGCCGGATGGAAGAGTACGCAGATCAAGCACCACGGTGGCAGTGCGCTGATACCATGTGACCGGCACAACGGCACCGGTGATGTCGCTTACCAGCACATCGTCAATAGGATGGTCATCAGGCAACGTGACCGTTGCGTGCGACGCACAGGGAAGGGGCGAAACAGACCACATTGGCGGTGCGTCTGTATCAATGACAGACGTAACGATGCCCCAGGAGATATCATCCATGTAAAAACCGTCGGACTGGCGCGACGCGTTACTCCTAAAGCGCAGCCGAAGGTGGATGGAATCGCCGGAAAGTGTCTTGGGCATGTTCACACGCCAGACGCGCCAGGCGTCATCGCCCTTGGTCGTATCCGACCAACGCGGGTCCTTTGAGGCATTCCACCATTCAAGGGTCTCATACGTGCCGGCAAGCCCCCTAGTGGATGCTTCAAGGAACATCGTATCGGTGGCATCGACGAAGGCCGCAATGTACATCTGCATGATGAGGTACTGGGATGGCCCCAGTATCGTGTCAACGACCACAGGAGACAGCTGCAGAGTATCACGCCGATTCGGCAAATACGCGGACAGCGGTGCATGGGCATAGGACGCAGGGGCCGAGCGGAAGAACGTCGTGTTTGGGCCCCATGCACCCAGGATCTTGCGGTACCGTGGCTCGACGTCGAACGGCTCATCAATTCGGCCTGCACTTCCGGTGAAGACCCAGATCGAGTCCGAGTTAGGGCTTTCATTGCCGTCAGCGTCCGCAACGCGCGCCAGCATTCGATACCATCCCCGACGGTCCGGACGCGAGGTTGACGTCGTCGTGCGACCAGTGTCGCTGGCATTGAGGGGTGAATCAAAGACGAGCTCAGATGCGCTGATCTGCAGTGCGGCAAGGTTCACGAGCGGCGTAATGCTGTCAAGCCGCACACGCGGCAGCATCTGAGTGGTGGTGATACTGAGGTCGTTGGCACCAATGGCGGAGTTCAACTCCACCGGGGCAGGCTGACGCGAGCCCCCTGCAAAGGCCGAAGAAAACTGCGGAGAGCTTGAGTCAGAACGTGTGGTGGCCATCAGCGAATACGTGTAGCGGCGATACTTCACAAGTCCGGTATCGGTGAACGTTGTCACACTCCCTGGCAGTTCACGCAGAAAAACGTCATCACGTTTGAGCACATACCTTAGCTGCGAAGAGTCAAGGGGCTGACCAAATGCCAGCTCTGTCACAGGATCCCACGAGAGGTCGATCTGCGTTGGCCGCGTTGGAATTGTGCGAGCGGTAAATCGCTGCGTCGTAGCCGGTGCGCGTGTATTCACAACCGCTGTGTAGACATCGTTGTCGGCTCGGTTGGAGGCCGTGTTGCGCATGTCCACCCATGACGGATAGACGATCCCATTGCGGAAGTCGCAACCCGAGTAGTCGCCCGCAAAGGTGTTGCCGCTAAAGGGATTGTTTCGCAGATCGCTGTTGCCGTCACCGGCTCGGCGATCGACCCAGGTCGCTCCACCGTCGGTTGAAAGACTGACGTAGGTGCGGACCAGAATGTTAGAAGAGTCATCACGACTGTCCGAGTACATCACGGCCACGTCGCCGTTTGTCGGGTCGAGAGCGATCCATGACCAGAACTGATCGTTGGTTGTATCAGAGTGTACGATCTTCGGCGTGGACCATGTGGTACCGTTGTCGGTCGATGTCGAAGCATAGACGTTCGGATAGTTGTCCGCTGCCCAGCACATGTACAGCCAGCCGTTGCGAGGACCACGAGTGTTGTCGATGGTCAGCGTGGGATAACACTCAGCGCGCACGACGCCCTTAACGCGGGAGTTGGACTGGCCGGAAACGACACTTTTTATCCCGAACGGATTGTATCGTTGAATGATCCGTGGCGCGGTCCATGTTGCGCCGCCATCCGTCGAGCGGGCATAGCGAATCGCCGACTCTGTGCCGCTGTTCCAGACCAAATGCACCGACCCGTCCGGTCCGGTACGCGCTAGCGGAAAGCTCTGGCCGAACGTGGTGGCCTCGCTTGTTTGCGGAAAGCGATCACTCACGGCCACGGGCACGGACCATGTCGCCCCCTCGTCAGTGCTCTTTGCGATCATGATCTGCGTCGATGAATCACGGTTGATAACGCGCTTCCATGGTATGTAAAGCGCTCCGCGGTGCGGAGAAGTAGCTGCCGTATCGGCATGAACGTAGTACTTGTCCTCAAAGGCGGAGTCGGCGGTCTGCACGCCGGTGTGGATGATCACGGCCGTATGCTTCATGGACCACGTCTGGCCGGCGTCAGTTGTTGAGCTGATGAAAATGCCATTCTCGCCGAACTGGGCATTGCCCGTACGACGAAAGCCTCCATAGCAGAGATAGCCCTTGCCCTTGTGATCGAAGCACACAGACGGGTCGTTCGATGACGTCCATCCCGGACGGGCTGTGCCAAGAGTGATGTTGTTCCATGAGCGGCCGGCATCGGTCGAATAGTATGCCCATGTAGATGATGTTCCTCGATAGTCAACGGCGGATCCGATCATGAGGTTCGGTTTAAGCGGACTGATGGCGATCGACGATTCGTTCTGCGTTGGGAGCTGATCGCTCTCAGTCGCTACGATCATGTTCACATTGGTGAAGAGTGTTGGCAGGGCCGACTCTTCGATGAACGGCACCATCATTCGTTCTGGCTCAGGGGTCAGTACAGGGGTCGGATGAGCCCGTTCCATATGACGTTCGTGGATGTTCTCCTGCGCAGGCAGAGCCCGCACGCTCAAGAGGAATGCCAGCATCACGATGCCGGTAGAGAATGGATTTGTCATGCGCGGAAATTACGTGTTCCGTTCCTTCCCGGGTGTTCTAGCGATGCCCAATAAAAAACGCCCGCACCGGTGGTGAATCAGTGCGGGCGTCAGAGGTGACAAGGGGGTCAGCGCTTTTAGCGCGACGATGTCAGCATTACTTTTCGTCGACGATCGTATAGTCGGCGTCTTCGACCTTGTTTGCATCGCCCCCTGGGGCATGACCCTCTTCAGAAGGGGCTTGCTGGGCCGATGCCGACGATGCCTGCTCGTACATCTTCGTGGAAGCTTCGCTCCAGATCTGATTCAGAGCATCCATTGCCGGACGGATGTCGGCAGCGTTGTTTTTAGCGGCATCTGCAAGACGATCCTTTGCCTTGGTGATGCGATCCTTGGTATCGGCATCAAGCTTCTCATCGAACTCCTTGAGCTGCTTCTCGGTGCTGTACACGAGCTGGTCAGCTTGATTTCGGAGTTCGATATCTTCCTTGCGTTTCTTGTCTTCAGCGGCATGATCCTGAGCATCACGCTTCATCTTCTCGACCTCAGTCTTATCCAGACCCGATGAGCCGGTGATGCGGATGTTCTGCTCCTTGTTCGTGGCCTTGTCCTTTGCCATGACGCTAAGGATTCCGTTGGCGTCGATATCAAAGGTGACCTCGACCTGTGGAACACCACGAGGGGCCGGAGGAATGCCGTCGAGATGGAACTTGCCGAGTGTCTTGTTGTCAGCAGCCATCGACCGCTCGCCCTGAAGAATGTGGATCTCGACCGACGGCTGGTTGTCTGATGCGGTAGAGAACGTCTCCGTCTTGCGATGCGGAATAGTCGTGTTGGCAGGGATCATCGGCGTCATCACACCACCCATCGTCTCAATACCGAGGGAAAGCGGTGTGACGTCGAGAAGAAGAACATCCTTGACGTCGCCCGATAGCACGCCACCCTGGATTGCAGCGCCGACGGCCACAACTTCATCCGGATTGACGCCCTTCGACGGCTCTTTGCCAAAGAAGTTCTTCACGAGTTCCTGGATCTTCGGGATGCGTGTTGAGCCCCCTACAAGGATGACTTCGTCGATCTGCGATGGCGTAAGCTTTGCATCACGAAGTGCTGCTTCGCATGGCTTGAGCGAACGATCAAAGAGATCCGTGCAGAGCTGCTCGAAGCGGGCACGCGTGATGTTCACGTTCAGGTGCTTCGGACCTTCGGCCGTTGCCGTGATGAACGGCAGGTTCACGTCCGTCTGTAGCATCTGCGAGAGTTCGATCTTGGCCTTTTCGGCTGCTTCACGCAAACGTTGCAGGGCCATCGGATCCTTGCGCAGATCAATGCCTTCGGTCTTGTTGAACTCGTCGGCCAGGAAGTCGATCAGTCGCTGGTCGAAGTTGTCGCCGCCAAGGTGCGTATCACCGTTAGTAGACTTGACTTCGAACACACCATCGCCGATTTCAAGAATCGACACGTCAAACGTGCCACCACCGAGATCATACACGGCAACGACCTGATTCTGACCCTTCTTGTCAAGTCCGTATGCCAGCGCAGCCGCCGTCGGCTCGTTGATGATCCGGCGCACTGTCAGTCCGGCGATCTCGCCGGCATCCTTGGTGGCCTGACGCTGCGCGTCGTTGAAATAGGCAGGTACGGTGATGACGGCCTCGGTGATCTTCTCGCCCAGATAATCTTC
>CAYMTW010000031.1:0-23869 GCA_964393485.1 uncultured Melioribacter sp. | reverse complement strand
TATTTCGATAAGGCCGCAGCGATCATGGACGTCCCGAAGGGGCTCCTTGAGCAGATCCGCGTCTGCAACTCGGTCTATTACATGCAATTCCCGGTCCGCATCAAGGGCGGCATCCAGGTGATCCAGGCATGGCGTGCCGAGCATAGCCATCATAAGCTGCCAACAAAGGGTGGCATCCGCTATGCCATGACGGTGGACCAGGACGAAGTGCAGGCTCTTGCAGCCCTCATGACGTACAAGTGTGCCGTGGTGGATGTTCCGTTCGGCGGCGGCAAGGGCGGAATTCGCATCGATCCGAAGCAGTACACCGAAGAAGAACTTGAGCGCATCACACGTCGCTATACGGTGGAACTGATCAAGAAGAACTTCATTGGTGCTTCGGTTGACGTACCGGCTCCGGATTACGGAACAGGTCCGCGCGAAATGGCATGGATCGCCGATACCTACCAGGCAATGGTGCAGGATGACATCAACGCCCTGGGCTGTGTCACCGGCAAGCCAGTGGGTCAAGGTGGCGTGCGCGGTCGTACTGCAGCCACAGGTCGTGGTCTTTTCTTCGCCGTGCGCGAAGCTGTCAACGATCCGAAGCTCATGAAGAAGATGAAGATGACTACCGGTCTTTCCGACAAGCGTGTCATCGTGCAGGGATTCGGCAACGTGGGATACTATGCGGCTAAATTCCTCCATGAGGCAGGTGCATCAGTCGTCGGCGTGATCGAATGGGATGGTGCCGTGGTCAATCCGAAGGGCATCGATATCAACGCCCTGCAGACTCATCGTCTCGCAAAGGGTTCGATCACAGGGTTCGCCGGTGCTAAGACGATCAAGGACGGTAACAGCGTTCTTGAGTACGATTGCGATATCCTCGTTCCTGCAGCCTTGGAGTCACAGATCCACAAGGGCAACGCCGCAAAGATCAAGGCCAAGATCATTGCCGAAGGTGCCAACGGTCCGATCACCTCAGAAGCCGAACCGATCCTGTTGAAGAAGGGCATCCTGGTCATGCCAGACATGTTCGTCAATGCAGGGGGCGTGGTGGTCTCGTACTTCGAGTGGCTCAAAAACCTTTCGCACGTGCGCTTTGGCCGCATGGATAAGCGCTTCGAAGAAGGCTCCAACCTTCGTATCGTCGATACGGTCGAGCGCCTAACCGGCAAAAGTCTCACACTGGCTGAGCGTCAGGTCATTGCCCGAGGTGCCGACGAGGAAGATCTTGTGAACTCAGGTCTCGAGGATACGATGATCAGCTCGTATCATTCGATCGGTGAGATCTACTTTGGCAACCCGAAGGTTAAGGACATGCGCACGGCTGCCTTCGTTAACTCGATCGATAAGATCGCCACGTCGTATATGTCGTTGGGCATCTTCCCGTAAGCTCATAGCACGAAGTCGAAACAGAATCGCCGCACCGGAGATGATCCGGTGCGGCGTTTTTTCTTCGTTCAGCAACGATCAGTTGAGGATGAGCTTCCGGATTGTACGTCCGCTGTGGGATCCGTCGATTGAAAGCACATACAGACCGCCCGGGACAACGCTACCGCGCAGATCGCGGCGGTCCCAGCGTAACTCACCACTACCCTGGATCTGTCCGACGCGCTCTCCGGCTACCGTAAACACCGACACTGATAGATCTTCGTTGTCAAGCCCCTTGACGGTCACCTCACCGACCGCCGGATTTGGATAGACTCGCACAGCTAAAGCATCCGAGTCGTCGTCAGCATCCACACTCGTCACCTCGGTACGGGCAACGACAAAGGTTACCAAACCATAGTCGGTACTGATTCCGACCAGTCCGTTATCCCCGCTCTCCTGAGTTGTTTCGATGCAGAGTGAAAACTTGTCACCCTGCTTGAGATCGATCGGCGTATCAGGGAACGGAGAGAGACTCCATGTTGCTGCAGAAGGACCTGAAAGACGCACGCCGGTGATCCTCGTTGCCTCACATGGCATGGGGACCGACTCATTACAGATGCGCTCACCAAACTTGCCCTTGGCAAACCACAATGTGTCGCGGGTGAACTGTAGCGATGGCGTTCCTTCCCCGGCGATTGTGAGCTTCTGCGATCCGATGTTCGTAAAGAATGTGATGGTTAGTGTGTATGGACCAGGATCTTTGGGTGTGATCCGCAGTCGCACGTCACGGCGCTCATTGACATCCAGTGTGAACGGGGCGGTCAGGTTCATCACTTCCACCTTAGCTATAGGCTCCGCTGAGAAGGATGTCACAGTAACCGGCGCCCCCCCATCATTCAGAAGGAGACCAGTAAGGGTGGTATCCTGAGTGAGACAGGCAACAGAAGGAACAAAAGACAGGGCCGATGATGTAAGCGTCAGACGTCCAGGTCCGGCAACCGACGTTATTCGCACTGAACACGTCTTGGACTCCACCGTATCACATTTGTTGAAAACCGCACATCGATACACACCACTATCAGCTTTCGTTACCCCCGGAATGCGCAGGATGCGATCCTTGCCAGAAGGCACGATCACGCCATCACGATACCACTGATACACGAGCGATTCCCCACTAGCCTCGATGGACAGGATAAGCGTATCCCCAACCCGGAGTGATCGATCAACCGGTTGCGTGCGGACCAGTGGCAACTCAGTCACGTCAAGCCTGACTTCTGATGATGTAACACTCGGCGTGCAGGACCCTTCAACACGACAGCTGTAGCTTCCCTCGTCGATCAATGCCGCCCGCTCAATCCGTAAGGTCGGGAGGGTATCCTCTGGAATTGGCGAACCGTTCTTCAGCCACTGATATCGAAGGTCCGACCCAGTGGCAACAATGGAAAACGACACGCTGTCACCGTCGCAGATCGACCGCGGCAATGGCTGTCGCGTGATCTGCGGTCGCTCTCCAATGGTGACCTGCACTTCGTTGGAGTTCACACTCGTCGAACAGGCAAAGATCACACACTGATATAGGCCGGCCTCGGCCTGTGTCACCTGGTTGATCGTTAGCACGGGGTTTGTACCCCCGGGGATGTCAACACCGTTACGCCGCCACCGGTAAAGAACATTCGACCCCGTTGATGACACCGTAAGTGTAAGGGGCTTGCCAGCACACACAAATGTTGGCTGCGGCTGCAATGTGATGTTTGGTCCAGCCTGAATCGTGATGGCAGCCGTTCTGGATATCTCCTCCTGCGTGGTTGCATCGACCATGCGGATGATGTAACTACCGGCCGGTACTGATGCTGGAATCTCATACACCGTCGAGAGTCCAGAGGCTGCAATGGTATTGATCACCTCGGTGGTCTGGAAATTGTCTCGGGACATTTCGATCCGGACCATTCCCAGTCCGGTTTGCTGCCACTCGATGTCAACCCGCGTCCCGGTGCAGAATGAAGCGCCGGCGGTAGGCTTCGTGAAGTTCGCCCCAGTGACAGTGATGTTGATGTTTCCTGTAACGGCCCAGTCGTCGGCATCAGAATCATTGCCATCCCCGTTAACAGCGTTACCTACCCCAGCGAAATTGTACACGCCATGCGCTGCCGGCGCGGTCCACTGGAAACCAAACCGTGCACCATTGCCACCAAATGCCGTCGTCTGCGTGTGCGTTAGCTCTCCTGCACGAATCTGTGTCGCTGGACCCGGTGTGAACGTCCCTACGTTGCCTGTGCCACTGCGGAAGGCAAGGTTGAATCCTGCATTCCTGTGCTGACCGTGATTGACCACGAACGTATAGGCACTCAATGAGCCAGCCTTGACAGTACGCGGCCCCTCAAGCTGGACGTTTGTGTTGGCCGAGGCTCCGCCATGACAGCCCCCACAACCAACGACGTAGCCGCCAGTTTTACCTCCACTGTTTGCCAGGGTGATGACGGGAAAAAGCAGGGCAACCACCGCAGCTACCGCAACAGAGCAAAACATCGTTCGGGAGATTTGCATGATATCCTTTCCTTTCAGCGACAGAATGGCCCCAAAATAGCGCGGGCCAGCGCAAAACCGCTGGCCCGAGCAAAAAGGTTTCCTGTCAGAATCGAATCAGGAGTTTGAGAAGAGCTTGGCCGTAACGGCGATCGTCTCTCCGACACTCTTGCCGACAACACCGGCCTTGCCCGTGATGTTGTGATCAGCCAGTCCAACCGTGAAGCTTGCTTCTATCATGGCAAGATTGCCCGATGCCCGCTTCTTGGTCTCGGCAGATTCGGGCAGATACGTGATGGTGATGCTCGCAGTGCTCGCCTTGGTTACGCCATGGCATGAGAACGTTCCCACGGCCGTGGCCGTAACAACACTGCGGCCATCCTTCGTCACAACTTTGACGTCCTTGAGAGACTTGACGTCAAAATTGATCGTGGGGTACTTGTTGGCATCGAGCCACATCGCATCGTACATGTGCTCATCCCGCTTGCTGTTGGCGGTCTTCATCGTCAGAACCTTGACCGTAATGTTTCCCGATGTCGCTTCAAGGTTGGCTGCGTCAAGCGTGAAAGATCCCTCGACGCCATCGGCAGTACCGGTCATCTTTTCCATTGGAGCATCAGAGACGAACTCGATCGCATTCTTACCGACGGCATTGTTCAGCGTGTACTTCTTTGCTCCGCCGACAGCGCCGGGGATAGATGTTGCTGACGAAACAGAGACGAAAGCAGCAAGGGCTGCAAGTGCCAGAACTACTCGATACATAGTGAATCTCTTTCAAAAAATGATGGAAGGCTTGTCGTCATTTGCGTGTTGCACCACGCATATTACGAACAACGTCGGAAAGTAGTGCACAGGCATGCTCAATCTCTTCATGCGTGGTGAATGTGCTGACTGAGATCCGCACGGCAGCTTGAGATTCAGCAGCAGAAAGCCCCATCGCGGAGAGCACATGTGACGGTTGCTGACTTCCTGAGACGCATGCACTTCCATTCGAGACGGCCACACCGGCAATATCCATCGACTGAATGATCGCCTCGCCATCCAGGTGCGCGGCATCGAGAAATGAAACGTTGAGAATGTTGGGTAGGGTCCCATGCTCGGGAGTGTTGACACGTACGTCCGGTAGATCTCGTTGGATAAGCTCACGTGCCGTGGCGATCAATGATGACATATGGCGGGTGCGCTGCTCCATCTCGGCCATAGCCTGCGTTACGGCCGTAGCAAAGCCCACGATTAGAGCCACCGGCTCCGTACCGGCGCGCCGGTTTCGTTCCTGACCGCCCCCTTGTTGATGGGACTTGAAGTCATGCCCCTTGCGGATGAACATAGCGCCAACACCCTTCGGACCGTGGATCTTGTGCGCCGAGAGCGAAAGAAAATCGACGCCAAGCGCCTGCACGTCAACGGGAATCTTGCCAAAGGACTGCACGGCATCACTGTGGAGAAGTGCTTGCGACAGAACCTTGCGCACCTCGGCCAGGGGCTGAATGATGCCCGTTTCATTGTTGGCATGCATGATGCTGACAAGAGTCTTCGGCGAATCAATCCGACGAAGTGAGTCTGCGTCCACTAACCCGTTGGTATCAACTGGAATGATCTCAACAGCTCGTCCGGCACGCTGCTCGGCCTCGGCTGGATGGAGCACGGCGTGATGCTCGGTTGCTGTAACGGCAAGTCTTTCGGCGAGACCGGATTCGTGAAGTACACTTTTTATGATGGAGTTGTTCGATTCGGTGCCACCGCTGGTAAAGATGATCTCTGCAGGATGCGCATTCAGTGCAGCGGCAAGCGTGGTACGAGCGGCCTCGACGGCTACTCGGGCCTTTCGTCCAAGACCGTAGATGCTCGAAGCGTTCCCATACTGGTCCGTCAGCCATGGTAACATGGATTCAAGGACGTGAGCATCGAGGCGCGTTGTGGCGCTATTGTCGAGATAGATCATCAGGCCCGCCCGAAGCCCTTGTAGAGGTCGAATTTGGCGCTGTAGAGCACGATGTTCAGATTTTCGTCGCGCAGGGTACCGCCTGATGGTGACAGATAGAACGTGGCCGTATGGCCCGTTGGCGCTTTCGATAGAATTCCTGATTCGTCAACATAAAACGTTACGATTCTGTAGCCGAGATGTTCCGGAGCCGATGCGGCCTGCTCCAGCAGGTTTTCGGGTGTGTACAGACGCAGATCAGGTTCCATGGACGGTAAGTCCTCGTTGTGGTGAATTCCCTTCGTCGGGCCTCGAAAATAACCAGTAATTTTGCCCCTTCGCCGGAAGATGTCGGCACGAGGTATCAGTCTCGTTCGTCATTGGCCCATCCTGTCACCAATAGCCTTCACGTCATGCTCAAATTTCTGCAGTCGCTCATCGGCGGATCCAAACACGAAAAGGACGTCAAAGAAGTGCGGCCGATCGTCGAACAGATCAATGGCCACTTTGCCGGTCTTTCCTCTTTGTCAGATCAGGACCTGCGCGCGCGTACCGACGAGTTCCGTGACCGCGTGCGCGAGGCTGTTGCCGAACTCAAAGCAGAGGCCGAAGAGATTCGAGAGCGACTTCGGACTGATATGGGGATGGACCATGCGGAGCGCTCTGACCTCTACGCCAGACTCAACAGTAATGAGCGCGAGCAGTTCGAGACAACCCAGCAGGCCCTGAACGACATCCTTCCGGAAGCCTTCGCTGTTGTCAAGGAAGCCTGTCGTCGCCTTGTCGGACATCGCTACATGGTCGTTGGCAATGAGCAGACCTGGGACATGGTTCCCTATGATGTGCAGCTCATCGGCGGCATCGTACTGCACCAAGGTAAGATCGCCGAAATGGGTACGGGAGAAGGAAAGACGCTTGTTTCAACGCTACCGCTCTACCTGAATGCACTGGCTGGACGTGGCGTGCACCTGGTCACGGTCAACGACTACCTTGCACGACGTGACCGTGAGTGGATGCGCCCGATCTTCGACTTCCTGGGTGTCAGTACGGGTTGTATCCAGTCAGATATGCGTCCGGACGATCGTAAGGTGCAGTATGGCTCGGACATCACGTGGGGAACGAATAACGAGTTTGGCTTTGATTACCTGCGTGATAACATGGTCACAGATCCGCAGGACATGGTGCAGCGTGGACACTGGTTTGCCATCGTCGATGAGGTCGACTCGGTCTTGATCGATGAGGCCCGCACGCCCCTTATCATCTCGGGTCCGGTCACGGCCGGCAGCACTGAAACGGCCTTCGTCGAAATGAGGCCCCGTGTTCAGCGTCTCGTCGATGCCCAGGCGAAATTCGTGAATAGCATCGTCGCAGAAGCCGAGAAGCTCCTGGCCACCGGCTACAAGGAAGACCGCGTTAATGCTGGCGTCAACCTTCTACGCGCGAACCGCGGAATGCCCAAGCAGAGCAAGCTCCTGAAGATGCTTCAAGAGCCAGATGCCATGAAACTCCTTCGTGATACCGAACTCGACTATCTGCGCGACCAGGGTCAGCGAATGAACGTCATCGACCAGGAGCTCTATTTCACAGTCGATGAAAAGAATCACCAGATCGATATTTCGGAAAAGGGGCGAGAACTGCTGACCTCTTCGCAGGAAGACTCGGAGATGTTTGTTATCCCCGACATCGCGGCTCAGATGAGCGCCCTTGAAGGAGACGCTTCGATCTCTGCAGAGGATAAGACACTGCGACGCGACGAATTGATGCGGGTGTTTTCTGACCGTTCGGATCGCATTCACATTGTGAACCAGCTACTGCGTGCCTACACGCTCTATGTTCGCGATGATGAGTACGTCGTGCAGGACGGAAAGATCAAGATTGTTGACGAGTTCACGGGCCGTATTCTGGAAGGGCGTCGCTACTCGGACGGACTTCACCAGGCCATTGAAGCCAAAGAAGGTGTATTCGTCGAACAGGACACGCAGACCTTTGCCACCGTTACCCTTCAGAACTACTTCCGTTTATATCACAAGCTTGCCGGCATGACCGGTACGGCCGAAACAGAGGCAGCTGAGTTCTGGCAGATCTACACCCTCGATGTTGTGGCAATCCCGACAAACCGACCTGTGCAGCGCAAGGACCTTGATGATTTCATCTATCGTACCAAGCGCGAGAAGTATAACGCCGTGGTCGAAGCCGTCCAGGCCGAACTTACCGCCGGACGTGCCGTGCTCGTGGGAACAACCAGTGTTGAGGTTTCCGAGCTGCTGAGTAAGATGCTCAAGCGGGCCAATGTGCCTCACAACGTGCTCAACGCCAAGCAACACCAGCGCGAGGCCGAGATCGTGGCTAACGCTGGTAAGAAGGGGGCTGTGATGATCGCCACGAACATGGCCGGTCGTGGTACAGACATCAAGCTCGATGGTGACGTGAAGGAGAATGGCGGCCTTGCCATCATCGGCACGGAACGTCACGAAGCTCGCCGCATCGACCGTCAGCTTCGAGGTCGTGCCGGACGTCAAGGTGACCCCGGATCGTCGCAGTTCTTTATCTCACTCGAAGACGACCTGATGCGCCTGTTTGGTGGCGAGCGCATCGCTGCCGCCATGCAACGCATGAAGGTTCCAGAAGGCGAGCCGATCCAGAGCGGCATCGTGACCAAGGCCGTTGAGAATGCCCAAAAGAAGGTCGAAGGCAACAACTTCGGTATCCGCAAGCGCCTGCTCGAATACGACAATGTGATGAATCAGCAACGGGAGGTGATCTACGATCGCAGGCGTCATGCTCTGATGGGTGAGCGCCTGCGTAGCGAGATCCTTGAGTACGCCTCCGAACTCTGCGAGCAGTGGTATGATGAGCACCATCCAACGGGTGATCACGACGCATTCATGAACACGATCCGCGCGAAGATGCTGTGCGAGCCAAGTGTATCGGCGCAAAGCTTCTCATCTGACAGCAAGGAGCATGTCATGGAGCGGGTGAAGGAAGCAGTTGTCGAGTTCTACGACCGCAAAGAGTCTATGCTTGGACACGATTTTATGTCACAGCTCGAACGCGTTGCCGCTCTGCGAGCTGTCGATGACGAATGGCGTGAGCACCTGCGCGTGATGGACGACCTCAAGGAGGGTATCTACCTGCGGGCCTATGGCCAGAAGGATCCGATCCTGGAGTACAAGCAGGAAGCCTACCGAGTGTTTCTTGAACTCCTCACGCAGATCAACGAGGCTACTGTATCGTTTGCCTTCAAGTACTTCCCGCAGTTCGCAGAGCGTTCGGAGCGCCAAGCCCCTTCACGTCCGGCGACAACGGTAGTACCGTCCGTTACGACATCCACCCCGACCCGTCAGCTGCGGTTTTCGCATCCGAGTGCATCAACAACATCCACACTGGGAGCAGATCCCAATGCCGAATCTTCACCATCGACCAATACCATCCGTAACACGGGACGAAAGGTCGGACGCAACGAACCATGCCCGTGCGGTTCCGGCATGAAGTTCAAGTCGTGCCACGGGGCAGGTGGGGCAACGACCTACCCGGCCTGAGACATCGTTCATTCAACACGGTCACCGTCGCGAAGATTCTCGGCGGGGTGCTGCACAATGTAGTCTCCGTCAACGAGGCCTGATGTGACTACCGTCATTAGTGAGCTCCGTGCTCCGAGCTCTACTCTGCGACGGCGGATGAATCCGGCATCAACCACCAGTACGAACCACTGATCGGCGTGTCGAAGAAGCGCACCAAGGGGAATGCATAGAGCGCGTTCGGATCGCTCCGTCACAATGGCTGCTTCGACGCGATAGCCGTCACCGAGCCGCGCTGGACGGTCCGAGATATCAGCGATCACATTGACGCGCTGCTCCTCGATTCCAAGTGAGCTCACACGGGTGCGGGCGCTCGGTTCTACGCGCCTGACGATGGCTCGAACAACCGAGCCTCCTCCCCATCCGTCGAGATTGATGCTCATGCCGGGTCGGATCTTGACGGCATCGACGCTCATCACGTCGATCACAACCTCAGCCTGTGACGTATCGCCGATCTCCACGATCGGCGTACCGGCAGGGACGGTCCGCTCGGATTGCTCGAAACATCGGAGCACCACACCCGAGACGGGTGCACGCACAGACACCCGCTGTCCCGGCCGACCAGCCAGAACAGCCTGCATGGCCTTTGCTTCATACTTTGTGGCTCGCACACGCTCGCGCAAGGCATCAGCTTCGCGTCGCAGCTGCTCGTATGCGTCACGAGCATTCTCAGCCTGCTCACGCGCGATAGCACCGGCCTGTTCTAGTCGGCCAAAGCGCTCATGTCTGCGCCTGGCCTGTTCGATGAGGGGGCTCAGCGCAGCCAGACGCTGGACGATCTCGGCCGAACCCGCGTCGATCGAGCTGATTCGTGCGCGGGCCTCTGAGCGCTGACGTTCGTCAAGCTCGGGAGGGATGAACGTACCGATGATCTGACCTGCAACCACACAATCACCTGGTTCGGCACTGAGTCGTTCGAGAACACCAGTGGCGGGCATCGCCACAACAAACCGTTCCCGGGCGCGGACAATACCGTCAGCCTCGACGGTGGTCTCGAGATTCAAGCGGCGGACGGCGACCTTTTCGACGACGACCGGCCGGGGAAGCACCGCAACAATGATCGCCGTAATGACAATGACGACCGTAATGATCCAGCCAAGATATCGGGGGGGACGAAGCTTCATCATCACTCTCGGGATTTGAGGACAGCGATCATATCAAGGTGAGCTATCCGCCGGCGTATGAACACTCCCGTTACCAGTGCGACCATCAAGATCATTGCAGCACTGATGCCAAGATTTCGCAGACTGATGGCAAAGGGAAATCGGAACAGATCCGTAGCGATCAGCGAAGGCATCCACATTGACCACAGAGTGCCCCCTATCATACCGATCGGCAGCGCAACGAGCATGATCACGAATTGCTCTCCGAGAAGGATGATCGTGACGTCGCGGTTTGAAAATCCGAGCACTCGCAGGCTAGCAAGCTCGTTGCCCCGCTCACTCAACGCAATTCGCGCGTTGTTGAAGACCACACCGAATGCGATAAGGGAAGCAAAGAACACGATGTAGAAATTCGAGATGTCCATGAACTGCAAGTAACTCTCGTCGAAGCTACGCATGGCCCTCTCACGCATGATTACGCCGGACATCGAAGGGAGCCTCTTGACGGCACGGTAAAACTTCCCCATCTGTGACGGATCGATCTGCAGATAGGCCCCACTGATGCTACCCTGCTCCCGTAACAATGTGCGCAGCACTGCCGGTGCAACGTATACCTGCACACCCATCATATCGTCAATGAGCAACGTGACGCCTAGTGTAAATATCCGGCGTTCTTCATCTATCTGACGGAGTCGTATCGTATCGCCCACGCCAAATCCCATCGACTCGGCCAAATAGGCCGAACAGGCCACTCCATACGTTGGGATCGGTAGTGGCCGTCCCAGCATCGACGTTACGCGATGAAGCTCCGGTCGTTCCACGCCTGCTATCATGGCCGTGCGCTTGACGCTGGAACCGACGATGACATCGATCGGGACCGCGCGGAAGGGTTCGACAGTCAGCACCCCTGGTAGCGCCGACAGCTCATGCATAGCCCGATGCGAACGTGGCGTCATGAACATCACCGTTGCGTCCTCGCGGGCAACGCGATGGAACTGCACCGTCAGGATGGTCTCAAACATTTCCATGAAGTAGCGTCCAAGCACAAGCAGCGACATCGCAAGGGCAATGGCGATAAGGCTCACTGCCGCACGTATTGGCCGACGCAGCACGTTGCGCACGATCATCGACGTCAGGGGGCTGAACAGGCGTGTAAAACCACTGCGCTCGAGCACTCCACCGCGATAAGACCGCGGTGCCTCCGGACGCATGGCCTCGGCCGGGGGCAGGCGCACGATGGCGCGCACCGCCGCTACAGCGCCGAGCGAGGCCGCCAGCAGACTCAATAGAACGGCGCCGAGGATCACCAGCACAGGTACGTCAAACTCCAATACCGGCAGACGATAGAAGTCGAGGTACATCCGCACAAGCCTGACGCCAATGAACACGCCGCCGGCCAGACCCAGCACAGTGCCACCAGCCACGGCTACAACGGCAAAGCCGACATAGTGCAACGAGATCCGGGCATTACCGTATCCGAAGGCCTTGAGAATGGCGATCGTTGAGCGCTGCGTGGTCACGAAACGCAGCAGTGAGATATTTAATAGAAAGACTGCCACACCGAGAAAGATCGCCGGAACGATCAGCGCCGTCAGCGATAGCTGCCGGATCTCATCAGTGAGGAACTTGTGCGACTGCTGATCGTCTCGCGCAATGGCTCCAGTACAGCCAAACGGGCGCAGCAGAACGTCAAGCCGGTCGATAAGGTTAGCCATCGACGTGCCCGGCGCCAGATCAAACGACGCACTGTTCCAGGCACCCGACATGTCATACAGCGCGCTCAGTGCCCCTTGCTCCATCCACATCACCGCAAAGCGCTTGTTATCGATCATCATTGAGCCGGGGACAAGCTCCAACACCCACTCCGGCGAGAGGGCCGTGGCGACGATGCGAAGCGGCTTCCAGCGACCATTGATCACAGCATTGACGGTGTCACCTTCATGAAAGCCATTAGCCTGTGCAAAGGCGTATGAGACGATCACTTCATCATCCGTCTGGGGTGTGAGCCAGCGTCCGGAGCGCAGCGATAATCGATTGACAGGGGGCTGACCCGATCCGGGTACACCAGTGATGATGCCAGTTGCTGGCTCGGCTAACCCAGGGATGTCGATCACCACGCTGGCCACAACACGCACATCGAGATTGGTGACGCCGTCGAGCAGTCTGAGGCGCTGGGCAAGCTCGAGTGGAGCCCGACGCACCTGCGCCCAGACGTCGCCAAAGTTAGTCTCTGCATAATACGTGCGCTGCGATAGGACCAGCGAGGCGTGCGTACTCTGGAAGGCAACATAGTTGGCAATACCTGCGGCGATCACCAGGATGATGGCGATCATTTGACCCCGCATGTGGCGGACCTCGCGCAGCAATTTGATGGTTAGCATCGACACGATGTCACCATGAGAGTTCGCGGGGCTTTTTGCGCTGCGTCGGGGCAAACTCCTGCACGATCGTTCCACTGCGCATTCTCAGCACTCGGTCTGCCATATCGGCGATACTGGCATTATGGGTGATCAGCGCCACCGTGGCATCGAGCTCACGATGTATCAAGTCGATCACCTCTAGCACGATGATGCCCGTTTCGAAGTCCAAAGCGCCCGTTGGCTCATCACAGAGTAGTACGTCCGGACGTTTGGCAATGGCACGAGCGATGGCTACGCGTTGCTGCTCGCCCCCTGACATCTGTGACGGAAAGTGGTGCATTCGATCTGCCAGGCCCACGAGGTCTAGGGCCGTGCGGGCATCCATCGGTTCGTCAACAAGATCCGTCACCAGCTGCACATTCTCCAGAGCCGTTAGGCTTGGGATGATGTTGTAGAATTGAAAGACGAATCCCACAGAGTGTCGCCGGAACGCTGTTAGCTCGGACTCGTCGGCATTCGTCAGATCGGCATCCCGATATCGCACGGTCCCGGATGTGGGCACGTCGAGTCCGCCCAGAATGTTCAGGAGCGTGGACTTCCCGCTGCCCGATGCGCCAAGGATGACCAGGAGCTCAGACTCGTGGATGGTCAGCGAAACGTCATTGAGTGCTACGACTTTGAGTTCACCCATCGTATAGGCTTTCGTGACGTGGCTGACGTCAAACAGAACTGGGCGGCCGGTATGATCCTGATGCATATGATTTCATCCGAATCGGGCAGATGCCTAGATCGAGTGTATCTGCACGTTACCATCATGGTCGATGGCCACATAGGTCGATGGCTTGTCGGTCCAGCAACCGGAGTTGACATAGGTAACATCCTCGAACTGCTTTACTCCGGGCATGTGCGTGTGACCGCAGTGGACCACCTGCGCCTGATGCCGGCGCTGTCCATGGATGGCTGCGTCATGGGCGATCTTGTCGCTCAGTCGTAACCACTTCTTGCTAGTGCGCTTTACCCAGCGACTAACCCGGTGGCGGGTATCGATACGCTGCAGCAGAAGGTATAGCCATGAGGCGATGGCGGTGATGGTCACATGCTTGGTGATCCACCGGTCAAACTGATGTCCATGTATGGCCAGATGCCGCTTGCCGGCAACCGTGAAGACGATCTCTTCATGCACCGGCACGCCCAACAGATGCGTCAGGATCTCGGCAACGCCACCGTCGTGATTGCCGACCACCCAGACAACTTCGATTCCCCGACGTGGATTCGACAATCGTCGCAGCAGCGAAAGGACCTTCCAGTCATCCTTGGTGAGACGTTTGAAGTTGAGATCGTCAAACACATCGCCGTTGAGAATAAGACGCCTGTACACGTGGGTCTTCAGCATCATCACCAGTACCTTGGAGCGAGCTACGTCCGACCCCAGATGCAGGTCCGAAATGATGAGCGTATCTACATCCAGCGGCACGGCAAGGTGAGCGTCCATTCGTTCGCGTTCGCTGACTTCGACATCTGCAATGATATCGTCATCTATCTCAACGTTTGCGTCGGAATGCATGGATGTGCTGCCGGAAGTATCCTGTTGGAAAGTCATCATACAGTCCGTATCGGGTAGGCTTTTCCGTTGCAGGAAGGTAGGCCGTGTCAAACAACCAGTCCCAGATGGCCAGCTTAGTTGAGAAGTTTCGATTGTGCGACCGAGGATCATCAGCATGATGCCAACGATGCATCTCAGGTCCGTTGATCACACGCTGCAGACGTCCAGAGCGCACATTGATGTTCGAGTGGATATACATCCCCCAGACGGCATCGACAGCCCCCTTCATCACAGCTATCTCCGGAGATGCCAGCAGCACGATCGGTAGGAACTCCACCGTCTGATTGACCAGGATCTCGAGACTATGCGAGCGCGATCCGCTCAGCCAGTCCACGGTAGTGGTCGAGTGATGCGCCTCATGGATTCGCCAGAGAAGTGGACTTGCGTGCTGCCAGCGATGAAACCAGTAGATGTAGAAGTCATGCACCAACACGAACACCATCATCTGCACGGCCAGCGGCTGCGAGCGCAGTGCTGTAAGTCGACTCAGCCCACTATGCTGGTCCACCCAGTCAATGAATCCGAAGATCACAAGTCCCAGAACGTAGCTCTGCGCTATGGCATACAGTCCGAGATCGGTCACAAATCCACTTCTGAAAAGGGGCTGTCCCGGCGTGTAGGGAAACAACCGCTCAAGCAGGATCAGCAAGCCCCCTGCCAGGATCACGAATGTGGTGCAGATCGTGGGAAGCGACAGCTCCATTGCTCAGGCTTCTCCCTGGACGGAGGATGAAACGCGGCGCAGCTTGGCGCGGGCGCCGAGCTCACTGTCATAGAGCCGCTTGACGCCGTCGCCGAGTGAACGCTCGATCTCACGGATATCCCGGATCATACGCTCGAGTCCGGCGATCTCCACACTCGCAGCCTGGTCAGTCCCCCACATGGCCCGGTCAAGCGTGATATGACGCTCCACGAACCTGGCTCCCAGGGCAACGGCGGCATAGGTCGTGGCAAGGCCCACTTCGTGCCCGCTATAGCCGACGATGCGGTTCGGGTATCGCAATTGCAAGGTGTTGATCATCCGCAGGTTGAGTTCATCACTTGCGCATGGATAGGCTGACGTTGCGTGGGCGATCATGACGCAGGCATCACCAAGCGCAGTCACGGCCTGATCGATCTCTTCTATCGTAGACATGCCGGTAGAGATCATCAGCGGCTTACCAGTCGAGGCCATGGCCTTGAGCAAACCCAGATCCGTGAGAGACGCCGATGCGGCCTTGTACAAGGGCACGTCGAAGTTTGCCTCCATAAAGGCAAGAGCTTCCTCATCCCAGCAGGAGACGGTCCAGTCGATCCCAAGCTCACGGCATAGCGCATCGATGCTCCGATAGTCTTGCTCATCAAACTCAACTTTGTACCGGTAGTCGATGTAGGTCATGCGACCCCATGGCGTGTCGCGCTCGATCATCCACTGATCACGCGGAACGCACAGTTCGGGAGTGCGCTTCTGAAACTTGACACACGAAGCGCCAACGCGTGCTGCACCTCGGATCATCTCGTGGGCAATATCGAGAGACCCGTTATGGTTGATGCCGATCTCTGCAATGACATAGACCGGATGATCTGCACCGATGGCAGGCCTGTTGGTCAGTGGTAATGTGCTCATGCGAAGCTCCCTGAAAGATGATGGTTAGTGTTCATTAGCGATGATGCAATGGGGACGTAGGCGTTGAGAAGGGGCTTCACCAGGCCGTCCATCCCCCGTCAACAAGCAGGTTGTGCCCTGTCATGTAGGCCGAAGCATCGCTTGCCAGAAAGACAAGAGCGCCGCGGTAGTCCGATGGATGAGCCATGCGACCGAGCGGAGTGCGCGCAGAATAGAGCTTCTGGAAATGCTCATTTTGATTGTTGGACACACCGCCCGGAGAGAGAGTGTTGGCCCGAACGCCCGAGCCGGACCAGTATGTGGCAAGAAACTTCGTGAGCATCACAACTGCCCCTTTCGAGGCCGGATAGGCAGCACTTTTGTAGAACGACTGCGTACCATCAGGACGCTGGTAGAGTCGCTGATCCGGGGCCACAACGCCATAGGTGGACGCGATGTTGATGATCGACCCCCGACCGGTCTCGGCCATGTGTGTTCCGATGATCTGACTGGTGAGAAAGACCCCGGTCACGTTGACGTCAAGTACCTTGCGGAATAGCGTCAGCGGATAGCTCTCAAAGGCTGACGTGGCGCCTGCTGAAAGGGGCGCTTCGACCATGTCGTTCATTGCGGCATTGTTGACTAGGATGTCAATGCGGCCGAACTCACGCAGAATCATATCGCGCAGATCGACGAGTCCCTCAGCATCTGTCACGTCGAGTGCAACGCCTAAGTGGCCGGTACCAAGCCCCTGCGCTACGGTTCGGGCATCATGTGCATCCAGGTCGCAGGCCACTACCGTAGCGCCGGCTTCAGCAAGCGCTGCACAGTGCTGACGTCCGAGCAGACCCGCAGCGCCGGTCACTACCGCTACGCGGTCGTCAAGTGAAAAGACGTCGTTCATTACTTCTGCTCCACTGCTGCCCGGGGCTTAGTGTTAAACGCTCCCGTCTTACGAAACACTGGCTCCACGGACTGGCCACGCAGAGCCAGCGGCAGCGTTCCCATGCGAATGTGTTCGTGCAGCATTGGCAGTACATCGGCATACACATCGAGCGTGAACTCGATGTCGGCCAGAGTGTGTGCTGCGCTGAGCGTATGAAAGCCGTTCCAGAGAATGCCGTGTCGAAGCAGCTCTTGCTGAACAAACGAACGCATCATGAGCGGGTCAGCCGATGTATCCGAAAAGGCCATCATGGTGCGCGCTCCAAGCCCCTTGACCGTAACGTAGCCCATATCATTGGAACTGAGGATCGCGCGAGCTCCCTCACGGAGTTCATCACCTAGCAGTTCCATCCGTTGCAGGATCTCGCCATCAAGCAGGCGATGCAGAGTTGCCTTGGCAGCCGCCAGTGAAAGGGCTTCGCCACCGAAGGTGGTAAAGAAGAACACATCTTTCTCGAGCAGCCGCATGATCTCGGCCTTGCCCGTCAGTACAGACAGTGGCATGCCGTTGGCCACGGCCTTTGAAAAGCATGCGAGATCTGCCTGAACACCGAAGCGCATCTGTGCTCCGCCCGGCGAGACCCGAAAGCCGGTCCACATCTCGTCGAAGATCAGCACAATGCCACGCTGGTCGCAGAGCTCGCGCAGCTCCTGCAGAAAGTTCTCCTGTGGCTCGTCGAAGACCATCGGCTCAAGGATGATGGCAGCGGTGTCAGCGTCAAGTGCGTCATAGACACTCTGCATGTCGTTGTAGCTGAAGGTATAGGTGAGGTCGCGCACGGCCTGCGGAATACCCATGGCCCTATCCGTGGTGGCGATGTACCAATCGTGCCATCCGTGATACCCGCAGCAGAGCACCGTGGAGCGTCCTGTATAGGCTCGCGCAAGTCGCACGGCTGCAGAGGTAACGTCGCATCCGGTCTTGGAAAAGCGTATCTGCTCGGCATTGGGGACGATGCCATGGATAAGCTCGGCTACTTCCACTTCCAGCGGATGCATCAGCGAAAACGTGATGCCATCATGCAGCTGCTGTTCGATGGCACGGTTCACACCGGAATCACCATAGCCCAGAATCAGCGGTCCGATGGCCATGGCATAGTCGAGATACCGGTTATCATCGACATCCCAGACATAGGCCCCTTTACCGCGGCGTGCAAATACGGGTGCAACGCCACGGACGTGCTGACCCGGACCCTTGGCAAGAGTCTGTGTCTGCGCAGGGATGAGCCGCTCAGCGCGTTTAAGTAACTCCTGTGATCGCTGGATAGGAGGATAGGTTGGTTCATGCATGAGAAACCTCGCTGTATGGAGTATGGGGCTTGTCAGCTCCGTGAACGATATCGGTGAACCGCTCACGAATTCTGCGGGCAAGGGCCGTGGAGCTGAGACGTTCATGCTCAAGCACGTCGTTCAGACGTCCGGGCTTGAACCATGTCGTAAAGCCGATGGTGAGCACGGGTGCAATGATGCGATTGGCCACGAGCGTCTCGGCAACGATGCTGGCAAGGCCCCCTGTGAGAAAATGATCTTCAACGGTCACAACGAGCTCGCTCGTCCGTGCGGCTTCGAGAATGGCCTCCACGTCAATGGGTTTGAGCGTGCGCATATTCACAACGCGCACATGCATATCGCCGGCACGAAGAAGGTCGGCAGCTTCGATGCACTGACGCGTCAGGAATCCATAGGTAAGGATCGTTACGTTTGGACGGTGCAGCGTTGCACCGCGCACGGCCACGGCCTTGCCCGGCTCAAACGGGATCCGGTCAACCGGCAGATCAGGGGTGTTGAGATAGCGAACGTACCACGGACGGCGCGACTCAAGTAGCACGCGCATACCGTCAACAAACTCGCGTTCGTCGCAGGGGCAGAACACACCCACGTTCGGCAGGCCGCGCATGATCGCAACGTCTTCAATGGCCTGGTGCGTAGGGCCATTACCGTCGCTGAGAACGCCCGGGACCATGCCAACCATGATGACCGCAGCGTTGGCAATGGCCACATCATCGCGGATGAACTCAAATGCTCGCATCGTGATGAAGGCCGCCAGCGCATGAGTCACCACGACGCGTCCGCGCACGGCCATGCCAGCGGCCATACCGACCATGGTCTGCTCAGCAATACCGACGTCGATAAACCGGTCACCGAGCATCGGTGGTACCGTACGCATGTGTCCGCGGTTTTCCGCCGTGATCACCACGAGGCGCTCGTCACGCGAGGCCGTGTCAAGAAGGAGAGTTTCGTAGGCGTTCATCGTACGATCATCGTTTCGGAAGTGAGAGTTGCGCGTGCATTTCCGTTCAGCTCGTCGAGCAGAGCCTTGGTCTCTTCGGCACTGAAGTTGCAGAACCACCTGTCGGCGCGCTCTTCGATGCTCGGAAGCCCCTTGCCGCGACGTGTATCGGCAATGACCACCGTGGGACTGCCCGTATTCAGATGCAGTGTGCTGAAGCACTCATCAAGCGAGGACATATCGTGTCCATTCACATGAGTGGCGTTCCAGCCGAAGGCCCGAAACTTTTCGGCAAGGGGCTCCAGTGGCACCAACTCCTCAGTACGCACGTTGGCCTGAAAGTGATTCCGGTCCACAACGGCGATGAGATTGTCGATGCTCAGCGCCGAGGCAACAAGACAGGCCTCCCAGACGCTTCCCTCGTTGAGTTCGCCATCACCCATGATGACCACGACACGCGTGGGTAGCCCCTTCATCCGCGCATCCAGGGCCATGCCCATTCCGACGCTGAGCAGATGTCCGAGCGAGCCGGAGTGAAACTCCACGCCACTCACATTCCGGTTTGGATGCCAGTAGAGATCATCATCAACCGAGAGGTGGTGCTTGAGTCGTTCTTTGCTGATGAAGCCCCGTTCTGCGAGTACGCCATAGAGGGCCGGCACATCATGACCCTTTGAGAGGAGCAGTACGTCACGGTCTTCGGCATGCACCGTCAGAGGAGAGACATTCAGAAAGCGCCAGTAAAGGTAGACGAGCAGATCGGCACATGAAAGCGACGCACCGATGAAACAGCCGCCGTCGGTGGACATCCGGATGATGTGCTCGCGCACGCGCAGAGCGGCGCTGTGAAGTTCTTCAACATCGTCGCGGTTCATGAAGCGATCCTTGGGTGTGTTTGCAGATAGGTTTGATACCAACTCTGACCGCGAAGGTGGTGGTTGATCAGGTCAATCTCCGGGTGCGCGTCGAGGAACTTCAGGATGTCCTCACAGTGAAAGCGCGGATTCTCCCAGTAAAGGTCGTCAAACACGGCGCGGATCAGCACGTAATCCTCTGGATGGTCGATCGTCCAGCGATGTCGTGCTTCGAGACGCTGTCCATCAGGACGTTCGACATTGAGCATGGTGATGTAGGAGTTGTTCTCCCACATCCACGGCGTTGTATGCTCGCGTTCATGTTGCCTGCAAGCACTAGCCCAGGCCCGATGCAGTGCCAGCATGGTCATCACCTCCACGTCATTACCATCGGGCCATGTGCCGGGGTGCAGGTTACTTGCGTAATCCACCCATGGATAGCGCTGCAGAAAGGCCTCAATGACCATATCGATCACGGCTGGGTCAATCAGCGGACAGTCCGTCGGGATCTTGACGACCACATCGGCATCGACCATCTGTGCTGCCCAGAAATGCCGGTCAAGCAGGTCCGTGGGATGCCCACGGTAGACACGATATCCGGCAATGCCGCACAGCTCTGCAATCTCATCATCTTGGGGTAGCGTGGTCGTTGCAACGATGAGATGCCGCGCATAACGTGCCATGGAGACGCGTTCAAGGAAACGCAGAAGAAGGGGCTCACCGGCCAGCGGCAGCATTACCTTGCCGGCAAGGCGTGTAGAACCGGTGCGTGCCTGGCAGATGACCACGACTTTGGGCTCGTGTTTCATACGGTCTCCCGCAGAGAATACATGGAGCGTAGTGATTGTGTTCGACTTCTCTCTTGCAAGACCTCGCTACAGACCGCAGCGATGTTGGCTGCGGAACGTCCGCCATTCTGCACCGGACACATGCGGAGTAGATCATCCATCGGGAAGTCAGAGTAGACTTCTTTTCCCAGTGCAATCCCCACGTACACACAGGAGGAGAACTTCGTCACAAGTGTCTGACAATGCGCGATCATCGGATTGATGTCGCAGCCGTGATACACCAGGGCTTCGGGTGCCCACCGGTTGATCTCTCGCACAGCTCGGCTCACCACCTCATTCGGATGTAGCTTAAAGATCAGCTGCCGTCCGTTGGCAATAGACCGTGCATTGAGGATCGTCTGACGTCGGTCTTCCAGCTTGAAGGTCTCGCGAGCGTCACTCGTCGCAACAAGGACAAAGTCCCGATGCTCAAACGGGATCGCTCGGTAACGCTCGCAGTTATCAAAGTTTGGGATACCTGTCACTCGAAGCTTGCGTGCATCAGCCCCTTTGCGTCGAAAATGGTCGGCATAGCCTTCAGAGGCAACACACATGGTGTGATAGGCATTGGAGAGGCCAAACGTCGACGTCGAGGCCAGGTATCTGGGCAGTCCCAGCGAGAGCACCAGTTTGTGCATGATTGTTTCGGGATCGGTCATCCCCTCCTGCACCAGGATGATCGGCTTGCTCCTGATGTTCTGCTGCAGCATCAGATCGCTGCAGGTCACCACAAGATCATAGTCGAGCTCGCTACCGTGTTCATCAATGCGGCACAGGTTCGCACGCAGCACCTGACGTGCACGCTCGCGGTGACGCTTGCCTACGATCGTCCACTCCAGCAGGCCGGAGCGTGCTGCAGCTTCCATGAGCCCATCGGCATAGTGCGGAGCAAAGCGGCACTCGTGGTCAGAAAGATGACGGGCGATCTCGACCATCATCGTGGTCTGATTGACCGAGCCGCAGATGAAGAGAATGTTACATCGTTGCATTTCGATGCAAACATCCTGAGCGGCCGTTACGCAGGCGTTACGGCAAAATCAATCATGGGCAACACTGGCCCAATTGTCGTAAAGATATCGTTACGGGGCTGACCATTCGCGGCGCGTGAGCACCGACGAATCGGTAAGTGCCTTCATAAAGGCCACGATGTCTGCCATCTCGGCATCGGATAATCCGAGCTTTCGCACACGCTTGTCTTTGTTGTTGAACGGCGTGCCGCCATCGTTGTAGTGTGCGACCACTTGCTCGAGGGTGGTAAGGGGCCCCTTGTCGCTATCACCCGAGGCCATATAGGGCGGTGTAAGTGCAACGTTGCGCAACGACGGAGTCTTGAAAAGCCCCTCGTCGCGCGGATCCTTTGTCACATTGAACCGTCCGCGGTCGAAGTAGTGGTTAAACAGTCCCACATTTTGGAACAGGTCATTGGTCAAATCCTGGCCTCCGTGGCAGGCTCCGCACATGGTCTTGGCGCTGAAGAACAGGTTCATCCCGCGTCGCTGCTGCTCACTCAATGCACGATGGTCACCCAGCAGATAGCGGTCATACGGACTGTTTGCACTTACCAGCGTGCGCTCGAAGCTGGCAATGGCCATTACCACCCGACGCATGGAAACGGCTGAGTCCCCGAACGATGTCTTCCATGCATCCCGGTAATCAGCAGAACGCATCAAAGCAGCCACAGCAAGCGTGTCAGCATCCATCTCCACCGAGCCGAGGAAGGCCGCCATGGCCTGGTCTTCGAGCGTCGCTGCACGCCCGTCCCAGAAGAAGTAGGGCCGATACGCGATGTTGATCAAGCCCGGCGCGTTGCGCTGTCCAAGTGCTGCATTCACCCCACGGCTTACCTGATTTGGGGCATCGCTAAAAGCTTTGTCCTGGTGGTGACATGATGCACAGGCTACCGTGCTCGTGCTCGACAGGCGTCTTTCATAAAAGAGACGTCGTCCGAGATCGACCTTAGCCGGAGTAAGCGGATTGTCCGCGGGAACAGGCACCATCGACAGGTGGGCCGGAATGATCGGAAACGGCGGCTCTGTCGGCGTTACGGGGTCATCGCCGCAGGCGGCCAACAGCAGACACAGCAGAGCAAGTCCCATCTGGGAGAGTTGCCGGCCAATAATGTGGCTGCGTGCCATAGTAACTACTGCATCTTATCGAGAAACTCGCGCGCTTCGCGCCCGCTTAGGCCCCGTGATTCAAGCTCTTCCACCGTGGGTAGAGTGGTTAACATCGAACGTAGCGCTTCCAGTTCCAATCGCGAGAACCGGCGGGCATGCAGGATGTAGTCCTCAAAGGCCTCGTAGGCAAGGGGCACGGCGGCCTTGACGATCTCGGCCATGGCCTCACCAAAGACGCGGATCTCGAACTGCGCGTGCGGATCGATACGAAGGCGCAGGAAGTGGAACAGATTATGAAGGTCTGTCTTCCAGTACCATTCAGTATAGTTCGACACCGGCAGGTTGATACGGGCGATCTCGCGAGCAAGGTCCGTTGAGAGTAGATCCTGGTACTGACCATAGAGCATGTCCTGCGTCTGCTGCATCGAGGTACGAATCTTCTCAGCCTGGTCGGCATCAAATGCCGTATCGGCCCTACCCTGTTTGTTCATCGCGCTCTGCGCGCGCACCTGATCCGGCTCGGGCACATAGAACTCGTCCTTCATCTCGGAATAGCGTCCAGAGTACTCGTTCACATTGGCCGTGCGATGGCGTATCCACTGCCGCGCCACGAAGATGGGCAGCTTGACGTGGAACTTGAACTCCACCATCTCGAAGGGCGTGGTGTGCAGATGGCGCATCAGGTAGCGGATAAGCCCCCTGTCCTCATGAACCTTCTTGGTTCCCGAGCCATAGGAAACGCGGGCTGCCTGCACGATCGCAGCATCATCGCCCATCACATCGATGAGTCGCACAAAGCCTTTGTCGAGACACCGATACTCTTTGCCCAGCAGGGCCTGTACCTCTTCTGTCATGCGGCAAAGATACTCC
>CAYMTW010000030.1:0-26983 GCA_964393485.1 uncultured Melioribacter sp. | reverse complement strand
AAGGCAAAGCCGGGGGCGACCATTGCCGAGACCAGGACGTCGGTGCCGGTTGTTTCGGCACCGAACCATGTGCCGGCTGGCAGGACTGCCGCGTAGGTGTGCGGGGGCGGACCCAGCTCGACGGATTCATAGCGTCCGTCGGGATGGATGATGTGCACCGTAACAGGGCCTCCTTCGTGCCAGTACCAGATCTCGTCGTTGGAGAGGCGATGAAGGTGGGATATCTCTTCAACCGGCAGGCAGAACCAGATGGACGTGGCGGCGCTGCGATCACCACGCTCGGTTGGTACGGTTATCGACGAGCGATAATACTCGCGGTAGAAGCCCCCTTCAGGATGCTTCTCGAGGTGCAGTCGTTCGACGATGCTCATGATGTGCCTCAGGGAAGAAAGCCGTAATCTTGGAATCTACGATTCACAAAGTACCTTCCGAGCTGTTGTATGAGATACCATTCGTCAGCATCACGTACCATCGTTTTTCTGCTGCTCCATACAGCTGTTATTATCTCCGCACTGGAGACCCTGCATGCAGGGATCAGCGAGCCATGTATGTCCGTTAAGATTCCGCTGGCCGAGCGCATTGCCGCCGCTCGCACCATCGTGTATGGTCGAGTGATCTCACAACATGCGATGTGGGACGATGCGCAGCGTTCGATCTATACCGTTAACCGCGTGGTCGCTAGCGATGTGTGGAAGGACGCAGCCAACGTAGATGACACGATCAACGTGCTCACCGAAGGGGGCAACATGGGCACCATGGGACGTAGTGTGATCGGCACGCTCCGGCTTGACGTTGGCGATCAGGGCTATCTGTTGCTCGAACATCCCCGGTCGGTGGACGTGACGTTTTCCCGTGCCGGAGTGCGCCAGTTCTTTCGTCCCTATGGCGAAGTTCAGGCACTTCTGATCGAATCGGAAGATCACGAGATCACCGACTGCTGGGGAAGCACGATGCTGCTGATGCAGAACTTTGAGCAACGGTATCTGCGGAACTATCAGCATCGTGTTCGATTGATGCGGGAACCATCAACAACCGTTTCGCAGCGCCATGAGAAAGTGTCTGATGTTGTGCAGGCAGTGGTTTCGTTCCTTCCCAAACGTGCCATCGGTGGCATGGGGGAAGCGATTACCATCACCGGCAGTGGATTTGGGTCAGAACGAGGTTCGAGCTACGTAACATTCACATCCGATGGCACCAACTACCATGGCAGTGATTATGCGAAGACCTTTGTCTATCGGTCCTGGAACAACTCCGAGATCGTGGTCGAAGTGCCACCATCCTATTCCGGAAAGGTTCGCGTGGTCGTGGGTTCCACGGTCATGGAGTCAGTTGATTCACTGCGAATCACGTCAAATCTTGCTGCACGTTCGATCAACCCGCTCGACTACACAAATCTCATCAACACCAATGGTAAAGGGGGCTATACCTGGACGCTCGACAAGGCACTCTTTGATATCCCGCAGGCGCGTGAATGCGCTGAAAGCGTCATGCGTCAGTTTCGCTGTAAGACGGGGATGAACTTCGATGTCAGTGGTGCGCCAACGACCGCTGGATATGCCCTCAACGATGGAATCAATGCCATCATCTTTGATGCCCCAGGCTACGAGCTCGGTGCCGGAGCCGTCGCCTATTGTGATTGGATCTGGTATTCGTGCATTGTCGGCACAGAGACGTTCTATTACGTCCGCGATACGGACTGCCGGCTGTCGCGCAAGTTCAACTGGTATTACGGCAACGGCAAGAACCCTGAGTTTGGGATGGCTAAACTCCGGTACGTTCTATATCACGAGATCGGACATGCTCATCAGTTTGGGCATGTGAGCGAATGGGGTGAATCGATGCACCCCGTCGTTCAGGCACTGCCGGCCGAGGAGTGGCTTGAGCGGGATACCATCACGGCCAGTGAGAAGCGTGCGGGCGCATTCATGACCAACCGAGGAAGGAACTTCACATTCCGAGGCTGTGGAATTCAACCCCTTATTGCCCCTGCCAATACCGATTGCAACTCCGATATCACGAGCGATGTCCATGATGAGTCGTTGGCAAGTAATCATCGGTTGCAGGTGTATCCGAATCCGGCATCGGAAGCGGTGACGGTGTCATCGAACGAGCCGAGACTTCAGGATGTTAACATCAATCTCTACGATATGCTAGGTGCAACGGTGTCAAGTGTGGTGCTGCCAGCAGGTAGTGACCCTGTGAGTATGCTCCTTCCGAACGTGGCACCGGGCAAGTATGTCATTCGCGCGACGACACATAACGATGTCTATATGCTTGACGTACTAACGATAGGGCGTTAAGTCATGGCGGACATGCTCGACCTTGCGATCACCACCCTGCGTTCCGCAAATAATATTGCCGTTGTCGGACTCTCCAAGAATCCCGGGAAGTCCGCGCATGACATTCCTCAGATGCTGCCGCAGTGGGGCTACCAGGTGGTGGGTGTTAACCCATCGGCTGTTCCCGGTGTCGGCGCAATTCCCGTAGTTGCTGGTATTGATGACGTCGAGATGGACATCGACATCCTAAACGTCTTCCGTCCGTCGTCTGACACCGACGCCATCATCGACCAGGCCCTGGAACGCCGGGCACGTCGGGGCGATGTTCGGTGTATCTGGCTGCAGCTCGGAATCACGAGTCAGCATGGGTCTGAGAAGTGCGCCGCAGCCGGCGTGACGTATATCGACGATACGTGTATCTACGTGGTTCAGCAGTACATCAAGTAGTCTGAATGCCAATCATCCTTGCATTCTAGGAGTCTGTCTCCTATTTTGCAAGGATGAGAGAGCGAATTCTGCGCCTAACCCTTGAACAACGACTAGCGTCGACGCCAGCCGTTGTTCTCGTTGGACCACGTCAGGTTGGTAAGACCACCCTCGCACGTCAGGTCTGCGATCAGATCGGTGCAACATACCTCGATCTGGAAAGTCCCACCGACCGTGATAAACTTTCCGATCCGGAGTGGTATTTGACGCAAAAGCTGGGAGAGCTGGTAGTTCTGGACGAAGTCCATCGGATGCCTGATCTGTTTCCTGTTCTCCGTGGTCGGATCGACGAAGGGCGTCGACGAGGAATCAGAAGTGGGATGTACCTGCTCCTAGGCTCGGCATCGATCGACCTTATTGACCGATCATCGGAATCACTTGCCGGGCGTGTGTCGTACTTGGAGTTGCACCCACTTTCTGCTGACGAGATCGACGGTGATGATCCAGCTCATCTGCTCGCACTGTGGTGCCGCGGTGGCTTCCCTGACTCGGTGCTCAAGGATACGGACGCGCAGAGCTACCAGTGGCGACAGGACTTTATCACAACGTATCTCGAGCGTGAGGTTCCGCAGTTCGCACCACGACGTTCAATACAACAAATGCGGACGCTCTGGACCATGATGGCTCACCTGCAGGGTCAGGTTCTTAATTCGTCGGCCATTGCCCGTAGCATCGGAACGGACTACAAGACCGTGCAGTCGTATCTCGACATGCTTGAACAGTTGCTACTGATTCGAACCGTGCAACCATGGCACGCAAATGTTGGGAAGCGCTTGGTCAAACGACCCAAAGTCTACATCCGAGACAGTGGGCTCCTACACGCTCTGCTCGGCATTCGCGATCTGGAGTCGTTGCTCAGCAACCCGATCGTAGGACCCAGCTGGGAGGGCTTCGTCATGCAGCAGATCATTGCCTGCGTGCCATCGGGTATTTCCCTTCACTACTACCGGACGTCCGGCGGAGCAGAGGTTGATATCGTGCTTGCCCTTCCGGGTGGCAAGCTCTGGGCGATTGAAGTGAAGCGAAGCACCAAGCCGTCGCCCCGGCGTGGATTTCATGAAGCCATCTCGGACATTAAACCCTCCCGGTCCATCGTGGTCTATGCCGGCTCTGAGCGGCAGACATTGCGTGATTCGATCGAGGTGATGCCGCTGAAAGATCTTCTTCGTGAGCTGACGATGGAAATACAATGAAACGATGTGATCGGACAATGAGAGCGGCTACAGTATTCGGCATCAACGCACTCCATCTGATGATGGTCATTGCGTTGACGTGCACAGCTCATGCTATTGAGCTGACGTTGGCGCAGCGGGCACAAGTCAAGGCAGCCGTTGAAACGATGCAGAAGCAGATGGGCATCAAGGGCGTGTCGGTAGCAGTCATCACTCAGAATGAGGCCTTCACCGCTGTGGCCGGAGAATCATATGCCGGACGTCCGATCAATTCTGACATGGTGTTCGGTATCGGTAGTGTTACCAAGACGCTTACGGCAACCTCGCTTATGCGAATGCAGGAAAAGGGGCTCATCGATCTCGATGATTCGATCGGCACATGGATTCCCACTCATCCCTTCATTGATCCATCGATCACGCTACGTCAGCTGCTGGGACATCGCAGTGGTTTAGCCGACTTCTCGCTTACACAGGAATATCGCGCCGCAGTGGTAGCGAACACGAACCGCATCTTCAAGCCAGAGGACCTGCTTGAGTTTGTTAAGGAGCCCATTGCCAAGCGCGGAACATTCTTCAACTACTGCAACACGAATTACCTGCTGGCAGGTATGATCATTACCAAGATCACCGGTAAAAGCATGGGGAACGTGTACAGGGACTACATCTTCGATGGACTGCAGCTGGACAGCACGTACATGGGCGTTGAAGATTCATTACCGATCGAGGTAGCCGTCCGCTGGATGGGCACGCAGAGCGGACAGAACGTGTCGATCAATGCGGCGTTCAGCGGAGCATGGACGGCCGGCGCGGTGTTCTCCACGGCGCGGGAGATCGCAACATTCATGAGAGAATTGCATCGAGGAGTGGTCGTGTCACAAGCATCGCTTGCAGAGATGCATACCTACATCGATACCGTTACCTACGGCCTTGGAGTAAGCCGTCAGACATTGGCAGGCAACATCGTTCTGGGTCACACCGGATCGATCCGCGGCTATGAAAGCATCGTTCTTTACGTTCCGTCGATCGATGTCGGTCTGGCGGTGCTGGTTAATCAGGGACCTTCCGAACCAGTTACAATCGCAGCGCGGCTGGTTGATATTCTCACGCAGGAAACCTCGGTTGGTGAGCGTGATGTGCACATGATGGGACTCTGCGTGATGCCGAATCCGACAACATCGAACCTTGCTGTTTCCACGATAGGAGAAGTCGCACGGGTTCTCATGGTCGATACGATGGGTCGGCAGTATGACCTCGGCACAGTGTCTGATGCTGACAATGCTGTCATTGATGTAACGTCGTTTGCACCCGGTACGTACACCTTGGTGATCAACGGGCAAACACGTCGCTGCATGCATCGGGTATTAATCCAGCGCTGAAAAACGCTCTACAGGTGCACGATGATCGATCTGGTGCCCTGCGATGTCCCTACAACTATTACGTAAATGCCCGGTGGCCACGCGGCTGCATCGAAACGTACCTGCATCCGAGAGTGCTGATTGGGAGTCGTTGAAACTTCCTCTGAGTGCTCGGTCATCTGCGACCCGATCACATTGTAGACACGAATGATGGCGCTAGTTGTGAATGGACAATCGATCTCACTGGTGATTTCACGAAGGGGGCTGACCCAGGCCCTGATGCTGAATGGCACATCGACAACGATCTGCCGGATCGATTGACCACAGGCATCAAGTGAGACCGTTTGTTCTGCTCCGTTCCATAGGCAGAGCTGATCGGCAATAACATTGTGCAGCCCCGCTGAGGAGCGCACCTCAAAGGTCGTATCCGCAGACAGCACCGTCAGTATGGGTACACTGAATGAGCGTCGGCTGGGAACAACGGCGCTGAAGGTGAGCAGCGGCGATGTCACCGTCGTTCGTAGCAGAACGTCAGAAAACAGTTGCGTCCCGGCGGTCAGTGCCGATGCGCCCCACCCATCAACCGTGATCGTATGCTCCAGGATGCACTCACAGAGTGAGGCCGAATCGTTGGAGACAAGTTGGATCTTCATCGTGTCGCCAATAGCATAGCGCGAGTCGAACACTACTGAGTGTGGAGCTACGGATGAGCAGAGTGCCAGAAGACGTCCACGCTCGCCCCGGGCAGCCCCGAATGTTGACGTAGGCTGTCCATTGATGGTTCCACTGGACCCACCTGAAAGATTCAGGAGCAGGTTAGCGGTGCCCAGCTGCAGTAGGTTCGGTTGCAGAATGACGAAGCCGCCGGCACCACCTCCGCCCGGACCATGTCCTCCATCGGCAATCGATCCACGACCTCCGGAGACGTTGATCGCAATGGGGCTTACCGATGTGCAGGCCTCGACCAGTACCGTTCCGCCGGCACCGCCCCCGCCGCCTCCATCATTGCCGGCCAC
The DNA here is from genome assembly GCA_964393485.1 of uncultured Melioribacter sp. Taxonomy (GTDB): domain Bacteria; phylum Bacteroidota; class Ignavibacteria; order Kapaibacteriales; family Kapaibacteriaceae; genus UBA10438. The sequence continues at coordinate 20,675 of CAYMTW010000030.1, read as the reverse complement.
AGCCGTGACGCTTGCTCCGAGACTTCGCACCAGAACGGTATCTCCGGTAAGTTTTGGTGAACGCAGGATCACGATCCCGCCACCAGCAGCTCCATCGGTTCCAGCGGAGTTGTTCTGATGTCCGCCACCTCCACCGCCACCAAAGAAGACGCGATCGGCCAAGTCGTTAATGATGCCCGAGCCTGGCATGCCCCACATGCCGATGACGTTGTTGCAGCGAAACTGATCACCGCCGCGTCCGCCGCGTGATGCATTGCCCCCACCGCCCCCTCCAGCGTTGTGAGCATCACCGCCGCCACCGCCATTGGCCCAGGGACGGTGACCAGCCCGACAGAGGGAATCAGGACGCATCAGTGATTCCCCCTTGCCTCCGGTGAGTCCACTGCCAGCCCGGTCACAGGGGATGATGAGTCCGCAGTCTCCGCCGTTGATGGAACGCACGCCCCCTGCATAGCCGAGGCCGGAGACATCGATGGTGCCCCTAAAGATGATGGCCGAATCAGCTCTGATCATCACCACTCCGCCCAAGGTTCCGTTCCACCGCCGCGCGGTCACAACCGAATCCACCACAACGGTGTCTGCTTCGATCGGAACAATCAGTTGATAGATCGTGGTGCGGAAGGCTGTATCGAGGTTGAGAGGAGAGATGATCGTGATGCCGTCCGATGTGTCCACGATCTCCACTTCAAACCGACGTCCCAGGTCGCCCCGTGGAAGAACACTCTGCGTGTCGGAGATGACCGTGCATGAACCAACCATGCCGATCAATACCGCCGATGTGACCGAGTCGGGAAGCGGTGGACGGACCACGAGGGAATCCACCGGGAGAAGCTTATCGAGCACGACCACGGAATGGCATTGATCGACGAGCCCCTTGGCGGTGAGTGCTGCCGACTGTGCACGGACTGGAGACGGTCCAAGCGCTGCCGCAAGAGCCAGAAATAGGACCAGGTGCAGGGCTCGGAACATCATTACTGGTGCATGATGTTGAGTATGTTCCTGGCTACCGCCGACCACGAGTGTCGCCGGCGCAGCTCAGGAGCGCGACGTAGTGTTTCGCGGGCAATATGTTCATTGCCAAGGACGCCAAGCAGTGCCCGTGCAAACTCCTCGGCCGAGTCATGATCGACAAGGTCTCCGGTCTGACCGCGCTCGATCATCTCGGGCATGGCGAAGTCGTTTCGACCGATCACCGGAACTGCTGCCGCGAGCGCTTCGAGAACGGCGATACCGTAGGCCTCGAACCGTGACGGGAGTGCTACCACATCAGCGTCGCGCAGCTCCAATTGCAATCGCTCCAGGGTCGCATCGCCAAGGAAGGTGACCCATGTGGCAGGGGGCTCGTTGAGCGGCCATGAGGATGGACCTGCAACGACGAGGCGAATATCCTGACCGCTTTCGAGGCGTGCATGCCGCACGCCCTCGACGACTAGGTCGCCCCCTTTTCGATGGAAATGACGTCCGATGAATACCACCGTGCGGTAGGGCTTCTCAAGCCGACGCGTGACCTCATCCTGTTTTGGTAGGTCACTGGCAACATTGATTCCGGCTCCAACCACATGGACGCGCTCAGGAGAAATCTCTCCAGTGGCAACAACATGCCGGGCATTCCACTGACTCATGGTCATAATGCCAGCCAGGCTGCGGTATGTCTCGCGCTCGATGTCGGTGCGACGCCGCAGAAGATCAAGTGACGGAACGTCGCGCACATCGGCCATGATGCCGTGCTGTTCGTAGTACGTGATGAACTGACCTACGCTCTGATCCTGATACACAAACTGTGGCCGATCGATCGGCCCGTGCTCGCCGATGGTCAGGATGGTCTGGCAGGACTCTGAGGATGCAACGGCTTGGCGCAGAGCGGCATGCCGGAGTCGGTACATCGCCGGCGTCCATGAGGCCACACTCAGAAAACCTGTCGGGTGTGGCCTAGCGTAGCGCAGTTTGATCAGGAATTCGGGTATGCGAGGAAGGCAAATGGGTACGTCAACGATGTGTTCGCTGCTATGCTCGTTCAGACCCTCCAGCAGATGATAGGGCGTGTGGGACCATGTCCGCTTTCTATCACGGCGATCCCATTGACACGCAAACCCTAGACGCACGATTGTGCTCCCTGAACGATGAACGGTGCGACAAAGCTACGTAGCCACGTCGCTTTCGTAGTTTCAATTCCGTGAGCTCACACATCATTGCCTTGCATCGACGAAGTGGTTGTTCTGTTCTGGCGCGCGCGTCCGAGCTTCTTGGCGTTCCACCAATGCTGACGCAGCATCAGCATCATGCCGAAGAGCTTGCTGCCGCTCTCCCCGCCGATGCCTCGTTGCTTGTTGTGGCAGGGGGCGATGGAACCCTCAGCGAAGTTGTGAACGGACTCATGTCGCGTCCACCAGAACAACGTCCGCCCGTGCTGCTTATTCCGGGTGGAAGCGGAAACGATGTTGCACGCATGCTCGGATTGAAGCGGACTTTGGCTGACATTGAACGGAGGCTTTTTCAGCCCGGATATCATGCATGGGACGTTATCAAGGCCTCCCTGACGGGTCCGTCGCAGCAGCAGCGGACGCGGTACGGTATCAACGTTCTCAGCACTGGCATCACGGCGGAGGTTCTTAGCATCTTTAACCGAATGATGCGCAGGCTTCCACCCGACGTCGGCTATGCCGCTGCCGGTGTTCTGGCTCTGAGCCGATATCGAGCGAAGCCAATGCAGATCATCATTGATGAGGTCAATCAGTCCGGATCTCCGCTTCTGGTTGCCGTGGCCAACAGCCGCTGGTTTGGTTCCGGCATCGGCATTGCACCGCATGCTGTTCCGGATGATGGGGTGCTGAACCTGACCATTGCGAACAACATCGGAGCGCTGGGTTTCGTGAGTCTGTTGCCAGCGCTTCGCACGGGGGCAGTTATCACTGATGACCGAATTCGATATTCGACAGGGCGATGCGTACAAATACGAACCCCAAGCCCCCTTGGGATTGAAATTGACGGTGAATTCATCGGTTTCACTCCGCTCTCCGTCGAGGTTATCCCCAAGGCCATCCGCTTGGTCATCTGATAAAGCGTGTCGAAGACACGGTCATGGTTCGTATTTTCAACGGCATTTTCGCGGTCAATCTGCACCAGGGCTGATCGCAGTAACGTCGAACACGAGGATCTCTCATGGCTGTCGCAAAGTTTGCGCGACCACACAGCACATTTTCAAGTGTGCTGAAGCAGCGGGTGAACGAGTACTTTCAGCAACGGCACATCCGGCCCACGGGCGACTGGAGGCTGTACTCAAAAACGATCACCCTGGTCATTGCCGGTGTCGTTTTTTACCTCGGATGGGTTGTTCTTGATCTGCCAACCTGGGCCATGGTACTCAGTGCGATGTTGCTCGGCGTGAATCACGCCCTGATCGGCTTCAATGTGATGCATGATGGGGCCCACGGTAGTTTCTCGACCAACCCACGCCTGAACAGTCTTATGGGCTACAGCCTGAACGTGGTAGGAGGCAACACCTACTTCTGGAAACTCAAGCATAACGTTGCCCACCATACCTTTCCGAATGTGGAAGGTCATGATGAGGACATCGATGTGTGGCCGTTCATCCGCTCTAGCAGCTATCAGCCGCGTCTCTGGTTCCATCGCTATCAACACCTCTACAGTCTTGTTCTCTACTGTGTGACCTATTTGCAGTGGGTGTTCTGGGCCGATACGCGCAAGTATCTTCAGCGCAACATTGCATCGCTGGAGATTACCACCTTCACGCCGCGCGAGCACTTCATCTTCTGGGCATCGAAGGCATTCTACATCGGTGTGTTCATCGTTGTACCGATGATGGTGCACGGCTGGGCCGTTGGTATCGGTACGTATCTTCTGTCGGCAGCTACCACCGGCGTCCTGATCGCTGTGGTGTTTCAATTGGCGCACGTCAATGAGGCGACGCATTTCACGGAACCTGAGCCCGATACGAACAAGGTCGATGCCGAATTCCTGGTGCATCAGATGGCTACGACTGCCAATTTCTCTACCCGTAGCAAGGTCGTTGCCTGGCTGCTAGGTGGATTGAACTTCCAGGTTGAACACCACCTGTTCCCAAAGATCAGCCATGTCCACTATCCCGCGATCAAGGGAATTGTGGAATCCACATGCCGTGAGTTTAATGTGCCGTACTTGGAGTATCCCACTGTGCGGCAGGCACTTGCCTCACATTTGAGGTATCTGCGTATCGTCGGAAATCAGGCATAACGCTTTCCTTATTTGGACTAAATCCAAATACAATCTAATTTCGGACTGAATTGGTCGTATATCACACCAAGAAGGTCCGAACATGCGCCTGCTGCGCCCTTTCTTCGCTGGTCCACTCCTCATCCTCATTGCCATTGGATGCACGGACTCGGAGCCGAATGGTCCGACACTGCCCTCGACGTACGACTCGACGGGATTTGCCGTTGCTACGGTAGATCAGCGCCGGGTCGTTGAGGCCTTTGAATCACTTGAGTCTCTGATGGAGTCAGCCCGTACTCCAGGGGTTCGTGTTTCTCTGTCGGAACTTACATCAGCTATAGCCCCCGTGCGTGATGAGATCCTTCCGACGTTTAAGGATGACCTTACGGGGTATGCTCGTGAGCTGGCTGATGCAAGCGGTGGCGCGCATGACTGGAAGTCCATACCGGACGCGAATTCAACTGGTGGTACGTACGGCGGCTACATTTTCAACGAAGCAGGGATTGATGTTGAAGAGCTCATCGCCAAATCGCTGTTCTCGACGCTATTCTACCATCAGGCAGATAAGCTCGCTCAGAAACCGGTAACGAAGGAATCTCTTCACCGACTTCTTGCTCTCTATGGGGCAAGTCCACAATTCCGGAACAGCGATCAGGCGGAGATGGACCGTGATAAGCTCGTGGCCGGATACTGCGCACGCAGAGATCCTAACGATGGTAAGGGGCCATACACCCTCGTGAAGCTGGAGTTCATTCGGGCACAAGCGGCTGTCGTAGCCGGTGACCAGGCGCAGGCGTATGCATCGGTGCGCTCAATTCTGCGGATGTGGGAGCGCTCACAAATGGCAACGGTGATCAATTACTGCTACGCAACGATCGAGGGGTTGCGTGCATCAAACGTCACGGACTCCATCCGCGCAAGGGCAATGCATGCCTACGGTGAATGCGTTGGCATTCTGATGGGATGGAGATATATCGATGAATCCCTTCGAGCAACAACTTCGGCACAGCTGGATGAACTTCTAGGTCTCTTGTTTGCACCCATGAACGGTCCCTGGAAGTCTTACCAGCTCTGGCAGGATCCGGTCACTCACCTGCCGAACGTCATCACCGTGCGAGAACGGCTCCAGGACATCTGGAGCTTTACTGATGAAGAGATGATCTCCTTCAAGACCAATTGGGTGAGCGCGCAGGGTCGCAAGTGATGAACATCCGTCAGATCATCTGGATTCTCCTAACCGTCATCATCCTCCCGTCCTGCGGGAGCGATAACGCCCCCTTGCCCGATTCCTATGATCGATCAGCGATGCTCACACAGCTGGCTGACAGGATGATCATTCCCGGGTACGATTCTACGCGCACAGCGCTGTCTGATATGCGGGCAGACTGGGAACGCGCAGAGCAGGATGGCACTATCTCCGATTCCGAAGCGGAAACGCTACGCTCGCAGTTCCAAAATGTTCTTCGTCGCTGGCAGGGAGTCGTCTCCTTCAACTTCGGTCCCGCTGAAGGTGACCTTGGAACACTGACACAGGAACTCGCGACCTTTCCGTGCGATACTGTGCTGGTTGAACGGCGCATCAGTGAGGGCGATACAACGACATCAAACTTTCGTCGTGATGGAAGGGGCTTTTCAGCGCTCGACTATCTGCTCTTTGCTCGTACCACGAGTCAGATCGCAGCGACGCTTTCCGGCGATGACGGGAGCCGTCGGCGATCATACCTGCGTGCAGTTCTGCGTCGCGCAGATAATGATCTGACGGCCGTTGCGAACGAATGGAAGTCATCATATCGCACCCTCTTTGTCAACCGCAACGGCACAGATGCCGGCAGCTCCGTTTCGCTTCTACTGAATGAACTGAATAAGAGCTTCGAACTGCTTAAAAATTATAAGCTGGGTTTGCCCCTTGGACTCCGAGCCGGGCAACAAACGGCAGAACCGACGAAGATCGAAGCGTTCTACAGCGGACTATCGTTCGAACTTCTTCGCCTACATTTCCAGTCCATCAGGGAGATCTGGTCGGGCCATCTATCCGACGACGCACAGATCACAACATTCCGGGATTATCTGCGGTCCGTGGTCAATGGTCCGCGTCTGGTTGACGAAACGGAAGCTCAGATTGCACGTATCGATGCAGCGTTTCTAACGATATCCCAAAGTCGGATGGACGAGCTGATCCGGAGCAATCCCCAGGCCCTCATCTTGCTGCATACGGAACTGCAGAAGCTCACTCGCTTCATCAAGAGCGAGATGTCATCGCTCCTCGGTATTTCCATCACCTACAGCAGTGGCGACGGCGACTAGTCAATGATCGATCAGCGTCCGATGTCGCTCGCCCCCTTGGCGATCCTTCGCATCATCTTCGGTACGGTGATGGTGATCTCCTGCATGCGCTTTGCCTGGCTGGGATGGATCAAGGAGCAATACATCGATCCTGTTATGCACTTTCCGTATGCCGGATTCGAGTGGGTGGTATCACTTGGTGATCCCGGGATGTACGTCCTGTTCGGCGTGATGACACTGGCCGCTGCCGGCATTGCACTTGGCGCCTGGTACCGCATCAATAGCATGGTGTTCTTTCTCACCTTCACCTACGTCGAACTGATCGATAAGACCTACTACCTGAACCACTACTACTTCGTTAGTATCGCGGCGTTTCTCTTCTGTCTTGTTCCGGCGCATCGAATGTTTAGCGTCGATGTCATGCGCAGGCCTCAGCTTCGCGCAGAAACGATGCCGCGCTGGGTGCTGGACGTGTTCAAGCTCCAGATCGCCATCGTCTATCTCTATGCTGGACTGGCCAAGATCAATCATGCCTGGCTCATCGATGCCATGCCCCTTCGCATCTGGCTACCGGCACAGAGTGACCTGCCGCTGATCGGACCGCTGATGACTCTCGAGTGGCTGCCATGGGTGTTCTCCTGGGCCGGAATGCTCTTCGACTGTTCTGTGCCCTTTCTACTGTGGAACCGTCGTACTCGCCCCTTGGCCTATATGGCCGTGGTGATGTTTCATGTGATCACCGGTATGATGTTCCAGATAGGGGTCTTTCCGCTGGTGATGATCGCCATGACGTTGGTCTTCTTTGAGCCCGGAGCTCGTGTGCGATCGCAGAGTGTCAACTCGCTAACCATCGCTCGACCGGTAACGCTGATCCTTGCTCTGCACTTCGTTCTGCAGGTGCTTCTCCCGTGGAGGTTTCTGCTTTATCCGGGTGATCTTCCGTGGACCGAGGATGGCTATCGGTTCTCATGGCGTGTGATGCTGATGGAAAAGGCTGGTACGGCAGAGTATAGCATCCGCGATGGTGCCACGGGACGGGTCGGCTATGTTGACAATCGAGAGTTCCTGAATGCCCATCAGGAAAAGCAAATGGCAATGCAGCCCGATATGGTTGTGCAGTACGCCCGCTTTCTCCGCGATGAATATGTCCGACGTGGCGTTGAGCGCCCGCACGTCACAGCCGATGTATGGGTCACGCTGAACGGGGCTCCTGCACAACGAATGGTTGACCCAGACAGAGATCTATCTGCCGACCAGATCGGTATTGGAGCTAGCTCCTGGGTGCTTGCACGATGAAGCGTCTGAACAGTCTCGCCATGGTGCTCGCCATGACCCTAGTCTGCCACACCCTGTGGGCTGGGGCGGGTACGGCTGAGTCCGAACCAATTCTCTCTCGGTCGGGAGCAAAGGACACGGTGCTGATGCGTGTGGTCGAAGTCATCGGACTGCATGAATCACCGTTTCTGATCACGCGTATTGAGGACGTCGAAGCCGGCGTCATCTTCGCCGGCAAGAAGACCGAGAGGATCACGCTGTCCAATGTCATCGCCAACACCGCTACAAACAATACGCGGCAGACATTTTCCGGTGTGGCAGGACTGACGATCTGGGAAAGCGATGCGGCCGGATTACAACTCGGGATCGGTGCGCGCGGTCTCAATCCTAACCGCACATCGAACTTTACGACGCGTCAGAATGGCTATGATATCTCGGCTGATCCGCTTGGTTATCCCGAAAGTTACTATACGCCCCCTCTTCAGGCCCTCGAGCGAATCGATATTGTCCGGGGTGCTGGCGCACTGCGCTATGGCACGCAATTCGGTGGCGTGGTCAACTTCATCATGCGCGAGGGTCCGCGTGACAAGCCCCTTGCCGCCGATGTGATGCTTACAGGGGGCTCCTTCGGATTTCTGAGTGCCATGACTCGGCTCGGTGGCACCGTTGGAAAGACCACCTACACGGCTCTATATCAGCATCGGCAGGCCAGTGGTTGGCGTCCGAATAGCAACTTTTCACAACACCTCGGCTATGCTTCTCTCACACAGCAGTTAGGACAGCGGTTTCGCATCAAGGCAGATGCCACCGTGATGTCGTACCTGGCTCATCAGCCCGGAGGACTCACCGACCGACAGTTTGCGATCGACGCACAGACGTCCTTGCGTGAGAGAAACTGGTTCAGCGTGGACTGGCTGCTGGCGTCGCTGACGGCGGACTGGATCATCGATACGTCAACATCGCTGCGCACGATGTTCTTCGTCAATAGCAGCTCGCGCGTGGCCCTGGGCAACCTTGATCGCATCAATATGATCGATCTCGGCGGCGACCGAACCATGATCGACGGTCTGTTCCGGAACATCGCTACTGAGACAACGCTCCAGCATGACCTGACGGTAGCGGGTCTTGACGTGTCCTTCCTGGGAGGCGTGCGTCTCTACAGCGGTACCACTACACAACGTCAGGGCACTGCTTCAAATGGCAGCGATGCCGACTTCCGATTTGTTGGAAGGGGACTGCGTGATGGATCGGACTTTACCTTTCCGAACGCCAACGCCGCTCTCTTTGCCGAGGCAGTGATCTCCGTCACGGATCGACTGCGCCTTGTACCAGGTATCCGAATCGAGCATATTGCCACACAAGCCGACGGATACTACGGACTGAGTCTTCGTGATCTCGCCGGAAATCTCATTGTGGACAGTCTTGTAAGCGAATCACGACGTCGTGACCGTTCCATTGCGCTTGTTGGTCTTGGTTTGAGCTACAAGCTCAGCAGTCTTGAGTTCTATGCCAACGTGACGCAAAACTATCGGTCGATCACATTCAGTGATCTGCGCATCGTCAATCCGAATCTTGTCGTGGATGCCAACATCAGTGACGAGCGCGGCGCAACGATTGATCTTGGAATACGAGGAACCGTTGATGATCTCCTGACGCTCGATGCATCGGTCTTCTATCTGCGATACAACAACAAGATCGGCGAGGTCCTTCGGAGCGATCAGGCCCCTCTCTACCTGCCATATCGCTATCGCACGAATGTTGGTGACGCCTATACCGCCGGCATCGAAGCCATGACGGAGATCAGTCTAACGCGGTTGGCCGGTGCATCAGTCGAAACGGCGATCGCCGACGTGCATCTCCTTGTGAACGGATCTGTGATCAGGGGGCGCTACCTCTCACCCAATGACCCCACCATCGACGGGAAGAAGGTTGAGTACGTACCCGACGTGGTACTTCGTTCGGGACTTATCGTGCGGGCAGGGATGTTTCGTGGATCGTTTCTTGTATCGACGACTGGGAAACAGTTCACCGATGCCACCAATGCCGAGTATTCCTCCTCAGCCGTCAGCGGCGTCATTGCTGCCTATACGGTGGCCGACCTGACCGTGTCGTATTCGATGAGCCCCCTGACGATTGAGGCGACGATGAACAACGTGTTTGACACACGCTATGCAACGCGCCGTGCAGAGTCGTATCCGGGTCCTGGATTGATCCCTGCAGACCCTCGAAGTGTGTTCCTGGGACTACGTCTGTCGCTGTAGCGATTCTCCTCGGTCAGCGACAGAGATTGCGCAGCAGATTTGATGCTTCGGCATTGCCCATGGCTGAGCCTCTGCTCCAGTCCGCACATGCCTTTTCGGCCTGACCGGTGTTGTAGAGTGCCTTACCGCGGTTAACGTAAACGATCGTCAGTGCCGGGTCAAGTTGCAATGCCTTGTCGAAATCAGGCAGGGCACCCGGAAGGTCACCCATTTTTGCCTTTACAGATGCCATCATAGCCCACCCTTCGGCAAAGGTTGGCTTCAACGCCATTGCTGCTTTGAAATGGATCAAGGCGTTTGAAAGGTCGTCGAATCGACCGTACCAGTTGGCGAGGTTGTACTGCGCGGCAAAGAGCTTTGGGCTCTTTTGCACAGCGGTTTTAAAATCATTGCCAGCCTCTGGCATACGGTTCATGTTTTGGTACAGAACCCCTCTGTTGACCCATGCCTCTGCATAGGTGGGACAGGCTTCGCCCGCACGAGTATAGTCACGCAGAGCCCCTTCGATATCGTTCTTGTTAGCCTTGAGATATCCGCGGTTGAGAAGTGACATTCCGGAGTTTGGATTGCCATTGACGGCCATGTCGTAGAAGAGCTCCGGGTTCTTGTAGTTGCGCGCATGGAGGTATGAGAGCGCTCCAAATCCGAGGGTAACAAGGATGATGATCGCTTGCACTGCCTCGCGCTTCGAGCTCTCGGAGAGCTTACTGATGATCACGCCCAGTACGAAGACGATGCCGATCATTGGCAAGTAGGCGCGGTGCTCGAGATAGTCATAGGCGATGTCGCCGAGCTCGTTGGTATAGGCCGTACCGGGAATCGTAAAGAGCAGAAACCAGGCAAAGCCGTACAGAGCGACTTTCCGCTGCGTTGGATCGGCTTGGCGCAGAGCCAGGCCAAGAAGGGCAACAATCACCAAGCTTCCGACGACGGTGATAAGTGTCGAGAAGGCAGGGAGGGGAGCAAGGCCAATCGGGATAATGAACTTGCCAATTGTTTCAGGAATGACGCGAAGATTCTCAAGAAACGGTGCGATACCGAACACACTTGCTGCGGGAAACTTCGGAATGACCATGCTTCGTGTGATGAACCATAAAACAACGGGCACCACACACGGAAGCAGGATCAGCATGATAGTCTTGCGTGTTTCTGTCCTGTTTGGATAAAACACCCACCATGTTCCAATGATCATCACGGGAATGAGGACTGAGGTTTCCTTCGAAAACATCGAAAGGAAGAACACTCCATGAAGCACTACGAGCGAAACGACGCTGCGATTGTCGAGGTATCGGAATGCAGCCCTAAGACAGATCAGCGAGAAGAGCGCAATCAGCAAATCCCCGCGGCCTGGTGCCCACGCGACAGCGTGAACGAAAACTGGGCTTACGGCATAGAGGATCGTGGAAGCCAGTGCCGGGCCGGCACGAAACTTCAAGTCCGTCAGGGTTAGAAACAGCAACCAGCAGGTTGCGATGTGTAGAAGGATGTTCGTGAAGTAGTACGCCCAGCTTTTGCCCTTGCCGATCTGCGTGTCAATGAAGAATGACAGGTTCTGAACGGGACGGTAGAAGTTGCGGCCAGGGTTGTTGAAGAATGCGTCCCGCTTAAGAACTTCGATGACGTTCGAGGGGTTCTTCAGGATCCGCTCATTGAATGTGATGATAACGTCTTCATCAAACTTTCCGATGGCAAACGAAAGGCTCTGTCCATAGATGCCAAAGCAAGCCGCCGCGATGAGCAGGAATGCAGACACTTTGCCAGATAGCTGATCGAAGATTGGAAGATTACTAGATAGTGGCTTTTTGTCGGAGCGCTTTGTGCGTGCCATGGGTAACTACCGAAATTCAGAAGAGGCGCTGAGGATTAGAGGTCGCAATATAGGAAGCGCTGCAGGGTGGTTTGTAGATTCGCCTGATGCTACCAACCACTCATGCTGACCACTCACAGAACGACAAACATCATTCGAATGTCATCACTTATCCTGATGGTGACATTGGTGCTGCAGACATGTGGACAGCTCCTCCTTCTGGCAGGTGTTCGGATAGCTGCGCGGAACGACGCGAAATCACTGGTCCGATTAACGACATCTTGTGCATCATGAACAGCAACATTCTTGCTCTAGTGTGTGGTCTGTTAGTAGCCGTTGCACCGTTGCCTGCCACGGTTGACACTCTTACCACATCAGATACCGTACGCACTCTGCAAACGCAGGCCATCGTCATCAGTGCCAGCCGCTGGGCCGAACGTGCCTCCACCGTCTCGCGGCAGATCACTGTCATCAGCTCGCAAGACGTGCGCGATCGTAATCCCGGCACAGCTGCTGACCTTCTCGAAGGCAGTGGCGAAGTGTACATGCAGCGCAGCCAGGCAGGCGGAGGCAGTCCGCGCATCCGTGGCTTTGCAGCCAACAACGTACTCATGGTGATCGACGGGGTACGCTTGAACAATCTGATCTATCGCACGGGTAATCTTCAGAATCTCATCCAGGTGGATGCCAACAGTCTCGACGCGGCCGAGGTATTGTTTGGTCCGGGCTCTGTACAGTACGGCTCGGACGCTTTGGGCGGTGTCATGGTGTTTCGTACCAGAGAGCCACTTCTTACGGGAATTCAGGGCACGTTCCGGTCAGGGGGCGAGGGCTTCGTCCGCTACGCATCGGCGGCGCAGGAGCGCACGGCACATGCCGAGGCCGATCTGTCCTGGGGTACGGTAGGGTCGCACACATCGCTTATGCTGACGCGGTTCGGTGATCTGCGTTCGGGTGGGACATTCCCCGATGCCGCTCCGACGTTCGGCCGGCGGGACTGGTACGCTGATCGTATCAATGGCCGTGACACACAGCTTGTCAATCCGGATCCGCTCGTCCAGCGCTCAAGCGGCTATGATCAGATGAATCTGCTGCAGAAGATTCGCTGGCAGATCAACGATCGCTGGACGCTTGGACTCACCGCAATCCTGACGACCAGCGGCGATATACCGCGATACGATCGACTGTGTGAACTGCGCACAACCAATGGTGTATCACTTCCACGTCAGTCCGAATGGTACTATGGTCCGCAGTTTTTGAGTCTGAACGCACTGACGTTGACGGGTAACCACATAGCCCCCTTCATGGATGATCTTTCGGTGACCGTTTCACAGCAGTGGTGCGAAGAGTCACGTCATACACGCACCTTTCGCAGTGATGTGCGACGAGACCAGATCGAAGTTGTGTCGGTGACGAATCTTAACGCTGATGCTCGCGTGCGGCTACAGGAGGGCGAATACGACCGTGACCTCTACTACGGAGTGGAGGTGTCGCTTCAGAGATCGACATCCACAGCGACTGATGTGAACATCGTCAGCGCAAAGCAGATGCGCGGTGTCACCCGCTACCCCGACGGCGGTTCGACGTACAACTCCTACGCTGCCTATGTGCAGACGCGCTGGGAATTCTCTGATGCGCTCATCGCTTCAGCGGGACTTCGCGCAACGCTTGTCAATCTGGAATCGAACATCACGGATTCGTCGGCGTTCAAGCTTCCGTATGCGACGATTGCGACGGATCCTTCCGCCATCACGGGCTCGGCAGGACTTACGTGGGTGCCGGTATCGTGGCTAACGGTGCGCGGCAATCTCTCGTCTGGTTTCCGCGCCCCGAACGTCGATGATGTAGGCAAGGTGTTCGAATCAAAGACCGGTAGTCTTGTGGTGCCGAACCCGACCCTTGGACCGATGCGAGTGACAACGCTGGAAGGGGGCTTTGCCGTCACACCAGTCGAAGACTGGACGTTATCCGCAACGGTCTTTCATTCATGGCTGGACGATGTGATGCAGATTCGTCCTACAACCTATGACGGCAAGGATAGCATCCTCTACAACGGTATGATGAGTCAGGTGACGTCGCTGCAGAATGTTGGTACGGGGCAGCTGGACGGCGTTGCTTTGACGCTGAACGGTAGTATAGAGAGCTTTAGTGTTCTGGCAACGGCCTCCGTCACCACCGGACGTGACAACACCGGTGCTGTGCTGATGCACATCACGCCGGCCTTCGGCATGCTGCGCCTGACGTGGGAGCCTGCCACGGCGCTACGCGTGTCAGTCGATGCCCGCTGGTCCGCCGCCTGGACGCCGTCGATGATCCCCACCGTCGAGGCCACTCTCAATGTGAACTATCCGCAAGGGGGCTTGCCCGCTTGGACAGTTGGGGGAGTGCGTGCAGCGTACGATCTGGATACGATGTTCACGCTCCAGGCAGCCGTCGAGAACATTTTCGACTTGCAGTATCGTCCGGCAGGCTCGGGGATCTCTGCCCCCGGACGCAACATCGTTACTACCCTGCGAGTGCGACTCTAGCTCGTCACCGTCGATACTACCCGTGAGCACATCACCGCGAGCGCACCAGCGTGCCGGATGTGCCACGGGTGGTGCGACCGTGCAGGATGTAGCGGTAGGACCCAGATGCCGCTGCGACTGCACGATCGGTCATTCCGTCCCAGATAACCGTGTAGCGTCCTTCGTCAATAGGCGTCTGGCGAAGTAGTGAACGAACCAAGTTACCCTGCATATCAACGATATCGATGGTGATCACATCGGCCGTGGGCAGCGTAAAGGCAATCGAGGTGTTATCGACTGATGGATTCGGATAGACATGCTCATCGAGATAGTCCGTGTTCCACAGGATTGGGATTCCGGTTGAAACGGAATCATAGCAGTTCTTTGCGCCGATGATGTACGATGCCGAGACATCCTTGTTTTTGCGATTACCTGCTTCATTCTTCGGGGGATAGCTGCGCACGTACTCAATCTTCGTGGCCTCTGGGCTTACGTTGACGCGAATGTGACCGGAGTTTGGCAGGATGATACCTTCGAGATAACCGTACTTGACAGCCTGGCCGGCCCCGGAGAAGTTTGTGTGGCTTGGCTGCGGTACTTCCTGATAGATCAGACAGTCCTTCTCCTGCTTTCCAAAGAAGTGATCATGACCATGGAAGAAGACGTTCACGCGATGACGCTTGAGTAGATCCTTGATCGGCATTTCCCATCCAGGACGGTTCTTGGAAAAGCCTTCGGTGCCGTCGAGATTCTTGCCACCCCACTCATAGCGATCGGCAAACTCCACGCCACCACGTCCGTCGGGGTCGCCCCCTACCAGCTGATGCGAGAAGATGAACTTGAAGGTTGCGGTTGACTTGGCCAGTGTTGACTTGAGCCACTCATACTGTTCTTTACCAAGCGTCCAGCGCCATCCGTTCAGAGAGTCGGGCTTTGGCTTGGTGAACCAGTACGGATCGATGACCATGAACAGTGCATCACCCCATTCCCAGGCGTAGTAGGCACCACGACGCCCAACGAACGGATAGCTGGTGGTATCGCCAGAGTAAAATCCATCTGGCTCGGGATTGAGGAAGTACTTTTTCCGATCGATGGTGCCCCATACCGGGACGTTCTCAGCCGTTCCGTTGTTGAGCCATCCAGCTTCGCCTTCATGATTACCGAGAGTAATGAAGAGAGGAGTAGAGTGGCAGACTTCTTCGTAGTACGAGCGCAGGAGGTGCGCCCGATAGGTTATGGTATCCCGCGGAACCTTCTTCTGAGCATTCGTCAGTTTGTCGGACATCAAAATGTCCCCAAGATCGATCATGAAGTCCGGTGAGTCTTCCAACTCGTTACGGAGCGTGCGCAGGTACACCGAGGTGTCACTTTGCTCATCAAGGTGTGGGTCGGCCTGGATCACGAAAGTGAATGGGGAGCCTTTCCTGCGCTGCGTGTGGAATGAATACGTGGGACGTGTTATTGAAGGGGCTCCCTGTTGCGTGCGATACACCACCTGGTAGAAGTATCGCGTATCAGGCTGCAGATCGTTGATCACCATCGTGACCGGCTCTGCGGAATCGACCTTTGTCCAGGTGGTCTGTGCGTCAAGGGCATCGGCTGACGTTCCATAGGTAACGCGTGCTTCTACGTTCTTGTCGGGGACGATCTGGATGGTGATGGACTTGTCGGTCGGACGTCCCAACAGCTCACGATGCTGGAGCGTCTGCGAGTGCGCAACAGCTGTGCAAATGAGAAGGTATGCAAAGAGAGCACGCATCATCGACCTCCGATCATGATTGTCTGGCGTGTGGGAGCACCATCAATGGTTGCAACGACGTCGTAGAGTCCATGCGGCAGCATGGACACATCAATGGTAGTGGATGAGGTGTGAAGCACAACCTGACCCAGCACGTTGGTGATCGTCACATGGACGGATGATGTGGTCGGTGCAAGAATGTTCAACGACTCGCGAGCGGGGTTGGGTGCGAAAACGGTTTCACCGGCTAGCGTTTCGTCATCAACCGAGACCGGACGCTGCTTGACGGTGTAGGAGTAGGCGATCTCACCATTCTTGTTCGTACCTCCGACAGTATCCTTGGGCATGTACGAGCGAACGAAGTCCACAACTACGCCGGCATCGGAAACCTTCACGCGTAGGTGACCCGTGCCGCGCATGGTCACGTCAGTGTACGCATCAGCATTGGCCAGTACGCCGATCTCGTACGTGGAGTCGCTCGGCATCGGAGTCTCCTGGTATACGAGACCGTCAAGTTCTTCCTTGGCGTAGAGGTGGTCATGACCTTGGAAGAAGATGTTGACGCCGGTATTGACCATGAGCTGGTGGATGGGCAGGCCCCATCCCGGGCGAAACTTGTCGAACTCGTAGGTCCCTTTGTTGTTGTATCCGCCCCACTCAGCCCCTTTCGCAGTGACAACGGCACCGCGACCCTGTCCGCGTGTGTGGTGAGCGAAGACAAACTTGTATCTGGCGTTGCTCTTCTCAAGAGCATTCCGCAGAAAGCGGTACTGTGTCTCCCCAAGCGTCCAGTCCCAGTTCTGTGGCTTCTCGTTCACATCGCAGTCACGGTAAACGTCGAGAACCACAAACAATGCATCACCCCATTCAAACGCATAGTAGTTCTCAGGGTAGTCGATGCCATTGGGTTCACGCGTCATGTTGCCAGTGTAGAATCCATTTGGGAAGGGATTCGGATAGTAGTACTTGCGCCAGATCGTGCCCCAGACGGCAATGTTGTTCGGAGCATTCTGTTTGAGGTAGTATCCCGTCTCTCCCTCGTGGTTGCCGAGGCAGAAGAAGAACGGTACCGAGTGGCAGATCGATCCGAGATACTGCAGATAGTCGCGGTGCAGATCATCCATGTCCTGACTGGTCGTGGTCGTGGGTGTGTGGTCATCTCCGAAGGTATCACCAAGTGAGAGCATGAAGTCGGCACTATCCTTTTTCATGTTCTCAAGCGAAATCTTGTACATCGCTGGTATGCCCTTCTTGTCGTAGAGGTGCTCGTCGGCTTCCACGAGGAAGGTAAATGACTCGCCACGTGCCCTTTGCGTCCGGAACGAATACTCAGGTGATGCCTCGAACGTCGAGCCACCATTAGCACGATAGCGCACCCGGTACACGTAGCGCGTGTTCGACGTCAGGCCCGTGATATCGGTCTTGATCGACTCGCCGGCTTTGATCTTCGTGGTTGGCGTCTGTGCACTGTACATCCCACTAAGCGTTCCGTACTCCAGGTAGTACTCGGCAGGCTTGATGAAGTTCACGGCTGCCGTGATGGACTTATCCGTCGGACGTCCAAGAATAATGGAGAAGTCTTGAGCAGTTAGACAAGCCGATGTAAGAAGTAGAATCGCCAGTGTGCGCAGTGAACGGTTGAGAAAACGCATAGCGATACCTCCTGAAAAGCATTAAAGATCAGACGTGAACTGCTATGAAACCGCCGAGGACGTCTTCGTTACATTCGCAGCAGGAAGTTTTTTGTTCATTCACGGTGAGTTCATGAAATCTCTGCACCATCGCTCTTTTGCGGCTGCATCCCGACGTCTGCTCGGAATGGCAGTCGTGGTGTCCGTACTCCTGAGTAGGCCCGTGATTGCCACGACCCTCAACGTCGGGCCACAGAAGGAGTTTGCTGACCCGCGCGCTGCCTGCCTGCAGGCAAAGCCGGGCGATACGGTGCTGATCCATCCGGCTGCGTATCGGGGAACGTTCTGGATTGAAAATCTAAACGGTACCGACGAAGCCCCGGTCGTAATCCGCGGCACGGAACGCGTCGGCGTGGTCTTTGAAGGGGGCTCGGAGTCGATGCACTTTTCTGAGTGTTCGCACCTGGTCATCGAGAACTTCTCGGTCAGGGGGCAAACCGGCAATGGCATGAACTGCGATGATGGTGGCACGTTCGACACACCAACGCATCACATCACCTTCCGCGGCATCACCTTCGGGGCCATGGGCGCAACGGGGAATAACGATCAGCTCAAGCTCTCAGGTCTGGACGACTTTGTAGTGGAGGACTGCATCTTCGAGGATGGCTCTCCCGGCGGCAGCGGCGCCGACATGGTTGGCTGTCACAAGGGTGTCTTCCGTAACAACACCTTCCGCCGACTCGGCTCAAACTGCATTCAGGCAAAGGGCGGAACGCAGTTCATCCGGATCGAGCGGAACTCGTTCATCGACGGTGGTGAGCGCGCATTGAATCTTGGCGGCTCTACCGGACTGGCCTTCTTCCGTCCACAGGACGCACGGTTCGAGGCCGCCGATCTGACGGTCGTTGCCAACCTTTTCGTGCGCTCGGTCACGCCTATGGCCTATGTAGGAGCTGTTCGGGTAACAGTGACAAACAACACCATCATCGATCCACAGCGCTGGGTGTTTCGAATCCTGCAGGAAACCGTCGATACCGCGCGGTTCCTACCCTGCGGCGACAACGTCTTTCAGAATAATCTTGTTGTGTTTCGGTCTACGATCTCCCGTCATGTAAACATCGGTGCAAACACAGCCCCGTCATCGTTCACGCTTCGCAACAACCTCTGGTTCAACGTCGATGCCCCGGCGTCATCACGTCCGCAGGAAGCGCAGCTGACGGAGGCGTCGAGCATCCACGGAAGCGATCCACTGCTGCGCGGCTACGCAACAGGCGACTATCGTCCCATGGCATCAAGTCCCGTGAAGGGGGCTGGCGTGGCAACGCCTGATGCCGTGCGTGACCTTGCCGGACGCACCTATGCAAACCCTCCGTCGATCGGTGCCTACGAAGTCGATGAAACCACGTCTGCAGATGAGCGTGTGGGTACAACCGCAATGCAGTGTGTGCGTACGCCGGACGGCTGGTGGTTTACGGTTGCGCAGGACATGTTGCCAGTGCGCATGCGTGTTGTGGACGTGCGAGGCGTTCTGCGCGGAAACGTCGTGCTTGAAAACGTGCGGACGTTTGTCCCAACCTCGCCGAGCGAGTTCGTTATCGTCGATCCCTGACGAGGAACCGATCAGCAACAATGGCGATAAGGGGCATGCACACCGTGAACAGATACGTCTGATATCGCGGCAGCACATAAGTGATGGCAAACAGTCCCGTCATGCCGGCGGCGATCAGCAGAATCGGAACGGCATGAGACGTCCACGCCCGCTCGCGCAGCACATGCCGCAGTGCCAGCGTTAGACCCAGTAGCAGTGCGAGCCCAGTGATCAGCGTCGGGAGTAGGTAAGCTAGTGACTTACCCTTCGGGTAGTAGGGATCAACAGTCCAGAGCATCAGCACCTTCTTGAGACCGAGCATGAGCCACCGCGCGGGATCGTTCTTGATGTAGCTCAACACCTCTTCGCGGAACACATTGTCGGCCTCCAGCTCAAACGTCTGCGTCAGCGGCAGTGCATCAAGCTTGGCAACGATCTGCGGATAGCGCTCTCCCTCCCAGATATTCCACCCATCGACAGCATAACCACTGCCCGATGCATGCACGTTTGCGCCACGCCACATCTCGCGCCATGGATGCGTGATTATGCCAACGGGCTGACCGAACTCTGCGGCATTGCGCGCCAGCCATGGTGCGATCACCACGAGCATTGTTGCCAGTGCCAGGCTAGCCCCTTTCCAGTTGCGCTTGAGAAGGGGCAAAGCGCAGACTATCACGCCAAGGGCCAGAAACTCCGAGCGCATGAGGGTGAGCAGACCCACGGCCAGGCCGAGCATCAAAGCCCCGCGACCTTCGGCCAGGAGTGTCTGTACAGCATCGATCACGAAGAGTCCGCACACGGCATACCACACCGCACCGGCCGGCGTAGCCGACGAAACAAGTCCGGGAATGTATATGAGCGACCACGTGGCAGCGATCATAGCCGACCGTTCCGATGCCATGCGCCGCGCGATGCGCGCAACCAGCCATGGGATGAGTCCACCCACAAGGCACTGCAGCACCAGCATCACCATGATGCCGAACTGCCCGCCCCCTGCCACACTGAACACTGCCGTAGCAACGGCCGGCACAAACGGCGGCATGAACGCACTCGGATGCGGCGTCGGATCGTTCTTCCACTGCTCCGCACGGGCCGAGTCAAGGGGCTGGTACGGCCATGCCATCCCAAAGCCTTCACCGGATAGCGCATTCTGCGCAATCACCACCTGCTCATACTCACGCGGCTCTCCCATCGGCGTTACCGTGAGCACGGCAAGCCGGAGTACGATAGAGAGAATGCAGAGGAAGAGGAGACGCATCTTGAGTTACGGAGTTACTGAGGTTAGGAGTTACGGAGGTACAGAGTTACGGAGTTACGGGGTTACAGAGGTACAGAGGTACAGAGGTACAGAGGTACAGAGGTACAGAGGTACAGAG